>DASYUM010000064.1:0-27339 GCA_036001225.1 Candidatus Methylomirabilota bacterium | reverse complement strand
GCGCGGCGGCGCCGGCGGCCGGAGCCCCTGCCAAGGAGCCGGCGCGGGCCGCGGCCCCGACTGGCGCTCAAGCCGCCGCGTCGGCGACCGCGCCGGCCGCCCCCTCGGTCTCGGCGGCCGACGCCCGCCCGGCCCCGGCGGCCCCCGCGGGCGCGGTCAGCGCGGCGGCGCCGGCGGCCGGAGCCCCTGCCAAGGAGCCGGCGCGGGCCGCGGCCCCGACTGGCGCTCAAGCCGCCGCGTCGGCGACCGCGCCGGCTGCCCCCTCGGTCTCGGCGGCCGACGCCCGCCCGGCCCCGGCGGTCCCCGCGGGCGCGGTCAGCGCGGCGGCGCCGGCGGCGGGAGGGGCCGAAGAAGAGGAGGAGGCGGAGCCGGCCGCCGGCCAGCGGCTCCGCGCCTCACCGCTCGCGAAGAAGCTGGCCCAGCGGGCGGGCGTGGACTTGACGCGTCTGAAAGGCACCGGGCCCGGGGGCCGCGTCATTCAGCGCGACGTGGAGGCCTTCGTCGCCGCCCGCGGGGCGCCGGCCCCGGCGGCCCCGGCCGCCGCCGCGCCCGCCCCCGCCGGCCCCTCGCCGGGGGTCCCCCGCGCGCCGGCGGCGCCCCGGCCGACCATCGTCCGGCCGGAAGCCGAGTACGAGGACGCCCCGCTCAGCCAGATTCGGGCGGCCATCGCCAAGCAGATGGTCCAATCCAAGGCGCCCGTCCCGCACTTCTACCTCACGGCCGAGATCGCCATGGAGCGCGCGGTCACGTTGCGGGAGGAGTTGCAGGCGCTGCCCGACGCGCCCAAGCTGACCGTCACCGACCTGATCGTCCGGGCCTGCGCCCTCACCCTCCTCAAGCACCCCGGCGTGAACGCGAGCCTCCAGGGCCAGGCCATCCGCCGTTACCGCGCCGCCCACATCGGGATCGCCGTCGCCCTCGACGAGGGCCTCATCACGCCGGTCCTCCGCGACTGCGACCAGAAGAGCCTCTTCCAGATCGCCGCCGAGGCGCGCGATCTCGTCGAGCGCACGCGAGCCCGGAAGCTCAGGGCCACCGAGCTGTCCGGCGCCACCTTCTCGATCTCGAACCTCGGCATGTTCCCGGTGGACGAGTTCTCGGCCATCATCAACCCGCCCGAGGGCGCGATCCTGGCGGTGGGGGCGATCGTGGAGAAGCCCGTGGTCGTCGATGGCCAGCTCGCGGTGGGCAAGCGCATGCGGGTCACCCTGGCGTGCGACCACCGGGTGATGGATGGGGCCATGGGCGCGCGCTTCCTCGGCGACCTCAAGGCGTTGCTGGAAGCCCCGCTCGGGCTTCTGGTCTAGGCTCGATGGCTGCCGAGCGCTACGACGTCGTCGTCGTCGGGTCGGGCCCGGGCGGCTACGTCGGTGCCATCCGCGCCGCCCAGCTCGGGCTCCGGACCGCCGTGGTCGAGGCCGACCGGCCGGGCGGGATCTGCCTGAACTGGGGATGCATTCCGACCAAGGCCCTGCTCCGCAACGCCGAGGTCCTCCAGCTCTTCCAGCGGGCCGGCGAGTTCGGCGTGAGCGTGGACAACCTCCGGGCCGACTACGGGGTGGCCTACCGGCGGAGCCGGCAGGTCGCCGACCGGATGGCCAAGGGCGTCGAGTTCCTGTTCCGGAAGAACAAGATCGTCCTGCTGGCGGGACGCGGCGAGCTGGTCGGCCCGGGCGCGGTGCGGGTGCACGCGGCGTCGGGGGCTCCGCAGACGGTGGAGGCGCGGGCCGTGATCCTGGCCACTGGCGCCGAGCCCCGCAGCCTGCCCGGCCTGACGATCGACGGCGAACGGATCATTTCCTCCGACGAAGCCCTCCGGTTGGAGCGCCTGCCCGGCTCGATCATCATCATCGGGGCCGGCGCCGTCGGGGTGGAGTTCGCCGACGTGTTCGCGGCCTATGGGGTCCAGGTCACGCTGGTCGAGGCGCTGCCCCGCCTCCTGCCGGTCGAGGACGAGGAGATCTCGAAGATCCTTGCCCGAAGCTTCGCCAAGCGGAAGATCGACGTCCGCACCGGTGCCACCGTGTTCGGGGTCAAGCCCAACCGGGACGGGGTCAGCGTCGAGATCGACCAGGAGGGCAAGACGACGCGCCTGACCGCCGACCGCGTGCTGATGGCGGTCGGGCGGGGTGCCAAGACACGTGGTCTCGGGCTGGAGGCGGTCGGCGCCGCGACCCATCGCGGCTACCTCACGGTCACGCCGCGCCAGGAGACGTCGGTCTCCGGCATCTACGCGATCGGCGATGTGGCCGGGCCGCCGCTCCTGGCTCACAAGGCGAGCGCGGAGGGAATCGTGGCCGTCGAGACGATCGCCGGTCGCGACCCCCAGCCGGTGGATCGGCGCGCCGTGCCGAGCTGCACCTATTGTCACCCCCAGGTGGCGAGCCTCGGGCTCACCGAAGCCCAGGCCCGGGAGGGCGGGCGCGAGGTCCGGATCGGCCGTTACCAGTTTCAGGCCAACGGCAAAGCGCAGGCCCTCGCCGAACCGGAGGGACTCGTGAAGATCGTGGCGGCCGCCGAGACCGGTGAGATCCTCGGCGCCCATATCCTCGGCGCGGAGGCCACCGAGCTGATCGCCGAGTTCGGCCTGGGGAAGACGCTGGAGGCTACGGTCGACGAGGTGGGCCACACCATCCACGCCCACCCCACGATGTCGGAGGCCGTCATGGAGGCGGCCCTCGACGCTCTGGGCCAAGCCATCCACTTGTAGGCAAGGAGAGTGGTCATGACCGAGCTACTGTCCCCCGGCGGCTCCCTCGAGATGGTCCGGAATGCCTTGGCGGCCGGCGCCGACGCCGTCTACGTGGGCCCGCTGGGTTGGAGCCGGCGCGAGGCCACCTACGAGTTGCCGCACCACCAGGTGCTGGAGGCGATCGGCCTGGCCCACGACCACGGCGCCAAGCTCCGGGTGGCGCTGAACACCGACATCGAGCTCGCCGACCACGCCGAGCTCATGCGCAAGGTCGAGGCCTACGGGAGCCGGCGGGTGGACGGGTTCATCGTGAAATCGGCCTCGGCCATGCGGGAGATCCACACCCGCTTTCCCGAGATCACCATCCACGCGAGCGTCGCCTGCAACATCCGCGACCGGGCCTCGATGGAGAAGGCCCGGGACGCCGGGGCCACCCAGTTCGTGGCTTCGACCGCGCTGGCGAGCTTCGAGCGTCTGGCCGCCCTCAAGCAGGTGGCCGATACGGTGGGGATCGGGATGGAGCTCCTCATCCACTCCAACCGCTGTGTGACCGGCGTGGGCGGCTGCCGGCTCTACGACTACTTCGCCCCCTACTTCGAGGAGCAGGTCGTCCACGACTCGGACGGCACCAGCCGCACCAAACTGGTCGGAAACCCGGACAAGGGCGGGGTCTGCTACCGCCCCTGCCTGGGAAACCACGTCCCCGAGATCGCCGCCCGGTTCCCGGCCCGGGTCCTCACCTATCTCCAGCAGTCGAACAACGAGATCTACCACCTGCTGGACGACGTGCCGCGCTACGTGGGCCTGGGAGTCACCACGCTGAAGATCCAGGGGCGGGAGTACCCGGCCCCCCTGATCGGCGAGCTGACCAAGATCTACCGGCGGCTCGTGGATGAGACCCGGGCCGGGCAGGTCGATCTCCCGGCGGCCCGGACCGCCCTCGGCCCGGTGTTGGCCGCCCGCGACCGATGTCGGAGCGCCAAGACCGAGGCCCTCCACGCGCGGCTGCTCACGCGCATGGCGGCCGACACCGCCGGCGCGACCAGCGACTGGGATCCCGACGTCGAGGAGTCGCGCCTGCTACGGGCCGAGCCGCCCGCTCAGGCGAACGGCAGGTGAGCCAGGAGCAAGAAGCCGTTCAGGCAGAGTAGGGCGCCGGCCACCGCGAACACCATCGAGACCCCGAAGAGCGTGCGGGAGGTCGAGAGGATCGAGACCGAGGCGATGACGATGGCGATCTGGAGGAGCGCCGCGGCCAGGTCGAAGTTCGGGTCCCGGGCCTTGTTGACGTCACGCTCGTGCTCGAGCCGCTTGGCGTCCTTCTCGATGTCCTTCTTCTCGGCGTTGTAGCGCTTCTCTTCCTCGGCGAACTTCGCCCGCAGCTCCTCGTACTTGGCCCGGGCCTCGGGCCGCATCACCGGGCCGCGCTCGAACAATTCCGCCTCCAGTCGAAGAGCCTGGGCCCGGTACTGGTGCTCGCGGATCACCTTGGCCTGGTAGAAGGCCCACTGGTCGGAGGCCTGCTGCTGGGCGAGCAGCATTTCCTTGGTGGCGTTGTTGCCGCCCAGCGAGGTGATGGCGAGGAGGACCGCGTAGAGGGCGGTGGTGAGCGCGACGCGGCGGGTGAAGGCCTTGTCCTTGACCTCTTCCGCCGCGTGTTGGAGTGGTTCCGGCACCTCCTCCATCAGCTGTCCGCGGCGGCCTCCTACACGCCTTCCAGGGGCTCGTCCTTGCCGCGGATCTTCGAGATCTCCTCCCGCATCGCGCTGCGGCCCGCTTCAAATGCCGCCCGGAGCTGGGCCGATTTTTCCTCCATCACCTCGCGGCCGCGCCCCAGGTATTCCTGGGCTCGGACCTGCGCCTCACCCACCGTCTCCTGCGCCCGCCGGGCGAACTCCGAGCCGCGCTCCTGGGCTCGTCGCGCGAAGTCGACTCCCTTCTCGCGGAGCAAGTCGCGCGTCTCTTCCCCCGTCTTCGGCGCCAGCAGGAGCGCGACCCCGGCGCCGATGATCGCCCCCACCGTGATGAGCCCGAGCGCACCCAGGAAGTTCAGATCGTCCCGTCGGTCTTCCGACATGGTCTCCGCCTCCTATCCCGACCGCTTGCTCTTCGCGAGCCGCTGGATGAACACGTCCACCCCCTTGCGGAGGCCTTGCGCCACGCCCAGGACCCGGCCCACGGTGCCCACGCCGCCCAGGAGCCCGGTCAGCTTGAGGAGCCGGCCCAGCACCTCCTGGGTCATCAACGCGAGTCCCTCCACCTCCCGGAGGTCGCGAGTCGCCCGTTGGGCCAGCTCGCGATGATCCTGGAGCAGGGCGTGGAGCTGGGGCGCCAGGGGGCGCAACTCGCGCTCGACGGTGGCCAAGGTCTGCTCGGCCGCCCGAGCCGTCCGCCGCAGCTGGACGAGGACCGGCACGGCGGCGACCACGAGGGCGAGGAACGCCAGACTGGCGATCAGGGCGGCGGCACTGGCCACGAGTCGGACCCCTTTTTCTGGACAGCTGGCGCGATGCGGTTGCTCCCTACCGTAGCAGACGACTCCACCGTCGTCAAATCCGACACCGGCGCGCCGCTCGCGTTGACGCTGCGAAGAGGCGCCTCGTATAATGCCAGCCGATGTTTCGCCCCGGCCCGGTCGAAGGTCCCGGCGCGCGAGGTGCCGTCGCATGAGTCTCGACGACCGCTTCGCCGAGCTGCGTCGCCTTCGGCAGGCGGCCGAGCTGGGCGGCGGGGAGGACCGGATCCACCGGCAGCACAAAGCCGGCAAGAAGACGGCCCGGGAGCGACTCGAGCTCCTCCTCGACAAAGGCTCGTTCGAGGAGCTGGGCCGGTTTGTCGTCCACCAGTCGGTCGATTTCGGCATGGCCGATCAGAAGGTGCTGGGGGACGGCGTCGTCACGGGTTCAGGCCGCATCCACGGCCGCCCGGCGTACGTCTTCGCCCAGGACTTCACGGTCTTCGGCGGCTCCCTGTCGCTGACCTACGCCCAGAAGATCTGCAAGATCATGGATCTGGCGCTCAAGGCGGGGGTGCCGATCATCGGGCTCAACGACTCGGGGGGCGCCCGGATCCAGGAAGGGGTCGTCTCGCTCGCCGGCTACGCCGACATCTTCCTGCGCAACACGCTGGCCTCGGGGGTGATCCCCCAGATCTCGGCCATCATGGGCCCCTGCGCGGGCGGCGCCGTCTACTCGCCGGCCATCACCGACTTCGTCTTCATGGTCCGCGGCTCCTCCTACATGTTCGTGACCGGGCCCGACGTGATCAGGGCCGTGACCCACGAGGAGGTGTCCTTCGAGGAACTGGGCGGGGCCGACACCCACGGCCGGACGTCGGGGGTCGCCCACTTCGCCGCCGAGAGCGAGGAGGAGTGCCTGGCCGGCATCCGGGAGCTGCTGACCTTCCTCCCCCAGAACAACCTGGACGACCCGCCGATCCGGGCGAGCCTCGATCCTCCCGATCGGATGGACGAGGCGCTGCAATCCCTGGTCCCCGACAACCCCATCAAGCCCTACGACATCAAGGAGCTGATCCACACCGTCCTCGACGAGCACCATTTCTTCGAGGTGCAGCCGGACTACGCGCCGAACCTGGTGATCGGCTTCGGGCGGCTCGGCGGTCGGCCGGTCGGGATCGTCGCCAACCAGCCGGCCCACCTGGCCGGCTGCCTCGACATCGCCGCCTCGCTGAAGGGGGCCCGCTTCGTGCGCTTCTGTGACTGCTTCAACATCCCCCTCGTCACCTTCGAGGACGTGCCAGGCTTCCTCCCGGGGACGGCCCAGGAGTACGGCGGGATCATCAAGCACGGGGCCAAGCTGCTCTACGCCTTCGCCGAAGCGACCGTGCCCAAGCTCACCGTCATCACCCGCAAGGCCTACGGCGGAGCCTACTGCGTCATGTCGTCCAAGCACATCCGGGGCGACGCCAATTTCGCCTTCCCGACCGCTGAGATCGCGGTCATGGGGCCGGAGGGCGCGGTCAACATCCTCTACAAGCGTGAGCTGGCCGAGGCGACCGACCCCGGCAGCTTCCGCGCAGACCGGACCGCCGAGTTCCGGGCCAAGTTCGCCAACCCCTACGTGGCGGCTGAGCGGGGCTACCTGGACGACGTGATCGAGCCCAAGGAGACGCGCCGGCGTCTGATCGGTGTGCTGGAGACCTTGCATACCAAGCGTGACCAGAACCCGCCGAAGAAGCACGGCAACCTCCCCCTCTAGCCGTGGACGAGCAGACCCGCAAGCAGATCGAGGAGGCCCGGGCGCGCTGGGAGCAGGAAACGCTGCGGCCGGCGCTCGGCCGGGCCCCCGAGCGCGCGCGCTTCGAGACGTCGTGGGGCACCCTGGTTCCCCGCCTGACGACCCCGACCAATCTGGCCGGCCTCGACTACCTGCGCGACCTCGGTTTTCCCGGCGAGTATCCCTTCACCCGCGGCGTCCAGCCCACGATGTACCGGGGGCGGCTGTGGACGATGCGGCAGTACGCGGGTTTCGGCACGGCCGCCGAGACCAACCGCCGCTTCCGTTATCTGCTCGACCAGGGGCAGACCGGGCTGTCGGTCGCCTTCGACCTCCCGACCCAGATGGGTTACGACGCCGACGCTCCGGCGGCCCGGAGCGAGGTCGGCCAGGTCGGCGTATCCATCTCGAGTCTCGAAGACATGGCCGACCTCTTCGCCGGCATCCCGCTCGACCGGGTCTCGACGTCCATGACCATCAATGCCACCGCCGCCATCCTCCTCGCCCTCTACGTGGCGGTCGCCGAGCGGCAGGGCGTGGCGCCGGCCGCGCTGGCCGGCACCGTCCAGAACGACATCCTGAAGGAGTACATCGCGCGGGGGACCTACATCTTCCCCCCCCAGCCGTCGCTCCGGCTGGTCACCGACTGCTTCGCCTACGGCGCCGCCCATGTCCCGCGATGGAACACGATCTCGATCTCCGGCTACCATCTGCGGGAGGCGGGGGCAACGGCTGTGCAGGAGGTTGCCTTCACGCTGGCCAACGCGATCACCTACGTCGAGGCCGCGCTGGCCGCCGGCCTGCGGGTGGACGACTTCGCGCCCCAGCTCTCGTTCTTCTTCAACGCGCACAACAACCTCCTGGAGGAGGTGGCGAAGTTCCGCGCCGCCCGGCGGCTGTGGGCGCGCCTGATGCGCGAGCGCTTCCAGGCACGCGACCCGCGCTCCTGGATGCTGCGCTTCCACGCCCAGACCGCGGGCTCGACGCTGACCGCCCAGCAGCCGGAGAACAACATCGTCCGGGTGACTGTGCAGGCGCTGGCGGCCATCCTGGGCGGCTGCCAGTCGCTCCATACCAATTCCATGGACGAAGCGCTGGCGCTGCCGTCGGAGGCGGCCGTCCGGACGGCCCTCCGCACGCAGCAGGTGCTGGCCCACGAGTCGGGCGTGGCCGACACCGTCGACGCTCTGGGGGGCGCGTTCCACGTCGAGCGGCTGACCAGTGAGATCGAGGAGGCGGCCATCGCCTATCTGGAGAAGATCGACGGCCTGGGCGGGGCGGTGGCCGCGATCCCGTTCATGCAGCAGGAGATCCAGGACGCTGCCTATCGCTACCAGCAGGAGATCGAGCTGCGGAGCCGCATCGTGGTCGGGGTCAACGAGTTCGTCACCGAGGAGGCGCCGGCGGCCCCGCGTTTCCGCCTCGACCCGGGGGTCGAGGCCGCCCAGGCCGAGCGGCTCGCCCGCCTCCGGGCGGCCCGCGACCGCGACCGGGTCGCCCGCGCGCTCGATGCCGTCGAGACAGCCGCCCGGGGGCGCGAGAATCTCGTGCCGCGGCTCCTCGACACGGTGCGGGCCCAGGGCACGCTGGGCGAGATCTGCGACCGCCTGCGCGCCGTCTTCGGCACTCATCGCCCCTCGGTCTCCTTTTGAGCCTGCGTCCTGGGGCTGCGCGGTCCTCGGCCCGGTGTCATCGCCGGGTGTCGAGCGGTTTGTCATGGCCGGGTAGTCGGGTGAGGCGCGCGCTCGCCGTCCTGCTCCTCGTGCTGGCGGCGCCGATCGGCGCCTCGGCCGACATCCTCCAGGACATCGGGGCCACCTTCGAGCAGGTAGCCCAGGAGTTGCGGGCCGCGTTCCCGAAGGTGGACACGCGCATCGTGGCCGTGGACGACGCCACGGTGCAGCTGGAGGGGGCGGCCGTGGCCGTGCTGCGGCCTGGCCTCGAGCTGCTGGCCTACCGTAAGGGCGCGCCCTTTCGGCATCCGATCACGAATCAGGTGCTGGGTCACGCCGAGGAAGAGGTCGCGACGCTCGTGGTGACCGCCGTCGCGGGCGAGCGGGCCACGGCGCGCGTGGCGACCACGGAGGGGGGCCGCACGCCGGTGGTCGGCGACGGGGCCCGCATCACGGCCGGGCGGATGCCGGTGGCGGTGCTGCCCACCTTGGGGGTCCAGGTGCCCGGCGAGACGACGGCCGACACGGCGCTCCTGCTGGTCTCGCGCTTCTCGGCGCTGCTCGAGAAGACCGGCCGCTTCCTGGCGGTTGAGCCGGCCCGGGTCATCGCGGCGGCCGCCCCCGGGGGGGGAGCCACGCCGTCCCCGCTCGAAGTGGCGCGCAAGCTGGCGGCCCCCGCGGTGCTGACCTCGCGCCTGGTCCAGGAAGCCGGCGGGCGCTACCTCGAGACGGCGTGGATCTCGGGACGTACCGGGGCGACGCTGGTAGCAGCCCGGACGCCGCTGGTCCGCGCCGTCTACCCGCCTCGCTTTGCCTGGGAGCAGACCCCGGAGCTGGAGCGGCGCCATCCGCTGGAGACCGAGGCCCGCGGGCTCGCGTTGGCCGACGTGGACGCCGACGGCCGCCCCGATCTGATCGTCGCCGACGATCGGGTGGTCACCGTGTACCGCTGGCACGAGAACCTGGGTCCGATAGCGATCACGGGAATGGAGTGGCGGCCGGGCGGGACGATCCTGTCGGTGGACGCCGCCGACGTGAACGGCAGTGGGCGAGCGCAGGTCGTGCTCGTCGAGTTCCGTGGCAGTGGGGGCGGGGAGGTCATCCGCTCGACCGTCCTGGAGTGGGCGGGCGGCCGCTGGCGCTTGCTCTACGAGGTCGCCGGCCGGTATCTGCGGATCATTCCGGTGGGGGCGGAGCAGTGGCTGGTCGAGCAGCCGGTCGGTCAGACGGAGCCGTTTGAGCCCACCCTCCGCCGGCTGGTCTGGCAGGGCGGGCGATACCGCGACGGCGCCACCCTGCGCCTGCCGCCCGGGGTCACCATCTACGGCCTGGGGCTCCTCCGCCTCACCGGCGCCGCGCAGCCGGAAATCGTCGCCCTCACGCCGGAGGACCGACTCGCGGTCTGGACCGCGCAGGGGCGGCGGCTGTGGACGAGCAGCGAGCCCTACGGCGGGCCAGCCGTCACCTTCCCGTTCGTCCCGGCTCTGCCGACCCGGGCGCAAGTGGAGATGAGTGCCGGCGTGGGCCGCGTCCTCGGTCGAGTCATCGCGCTGCCGGACGGACCCGACGGGCCCGAGGTCATCGTCTTCGAGAACCTGCTGCCGGTGGGCGGCCAGTTCCGCGCGCTGCTCCCGGGGTTGGCCCAGGCCGCATTCACCCAAGGCCGCATCCACCGGCTGCGGTGGAAGGACGGCGGCTTCGTCCGGCTCTGGCAGAGCCGCAGCACCGAGGGGTACGTCGCCGACTTTGCCTACGGCGACCTCGACGGCGACGGGATCCCGGATGTCGTGGTTGGCGTCGTGCCCCGAGGGCTGGACGCGCTCAACCCCTTTGCCCGGTCCAAAGCCCACCTGGTCTTGTTCGAGCTCCCCTAACCTCCCCTAAGGGGGCCCGGCCCGGCGCCGGTGAACCCCCTAAAGGGGCGCCAAATTCGGCAAATTAAGGCTTGACAGAATTTTCGTTGGGGTGATATTCTGCGCCCCGGTTTGTGAGCATCGGCATTTATCTGTCCATCTAGTCCGAACGTCTCGAGTGCGAAGGGGGGTGGTGGTCGGGCACCCGACTTGGCGCGTCTCCCTGCAGTCCTACCCACGGCTTCATCGGTTTGCGTTTTTGCAATGAACAGAGCCAATGGGAGGTACAGATGAAGCGACTGGCACTATTAGCTGCGGTAGGCGCCCTGCTGGTCGGGGTGGCCTCGCCCGCCGCGGCCCAGCAGGCTCCGAGCTTCACCGTGACCTTCGGGGGCCAGCTCCGGGTCGCCGCGATCGCGTACAACAACCTCACGGATTTCCGGGACACCGGCAAGGCCGACTGCACCGGCAGCCCGGCCCCCGGCTGTAAGGACAGCGGCGCGTGGTTCCACGAGCGCTTCCGGCTGTTCACCACGATCGAGTCGGCCGACAAGAAGGCCCGGGCCTACTGGGCGCTCGAAGTCGGTGACTACGAGTGGGGCGGCCGCCTCGGGTCGGCCCGGGGCCCGAGCCCGAACTCGGGTGGCGCTTCCGGCGGTGAGTACGGCGGGTCCGGGACCCGCACCGGGCAGAACTGCTGCGGTGGTCTGGGCGCCGACGCCGTCAGCGTGGAGACCAAGAACCTCTACATCTGGTTCGACACCAGCGGCCTGGTGCCGGGCACCAACGTGCTCCTCGGCACCCACAACATCGTCTTCCTGAACACCCCGATCGGCGCCTTCATGGACGACGACGGCTCGGGGATCCAGCTCAACTTCAAGTTCGACCCGATCGACGTCCAGATCTACATGGTGATGGCCGACGAGAACAACCTCCAGGACGCCGACGACAACACGATGTACTCGGCCCGGGTCGGCGTCAACATCACCAAGGACCTCCGGTTGACGGTCGAGGGCCTGGTGGTGGACGAGCAGTGCTTCACCCGCCGGCCGGCCGGGACCCTCAACGCGTCGGGGGCCGGGAGCTGCGTGAAGGTCGACTTCGGCGACACCTTCTGGGTCGGCGGGACGGTCGGCATCAAGATCGCCAACATCAACCTCGATGGCACCGCCGTGTACGGCCAGCGCAAGCTCTTCTCGGCGGCGAACTCGACGGGGGGTGGCAAGGAGATCATCGAGGAGAAGGGGTTTGGCGCCAACCTGGTCGCCCGTGTCCCGATCGGGCCGCTCTCGACCTGGTTCGTCGGCTGGTACACGACCGGTGACGAGAACCGGATCGCCGGTGGCTCGGCCAGCGCGCCCGGTCCGACCCCGGCCGGCGCCCTGACGTCACCGCGGGTCCAGCCCAAAGCATGCCAGGACTTCACGGTGAACTCCAACACCACGCGGCTCTGCAAGGACTCGGACAAGCTGCCGATCCCGATCGCCGGGGCCTCGTGGTTGGGCGCGCCGTTCGTCGGCGAGGCCCTGAACCACAGCCGGACGACCGGGAACATCTCCTCTGGCCAGCCGTTCTACAACGACTGGACGGGGACGTGGGGGGTCGGCGGCTCCGCCACCTTTGCCGTGACGCCGGCCTTCTCGGTCGGCGGCGGCGTGGCGTACGTCCGCGCGACGGAGACCACGAACGCGGCCGGCGGCGACAACGGCATCTTCGGTGACAGCGCGCTGGAAATCGACGCCGGGGTCCTCTACACGTTCAACCCGCAGCTCTCCTTCCAGCTGGTCGGCTCGTACATCATCCCCGACGCTGGCGACGACGCCTGGGCGCTGTACGCCCGGTCGGTGTTCGCCTTCTAGGGGCGCCTCGTCCCGAACGCCCCAGGGGGACAACCCCCTGGGGCGTTTTTCTTTCCGCTTGATTCCGCCGGGAGGGGGCTCGACAATGGATCGTACGGGACTTCCCCTGGCACCTCATGCGGTACCGGACGCCCACCCTGCTCCTCGGCCTGGCGCTGCTGACCGGCGCCGTGCCCCTCGCCGCCCAACCGGCGGCGACCCCGCTTCGCCTCGCCCTGGTTTCCCAGTGGGTCATCGCCCAGCACCGAGCCAGCGGCCATTCGCTCGCCCCGGAACTGCGGCACGCCCTCGACGCCGGAGTCGTGGAGCGGCCGGTATTCCGCTGGCAGCACGGGCTGATCCAGCGGAGGGCGCTGGTCTGGAAGCCGATCCGCGTCCTCCCGGCTGACGAGGCAGCCGCGCTCGGCGGGCTGGGCGAGTTCCAGTTGGCCCGCGTGGGCCCTCCGAGCGGGGGCGGTGCCTGGACCACCGTGGAAGTGACCGTGCCGAGCGGGCGGCCCGACGGCGTGCTGATCCTGGAAGTCGGCGGGGAGATCGCCCCTGTCAGCCAGGTGCTGGAAACGCTCGCCCTGGTGCCGCCCACCGGCGGGTTCCAGGAGCTGAGGCTGGTCCGTCGGGCGCTGGTCCCGGCCGACGGGGTCCTCATCACCCGGCCGCCCTTCGGCCGCCCGGTGGGCCTCCCGGCGGGCGCCACCCTCCGCGGGAGCGGGGGCGTGGAATTCCTCGTCGCCCGGAGCCCGGTCGAGGCGATCGAAAACGGCGGGCTGACCGCCAACGGCCCCGCCGATCTGTCTCCGGTTCGTGACGCGGTCGGCGAGTGGCGCGAGGGCGACCGGGTCTTTATCCGGATCGCGGCCTCGACCCTCCAGGCCGGCGCCCCCGCCATCCTCTTCGGGTGGAAGGATCGGATCTACCGCGAGGGTGGCCCGGACCTCGAGACGCCACGGTCGCGAGCCCGGCTCCCCGGTCCGTTCGTCCACTGAGGCGTCCGCCCTCGGTGTTCCCGCCGTCGGCGCATCCCCGGCCGGGCCCGGCGTGAGCCTCTCTCTGGAGGCGACGCTGCGGGAGCGCCTCGGCGGGCTGATCGGCGAGGCGCTCGGCGCCTGCGAGGCCGAGATCGGCCGCGAACTGGCGGCGTCGCCGGTCCCCCTCATCCGGGAGCTCGGCGAGTACGTCGCCCTGGCGGGCGGCAAGCGCCTGCGGCCGATCCTGGTCCTGCTCTGCGCGCGCCTCGGCGGCGGGCTGGGGCCGCGGGCGGCCCGCCTCGGCTGTCTGGTCGAGCTGCTGCACACCGCTACCCTCATTCACGACGACGTCGTGGACTGCGCCCCTCTCCGCCGGGGCCGGCCGTCGGCGAACGCGCGGTGGGGTGACGACGCCTCGCTCCTGGTCGGCGACCATCTCTACTCCCGCTGCATGGCCATTCTCGTCGCCGACGCCGACCTCGCGGTCATGGACGCGCTGGCGGCGGCGATGGTGTCCATGACCGAGGCGGAGGTGTTCCAGCTCGAGCGGAAGCGCGAGGGCCAGCTCTCCGAAGCCGATTATCTGCGCATCATCCGCCAGAAGACCGCGACGTTCATCTCGGCCTGCTGCCGGATCGGCGGGATCGTGGCCGGGCTGGACGGGCCGGCCGTGGTGGCACTGGCGGCCTACGGCGAGGACCTGGGGATCGCGTTCCAGATCATCGACGACTCTCTGGACTTCGACGCCGATCAGGCGCGCCTGGGCAAGCCCGTCGGCGCCGACCTGCGGGAAGGCAAGCGGACGCTCCCGCTCATCGCCACCCTGGAGCGGGCGACCGACGGCGAGCGCGCTCGGATCCTGGACGTTCTCCGTCGGCCGAGCCCGGCCGACGCCGGCGCCGACCGGGACATCGCCGAGGTCCACCGCCTCGTCAAGGTCTACGACGGCGTCGGCTATGCCGTTGGGCGGGCCGCCGAGTATGCCAGCCGCGCCACCGCCGAGCTCGCGCGGTTCCCGCTCTCAGAGGAGCGCGAAGTCCTCGGGTTGATCGCGAACTACGTGATCCACCGCGACCGGTGAGGTCACGCGGCCGGCGGTCCGCTCCCCGGCCGAGCGGGATCGTCACACTCCTGACCGACTTCGGGGTCGAAGACCCCTACGTCGGCATCGTCAAGGGTGTGATCCTGGCCATCGACCCCGCCGCTCGGTTGGTGGACCTGACCCACGCCGTGCCGCCCCAGGACGTGCTCCGGGGTGCCCTCGCGCTCGAGGCCGCCTACCGGTTCTTCCCCCCCGGCACCGTCCACCTCGCGGTCGTGGACCCCGGCGTCGGGGGCGCCCGGCGTCCGCTCGCCCTCCTGGCCGCCGGCCACTACTTCGTCGGTCCCGACAACGGCCTGTTCGGCTTCCTCCTCCAGACCTCCCGGGTCGCGGCGGTGGCGTTGACCAACGCGGCCTATCATCGAGAACCGGCCAGTCGGACCTTCCACGCCCGCGACATCTTCGCGCCGGTGGCCGCGCACTGCGCCCTCGGCGTCCCCCTTTCGCGCTTCGGCCCGGCGGTCCGGAACCTGGCCCGCCTGTCCTGGCCGCGGGCCCGCCGCCTCGGTCGGCGCGTGGTCGGCCAGGTCCTCCTCGCCGATCGGTTCGGGAACCTGCTCACCAATCTGACCGCCGCCGACTTGCCGGCGCCACCGACGGACTGCGTCGTCGAGGTCGGCGGAACGCGCGTCGAGGGAGTCGGCGGCACCTACAGCGAGCGACCGGTCGGCACGCTGGGGGCCGTGATGGACAGCTCGGGGCGGCTGGAGCTCTTCGTGCGGGAAGGGAATGCCCGGGCCCGGCTGCGGGCCGGCGCCGGCGCGGCGGTCAGCGTGTGGTCGCGGTCGACTCGCCCCCGCTCGAAGACGGCGGGGTCGATCCCGGCTTCGACGTCTCCGTCTTCGACGTCTCCGGCTTCGACGTCGAGCTCGTCCCACCGTCGGCCGACTTCGCGCCGCTCGCTGCCTCGGTGGACGCGCCGGCCTTCTTCTCGGCCTCCATCGCCTTCTTCCGCGACGCGGACGGGTAGTCGGTCGCGTACCAGCCGCCGCCCTTGAGGATGAAGGGAGCGGCGGCGAGGAGCCGGTGGACAGGACCGCCGCAGTACTGGCACTTGGTGAGCGCTGGCGCCGAGATGCGCTGCCGGACCTCGTAGACCCGGCAGCACTCCGCACACTCGTACTCGTAGGTCGGCACGTTACCTCCAACAAAAGGGGAGCCCGAGGGCGCTCCCGCGGCCCATACGGTCTACAAGCTGTATAACATCGACCTCCGCGGAAAGTCAAGGCGACAGGGCCGTTTGGCTTTTCAATTGCGGGGGTTTACGTCGCCTGTTACCATTTCGGTGCTCGCGCCCGGTCGCGTTTCATCCGGACCCGGAGGAGGTATGATCCGCGCCTTTCAGGGCAAAGTGCCCCGGATCCACGAGACGGCGTTCGTCGCCGACACCGCCGACGTGATCGGCGACGTGGAGATCGGCGAGCACGCCAGTGTCTGGTTCCAGACGGTGATCCGGGGCGACGTCAACTACATCCGGATCGGGTCGCACACGAACATCCAGGACGGGACCGTGATCCACGTGGACCGCGGAGGCCATCCGGTCGAGATCGCCGATCACGTCACCCTCGGTCACGCCGTGCGCCTGCACGGCGCCCGGATCGCCTCTCACTGCCTGATCGGCATCGCCGCCGTCGTCCTGAACGGGGTGGTGATGGAAGAGGAGTCGATCGTCGCCGCCGGCGCCGTCGTCTCTCCGGGGACCCGCATCCCCCGCCGGACGCTCATGATGGGCGTGCCGGCCCGGCCCACGCGGGCGCTCACCGACGCCGATCTGGAGCTGATCCACCGGCCGACCGGGAACTACGTCAAGCTGGCCGCGCAGTATCGCGAGGACAAGTAGGTGGCCGACCCCATTCCGAAAAAGCCGGCCAAGATCAGCACCGAACCACCGCGCGGAATGCGCGACATCTTGCCCGACGAGGCGGAGCTCCGCGACACCACCGCCGAGACCATTCTGGGCGTGTACCGGCGCTACGGGTTTCGGCGTATCGAGACGCCGGCGCTCGAGAACATCCAGCTCCTGACCCGCGGCGAGGGTGGGGAGAACGAGAAGCTCATCTTCAAGGTCCTCAAACGCGGGGAAAAGCTCGATCTCGCCCAGGCCACCAGCGAGGCGGACCTGGTGGATCTCGGCCTCCGCTTCGACCTCACCGTGCCGTTGGCGCGCTACTACGCGAACAACCAGGCTCGACTCCCTCGGCCCCTGAAGGCCGTGCAGATCGGGCCGGTGTGGCGGGCCGAGCGGCCCCAGAAGGGGCGATTCCGGCAGTTCACCCAGTGCGACATCGACATTCTCGGCATCAGGTCGGAGGTGGCCGAGATCGAGCTGATCCTGGCCACCACCGAGGCCCTGACCGCGCTCGGGCTGGAAGATCTGACCGTCCGCATCAACGACCGTCGGCTGCTCACCGCCTTGGCGGCCTGGTGCGGGTTCGATCCCGACCGCTACGACAGTGCCTTCATCACCCTGGACAAGTGGGACAAGCTCGACCCGACCGCGATCGTGGAGGAGCTGGGGCGCGCCGGGCATGCCCCGGTCGCCATCCAGCGGATGGTGCAGATGTTCACCAAGTTCGACAAAGGGGAGGGACTGGAGGGTGTCCGACAGTATGTGAAAGATCCCGACGGGGCCCAAGCCATCGACGGTCTGAAGCGGATCATCGAGGCCGTCCGGTCGGCGTCGGGCCGGCCTATCGTCTGGGACGAGACCCTCGTCCGCGGGATGTCGTACTACACCGGGCCGATCTTCGAGATCACATCGGCGCGGTTTCCGTCGTCGATCGCGGGCGGCGGACGTTACGACCGACTGATCGGGAACCTCCTCGGCCACGACGTCCCGGCCACGGGGTTCTCGATTGGCTTCGAGCGGGTGGTGGCGATCCTGATGGACCGGACGGGCGGGATCGAGCGCCGAGCCAAGCGCGTCGCGCTCGTCTTCGATGAGGCGACGGCCGACCTCAAGCCCGTCCTGGAGGAAGCCCGGGCGCTGAGGGCCCAGGGATACGACGTCTCGCTCGAACTCCGCGCCAAGCGGTCAGGGGCTCAGGCGGCGTCGCTGCGCGAGCAGGGGTTCGACGTGCGCTGGTTCGGGGCGGCCGTCCCGCCGGCCGGAGACCAGGCATGATCGAGGCCCTCGGCGGCTGGCGGCGGACCCACTCTTGCGGCGTGCTCCGGGCCCCGGACGCGGGCCAGGCCGTCACCCTGATGGGCTGGGCGTACCGCCGTCGCGATCACGGCGGGCTCATTTTCGTGGACCTGCGCGACCGCGAAGGCCTCACCCAGCTCGTCTTCAACCCGGCCCTCGACGTCGCGGCCCACGAGGCCGCCGGCCACATCCGAGCCGAGTTCGTCCTCGCGGTTTCCGGCACCGTTCAGCGGCGCCCCCCCGGCACCGTCAATCCGGCCCTGCCGACCGGGGAGGTGGAGATCGCCGTCCAGACGCTCCGGATCCTCAACGAGGCGAAACCGCTCCCCTTCCCGCTCGACGAGAGCCAGGAGACCGTGGAGCCGCTGCGGCTCCGCTATCGCTACCTCGACCTCCGGCGGCCGGCGATGCTCGGGCGGCTCGTGCTGCGCGATCAGGTCTGCCAGGCGGTGCGGGACTTCCTCCATCGGGAGGGCTTCGTCGAAGTCGAGACACCGGCCCTGACCCGGTCCACGCCCGAAGGCGCCCGCGACTTCCTGGTCCCGAGCCGGCTGGCTCGCGGGAGCTTCTACGCGCTGCCCCAGTCGCCCCAGCTGTTCAAACAGATCCTCATGGTGGCCGGGCTGGAGCGCTATTTCCAGATCGTGCGCTGCTTCCGCGACGAAGATCTCCGCGCCGACCGCCAGCCCGAGTTCACCCAGATCGACATCGAGACCTCCTTCCTCGATCGGGACGAGTTCCTGCCGATCATGGAAGGGCTGATCGTCGAGATCTTCCAACGGGTGAAGGGGATTACGGTGCCGCAGCCGTTTCCGCGCCTGGCCTGGGACGACGCGATCGCGCGCTACGGCTCCGACAAACCCGATCTCCGCTTCGGCCTCGAGCTGGCCGACTGCTCCGACCTCTTCGAGGCCGGGGGCTTCCAGGTCTTCGCCCGGGCGGTCGCCCAGGGGGGCGCGGTGAAGGCCCTGACCGTGCCGGGGGGGAGCCTCTCGCGAAAGGACCTCGACGACCTGGTCGAGCAGGCCAAGGGCTTCGGCGCCCACGGCCTGGTGTGGGTCCGGGTGGGCGACGGGACGCTCCAATCGCCGGTGGCGCGCCATCTCGAACCCGTCCGAGCCGCCCTCGGCGAGCGTTGTGGCGCGCGGGCCGGCGATGTGATTCTCCTCGTCGCCGACGCGATGCCGCTGGCCGCGCTCGTGCTGGGGCGCTTGCGGGTGAGCCTGGCCGAACGCCTCGGCCTCGCCCGCGCCGACACGTACCGGCTCTTGTGGGTCGTGGACTTTCCCCTCGTCGAGTGGAACGAAGAGGAGAAGCGTTGGGACGCCATGCACCACCCCTTCACCGCGCCCCGGGACGAGGACGCCGCCGCCGGGCTGGCCGATCCCGCCCGGGCGCGGGCCAAGGCCTACGACATGGTGCTGAACGGCCAGGAGATCGGCGGCGGCTCGATCCGGATCCACTCCCGCGCCCTTCAGCAGCGCGTCTTCGAGCTGCTCGGGGTCGGTGAGGCGGAGGCCCGGGCGAAGTTCGGATTCCTGCTGGAGGCGCTCGAGTACGGGGCGCCACCGATGGGCGGCATCGCCTTCGGTCTCGACCGTATCGTCGCCATCCTGGCCGGCGTGGATTCGATCCGGGAAGTGATCGCGTTTCCGAAGACCCAGAGGGGCAGCTGCCCCCTCACCGATGCCCCGGCTGCCGTGAGCCCGGCCCAGCTCGCCGAGCTGGGGCTCGTCGTCGCGCCCGAGCCGAGGACCGATGCCGCCGCCCACGCATGAATTGACAGGCCGAGGCCGCTGTGGTACTGGCAGAGACATGGAGGCCGTGAAGGCGCCGCGTGCCTGACCCCGCCACCCACCGCATCACCCTCGCGTCTGACGCCGATCTCCTCCCCCTCCTGGGCCGGAACGATGAAAACCTGCGCCTGCTGGAGAGTCACCTCGATCTCCGCATCGTCGCCCGCGGCACCGAGATCACGCTGAAGGGCGACGAGCGCCAGGTCGCCCGCGGCGCGCGCATCCTCGAGGAGCTGCAGGCGCGGGTCGCGGCCGGCCTGCCCGTGCAGGTGCCCGATGTCCGGGCCGCGCTGCGGGTGCTCAGCGACGACGAGCGCGCTGACCTCAAGAGCATCTTCCTCGACACCATCCCGGTCCCGTCGCGCAAGAAGCTGATCACGCCCAAGACGATCACCCAGAAGCGCTACGTGGATGCGATCCGCGCCCACGACGTCGTGGTGGGGATCGGGCCGGCCGGCACCGGCAAGTCCTACCTGGCGATGGCGATGGCGGTCTCGGCCATGACCCGGCGGGAGGTGTCGCGCATCATCCTCACCCGGCCGGCGGTCGAGGCCGGGGAACGGCTGGGCTTCCTTCCCGGGGACATGTACGAGAAGGTCCACCCCTATCTCCGCCCGCTCTACGACGCCCTCTACGACATGATGGAGCCCGACAAGGTGGCGACCCTCACCGAGCGCGGCGCCATCGAGATCGCGCCGCTGGCCTACATGCGGGGCCGAACCCTCAACGACGCCTTCATCGTGCTCGACGAGGCGCAGAACACGACCTCCGAGCAGATGAAGATGTGCCTGACCCGGCTCGGCTTCAACTCCCGCATGGTCATCACCGGCGACATCACCCAGGTCGATCTGCCCTCGACGCGGGCGTCGGGGCTCATCGAGATCCAGTCGGTGCTGAAGCCGGTGGAGGGGATCGCGTTCGTCTACTTCACCGAAAAGGATGTCGTCCGCCACGAGCTGGTCTCCGAGATCATCAAGGCCTACGACGAGTGGGGGCAGCGGTCGCGAGAGCCGCTCGGAGGAGGGCCGCGTCCCCCCTCCGGGACGTCCCCCCCGGAGAGGGTGCACGGGCCGAGCCCGCGCGCGGAGCGCTCCGACTGAAGCGGGGAGTCGGCTCAGGGCCGATTGCGCGGTCGGGCGGGGGGGAGGCCGGCGCGATCCCTTCCCCGAATGGCGATGGGCCGGGGCTGGGCCCGGAGCGTCGTCGGAGAAGGGCACAGCCCCCCTCCGAGAGGAGGGCGGCCGTGATCGCCGTCACCAACCGGCAGTCCATCCCGCTCGATCGGCGGCGCCTGCGTCGGACCCTGGCCATGGCCCTGCGCGCCCTCGGCGTCTGGGACCACGAGCTGAGCGTCACCCTGGTGGACGATCGGCGGATCCGCGCCCTCAACGCGCGCTTCCGGGGCGTCCGACGTCGCACCGATGTGCTGGCCTTTCCCCTGGAAGGGCCGGCACCGGTCCTGGGGGAGGCGATCATCTCGGTGGAGACCGCGCAGCGGCAGGCCCGGGCCGGAGGCCACTCGCTGGCCGAGGAGCTCGACCTCCTCTGCTGCCACGCCTGCCTTCACCTGGTCGGATGGGACGACCGGGAGCGGCTGGAGGCCCGGCTCATGCACGCGCGGGAGATGACCCTGCTCGGCCGGCTCTATGAGCGCCCCGCCGAAAGCCTCCACGTCGGCGCCTGACCACCGGTCCGGCTTCATCGCGCTGGCCGGTCGGCCGAACGTGGGGAAGTCCACCCTCCTGAACCGCCTGCTCGGCCAGAAGATCGCCATCGTGTCGCCCAAGCCGCAGACCACGCGGAACCGGATCACCGGCATTCGCACGCGGCCCGATGCCCAGATCGTTTACGTAGACACGCCCGGTCTCCACTCGCCCAGCGGCAAGCTCGGGCAGTTCATGGCGGCGACCGCGGCGCAGGCCCTGGAGGACGTGGACGGCGTCGTCTTCGTCGCCGAGGCGACCGAGCCGTCCCCCGCCCTCGACGGGAGCGCGCTGGCCGCGCTGGAGGGCGCCGGCGCGCCGGTCCTGCTGGCGCTGAACAAGGTGGACCTCGTGCCCGACAAGCGCCGACTGCTTCCCTTGCTGGGGGCCTATGCCGAGCGCTTCCCGTTTCGCGAGCTGATCCCGATCTCGGCCACCGACGGGACCGGCGTGGACAGGCTGGAGGCCGCCATCCTGGCCCTGCTGCCGGCCGGGCCGGCGTTCTATCCGCCCGACCAGCTCACCGACCAGCCGGAGACGTTCTTCGCGGCCGAGACGATCCGGGAGAAGCTCTTCCTCCTCACGCGCCAGGAGGTTCCCTACGCGGCCGCGGTGCGGGTCGAGGAGCTGGTGGAGCGCGAGGGCGGCCGCCTCTCCGAAGCGGGTTCCTCGCGGGGGAGGCCGGCCCGATCCGCGGCTGTGCCGCGAGGGCCGTCGAAGGAGGACGACCCCCCCCTGCGACTCTATATCCGCGCGGTGATCTTCGTCGAGCAACCTTCCCAGAAAGCCATCGTGATCGGCCAGGGCGGCGCCATGCTCAAGCGCATCGGGCAGGCCGCGCGGCGAGAACTGGAGGCGTTCTTCGGCGTCCCCGTCTTCCTCGACCTCTGGGTCCAGGTGCGGAAGCATTGGCGGCGCGACGCGGCCGCCCTCCGCGAGTTCGGCTATCGCCTGACGTCCTGAGGCTGTGCGCGCCGATGGGCATCGTCGCAGCCGTCTTCGAATTCGTTGCCCACGTCGTCTATTCGGTCGCGCCGGAAGTCTTTTGCTTCCTTCGGCCGGAAAGTCTGACAACGACCTGGGTCCTCAGTGTCATACTCTGCTGATGGTGGTGCTGACCATTGCGTCGATTGTGTGGCTGTGGTCCGGTCGATCGTGAACGAACTCGTCAGCGTGTTGGGGGGAGGCCGGCCCGAACCGGTCGCTGAAGAGCGACCGGCCCGGCTCGGCCGGGAGGGCCGTCGGAGGGGAGCGTAGCCCCCTCCGAAGAAGATGCCGCTGTTCCGGACCCAGGGCATCGTGCTCCGCGCCCGCGACCTCGGCGAGCGCGACCGACTGGTCACCCTCTTCACCCGCGACCTCGGCAAACTGACCGCGGTCGCCCGCGGCGCCCGCGGTATCCGCTCCCGCTTCGGGGGGGGGCTCGAGCTGTTCACCTGCGGCGACGCGGTGGGGTTCGAGCGAGAGGGTCGAGAGCTACTCCGCCTCGATCACTTCGACATTCGCCACTCGTTCAGCCGGCTCCGCGAGGATCTCGAGCGGCTCGGCCAGGGGGCGCGGATGGTCGAGGCCCTGGCCCGCCTCACGGCCGAGCGCGATCCTCATCCCGCCTGCTTCGCGCTCCTCCTGCGGGCGCTGCGCGCCCTCGAGACCGGGTCACCGGCCCGGGTCCAGCTCGCCTTCACCCTTCGGCTGCTCGACCTGACCGGTCACCGTCCCCGCCTCGACCGTTGTGTCGGCTGCGGGCGCCTGGTCGGAACGACGGCGGTGGCGTTTGATCCGGATGGCGGGGTCGTCTGCGGGGCCTGCCGGGCGCCCGGTCAGCGACCCATCTCCCCGCGCGCGCTGGGGGTGCTGCGGGGCCTCCAGGCGGCCGGCTGGGAGGCCCGGCTGACCGCCCGGATCGCGTCGGCCGTGGAGGGGGAGGCCGCCACCGTGCTCGATGGCTACCTGGCGGCGCTGAGCGGCAGCGCGCTGCGGACGCCCCGCTTCCTCGCCCAGACGATGGCGGCGGCCGGCCTCCGGGGTGAATCGGACAAAAGCGGGTAGGCATCTGCGGCGGACGCGGAGCGCTCCGAGCGCGGGCTTGGCCGGCGCAAATTCCGGGGGGGATGCTCGAAGGGGGCTGGCCCCCCTCGATGCTAGGGGTGAACCGGACAGAAGCGGGTAGGCTCGGTCCCCGCCACGAAGGTCATGACGACAGGTTTCGGGCAGGTCGGGTTGGCGAGGAAGCCGGTCGTCATGTCGATCCGCGCCATCGTGACGTTGTCCGGCAGCGGAAAGTCCTCGGGGGGCCGGTCCTTGAACAGCTCGCGCATGAGGCCGATCCAGATCGGCAGGGCCGCCCGGGCTCCGGTCTCGTCGGGCCCGAGGCTGCGCACTCGATCGTGCCCGACCCAGACGCCGGCGGCGATCGACGGTGTGTAGCCCACGAACCAGGCGTTGGAGAAGTCGTTGGTTGTCCCCGTCTTGCCCGCGACCGGGCGGGCGAGAGCGCGGGCGCTGACGGCGGTGCCCCGCTCGACGGCGCCGCGCAGCATCTGGGTCAGTACGTAGGCCACTGCCGGACTCGCCGCTTCCCGTCCCTGGGGGATGTTCTCCTCGACGAGCCGACCCTGGGCGTCGGTCACGTAGCGGACGGCGATCGGCTCCATCCGCACGCCCTGGTTGGCGAGCGCCGCGTAGGCCGCGGTCAGCTCGAGGAGTGTCACGTCGGAGGCGCCGAGAGCCAGAGCCAGGTTCGGCTGGAGCGGGCTCTGGATGCCAAGCCGCTTGGCCGCCTCGATCAACCGCGCGACCCCGATCTGCTCGGCCAGCCGCACGGTCGGCACGTTGACCGACTCTTCCAGGGCCTGCTGGAGGGTGATCTGGCCCCGGAACTTGCCGTCGTAGTTCTCCGGTGCCCACTTCCGCCCCCCGAAGCTGTAACTGAGCGGGCTGTCGTCGAGGAGGTCGGCTGGCGTCCGTCCCGCCTCGAGGGCGGCCAGGTACACGAACGGCTTGAAGGCCGATCCCGGCTGCCGGCGGGCGTTGATGGCGCGATTGAACTCGCTGCGGGCGAAGTCCGAGCCGCCGACCAGCGCCTTGATGTACCCCGTTTGCGGCTCGATCACGAGCACCGCGCCCTCCGGCGCCGGCGGGGGCGTCCCGCCCTTTCCGGCCACCCGGGTCGCCCGGCGGGTGGCCAGCGTCTGGAGCCCTTCCCGGAGGGCCTGCTCGGCCGACCGCTGCATGACGGGATTGAGCGTGGTGTAGACCGACAGGCCGCCCTTGTAGACGAGGTCGGTGCCGAACTTCGTCTCCAGCGCCTGCTGGAGGTATTCGAGGAAGTACTGGCCGCTCCCCCGGCGCCGCTCAGGGGCCACCAGGCCGAGCGGAGCGGCGTTGGCGCGCTTGGCCTGCTCGCCCGTGATGTAGCGTTGCTCGACCATGCGCTCGAGGACGCGGGCCCGCCGCCGCTTGGCCAGGTCCGGGTGCTCGAAGGGCGAGTAACTCCCCGGGGCCCGGGGGAGCGCGGCCAGCAGGGCCATCTGGGGAAGCGTGAGGTCGTGGATCGACATGCCGAAGTACGTCCGGGAGGCGGCTTCCACCCCGTACGCGCCGTGGCCGAGGTAGATCTGGTTCAGGTAGATCTCGAGCAGCCGGTCCTTGGAATAACGCTTCTCCAGCTCGACGGCCAGCAGCGCCTCCTTCACCTTGCGCTGGAAGCTCCGGTCCGGCGTGAGGAACAGGACCTTGGCGAGCTGCTGGGTGATGGTGCTCCCGCCCTCCACGATCCGGTTGTGACGGAAGTTCGCGTAGGCCGCCCGCGCGATCCCGCGCACGTCCACTCCGAAGTGCGAATAGAAGCGAGCGTCCTCGACGGCGATCACCGCGTCTCGCAGCCCGCGGGGAATCTCCCGGAGGGGAACGAAGATGCGCCGCTCAGCCTGGAACTCGGTCAACAGCTCGTCGTCGTCGGCATAGACCTTGCTGCCGAGGCTCGGCGCGTATTCCTCGAGGGCTTTCACCGACGGCAGGTCGGTCGGCCAGAAGAGGTAGGCGGCCACCGCGAGGCCTCCGGAGACGAGGAGGAGGAGGACGACCAGGCCGGCCAGGATCCAGCGGACGGCACGCCCGGGCGACCGCAGCCGCCGGAGGCGGCGCCGCCAGCGGATGACGCCCCGGGCGATGCGCCACCGTCCCCCGGAACGCTTCCGCCGGCGCGCGAGCGCGCCGGGGTGGCCGGTTCGGGGGCGCAGTGACACGGGCTCGATGTCTCCGGTTACCTGACGGTCGCCCCAATTATACTGCGGTGCCCCGCGGGGGCCTCGCCTTGCCGAGCCCGAGGCGCTGTGATACAACCGGCTCCGCCATGGCGCCTCCCCTGCCCTTCCGCCCCGCCGCCGAGCAGTTCGAGCTGATCCAGCGCGGCACTGCGGCCATCGTCACCGAAGACGAGCTGCGGGCCAAACTCGAGCGCTCGGTCAGGACCCGGACGCCCCTCGTCGTGAAGGTCGGCTTCGACCCGACGGCCCCCGACCTCCACCTGGGCCACACCGTCGTCATCCAGAAGATGCGCCAGCTCCAAGAGCTCGGCCATACCATCTACTTCGTGATCGGCGACTTCACGGGGATGATCGGCGACCCGACCGGCCTGTCCGAGACGCGCAAACCCCTCACCCGCGAGCAGATCCAGGCCAATGCCCAGACCTACCAGGCCCAGGTGTTCAAGATCCTCGATCCGGAGCAGACCCGGGTGGCCTTCAATTCGGAGTGGCTGGCGCCCCTCCGGGCCGCCGACGTGATCCGCATGACTGCGCAGGTGACCGTGGCCCGGCTGCTGTCCCGGGAAGACTTCGCCCAGCGTTACGAGAGCGAGCGGCCCATCCACCTCCACGAGTTCCTCTATCCCCTCTTCCAGGCTCAGGACTCGGTGGCGCTCCGGGCCGACATCGAGATGGGGGGCACCGACCAGACCTTCAACCTGCTGGTAGGCCGCGATCTTCAGCGGGCGGTCGGCCAGGAGGCACAGATCGCGATCACGACGCCGATCCTGGTCGGGACCGACGGGGTCCAGAAGATGTCGAAGAGCCTGGGCAATTACGTGGGAATCACCGAGCCGCCCGACCAGATGTTCGGGAAGCTCATGTCGATCTCGGACGAGGTGATGCTCGCCTTTTACCCCCTGGTGACGCCGCTCGGACCGGCCGAGCTCGACGCGATCGCGGCCGGCGTCCGCGGCGGCACGCTGCACCCCATGGAGGCCAAGAAGCGGCTGGCCCGGACCGTAGTCGCCCAGTTCCACGGCGAGGCCGCGGCCGGGGCGGCTGAGGAGGCCTTCGCCCGCCAGTTCCAGGCGCGGGAAACGCCGGCCGACATCCCTCGCGTCCGCTATCCGCAGCCGGCCGAGGGGACCATTCGGGCCGATCACCTGGTGGCCGCCTCGGGAATCGCCGGCTCGCTCAGTGAAGCCCGCCGGCTGATCCAGCAGGGTGGGGTCCGGATCGACCAGGCCCGCATCGAAGACCCGTATCGGGCCTTGACAGTGGTCCCCGGGCAGACCATCCTGGTGCAGCGGGGCCGACGGGAGTTCCGGATCGTCGAGGTTGTGCCGCCGGCCGGCCCGGGAACCTCCTCGGTGGCAAAAAGCCCTTGACAGCCTAGGGGGGACCCGCTAGCATTACATGTTGCCCGGGCCTTTGGGCCTCTGGGCAGTAGGGTTCGAAAGACCCGCCCGGCTGATTCCCAAAATCAGCGGTTCGCTCTCAGAACTGTACCGCTCTTTGACAGCTGAATATGCTACTGGCTCACCGGTAAGGTGTGCATGCCCTTTCCCTGTCAGAGCCGAACGGCCACGACGTGGGAATCTGTTTCGCGAGATCAAACTGGAGAGTTTGATCCTGGCTCAGAACGAACGCTGGCGGCGTGCCTAACACATGCAAGTCGAGCGAATCGCCTGGGGCAACTCAGGCGGTTAGCGGCGGACGGGTGAGTAACACGTGGGTAACCCACCTGGGTGTCTGGGATAACGGCTCGAAAGGGCCGCTAATACCGGATACGCTCCCCTGGACACAAGTTCGGGGGAGGAAAGGCGGCGCAAGCTGTCGCTCCCAGACGGGCCCGCGGCCCATTAGCTAGTTGGCGGGGTAACGGCCCACCAAGGCGATGATGGGTAGCCGGTCTGAGAGGATGACCGGCCACACGGGGACTGAGACACGGCCCCGACTCCTACGGGAGGCAGCAGTGGGGAATCTTCCGCAATGGGCGAAAGCCTGACGGAGCAACGCCGCGTGGGGGACGAAGGCCTTCGGGTCGTAAACCCCTGTCATGGGGA
>DASYUM010000063.1:0-9462 GCA_036001225.1 Candidatus Methylomirabilota bacterium | reverse complement strand
CGCCGCCTTCGTTTATACTCAGCCATTTGCTTCCCAACGTCCTGTCGCGGCACCGCGACGAGCCGCCGGAGTAAGTCTTTGAATCGCTCGAATTGCTCCGAGGGCTTCGGTGGCGGGAGTCCCCGTTTCTTGCCCATCATGAATCCCCTATCCCATGGCGGGCGCGAGCACCTTGCCCGTCAGCCGCTTGAAGGTAAGGCGCCGACCGACCACCGACCGGAGCACCGTCATAAACCGGTTGCCGTCGTGGCCGCCACGCCCGTTGTATCGGAAAGATTGCTCGTCGAGATAGCGGAACAGGTGCCACGGTTCCACGCTGACATAGGTACCCTTGATGGCGCGCTTCAGCAGGCTCCAGAAGTTTTCGAGCCCGTTGGTGTGAACGCGACCCCGCGCGTATTCTTCGGCATGGTCGATGACTTGGTGGGCGTAGTCCCCGTCCAGCGCATCGTAGGACGAGAGCGCATCGGTGAACACGTCGGAGCCGGGCTCGACCCGCGCGCGAACCTCAGGCGCGAGGGTCTGCTTCCGAATGTTTGGGATCACCTTGGTGGTCACGCGGCTGTGCCCGTCCGGGCCGTGCCGCTCCAGCAGGCCCATGACCGCCGTCTTGCCCGTGCTGCCCGTGCCTTTGATCGTCCGCTCGCGCTTCTCTCGGTGCATGAAGCGCGCCTTCCCGCCGATGAAGGTTTCGTCGACTTCCACCTCGCCGCGCATTTTTCGGAAGCTGCCGGTCTTCATCGCGGCCCGGATGCGGTGGCCCATGAACCAAGCGCTTTTCTGCGTGATCCCGAGCGCCCGCGCAATCTCGTACGAGCTGACGCCATTCTTGCAGTTGGCGATCATCCAGACCGCCGTCAGCCACTTGTCCAGGCCGAGCGGGGAATCCTCGAAGATCGTGCCGACCTTCACGGAGAATTGCCGGCGCGGGTGCTTCTCGCGGCACTCCCAGAGTCGCCGGGTCGCGACGTAGCGCACGTCGAGCCGCCCGCATGTCGGACAGGCCACGCCGTTCGGCCAGCGCACCTCGACCATGACCGCCTGGCAGTGGTCAGGGTCGGCGTAGTACCGGATGGCGTCGATCAGGGTCTTCGGGCTGTTCATGGCACCCTCCATGCCTAGAGGGTACCGCCTAGGGCCTACTGTGTCAAGTATATTATTGCCCTTCCGAGACCCGCCCGAAATGATCTAGCGCAGCTCCACCGTGCTGAAGGCTTCGGCGCCGGTCGGGTTCGGCACGTAGCCGGTGACGCGCCGGGACAGGACGATCGGGGACTGGCTGTGCGCGAGGAACAGCCGGGCGGCGTCCTCATGGAGGAGCTCGGCGGCCCGCCGGTAGAGCGGCGCGCGCTGGGCCTGGCTGCTCAGCGTCCGGGCGCGCACGAGCAGCTCGGTGACCGCCCGGTTGGCGTAGAAGCCCTGGTTGGGGGCCCCGGGCTCGCAGAAGACGTAGCAGAGGCAGCCGTCGGGGTCGCCGTGGTCGGCGATCCACCCCAGCATGAAGAGCGGGAGCCGCCCGTGCTGGACCCGCTCGAGATACACGGCCCAGTCGACGGTCTGGAGCCGGACGCGGATGCCCGCCTTGGCCCAGTCGGCGGCCATCGCCTGGGCGATGTCCCGGGGGACGGGAAAGTACGGTCGCGAGACCGGGAGGTACCACAGGACCAGCGGCTCCTTCCTCCCATCGTCCCACGTGAGCGTGTCGAGTCCGTTCGGGAACCCCGCCTGACGGAGGAGGTCACGCGCGGTGGCCGGGTCGCGGGCGTCGTCCGGGATGTCGGGGGCATGGCCCCAGAGCGCCGGCGGCTGGAGCTGGCGGGCGACCAGGCCCATCCCCCCGTACAGCGCGTTCACGATCGCCGGCTTGTCGAGGGCGTGGGCGAAGGCTCGCCGCACGCGCCGGTCCTGGAACTCGCGGACTTTGAAGTTGAAGGCGACAAAGCCCGTCGTGCTGGGCGGCCGGAGGAGCAGGGACAGCGTCGGCTCGCGCCCGACGCCCTCGAGGTCGTCCGGGTTGAGCCCCTCCATGCCCTGGATGTCGCCCGCCCGGAGCGCGGCCAGCCGCTTGGCGTTGTCCTTGATGGCGCGGCCCACGACCCGCGCCACTTTCGGCCTGGCGCCCCAGTAGTCGGGGTTTGCCTCCAGCACCACCTCCTCGCCCGGCCGCCACGCCCCGAAGCGGAAGGCGCCCGTGCCCACCGGGTGCTTCCCGAACTCGGCGCCCCACCGCGTCGCGGCCCGTGGGCTCGCGATGCCGAGGCCGGGCACGGCCAGGCTCGCCAGGAGCGGGGCGTGCGGGCGGCGCAGGGTGATCCGGACGGCGCGCGGGCCGGCGGCTTCGACCCGAGAGACGACCGCCCGCTCGTCGGGGCCGCCGAAGAGGCTATCCCAGTACTCGAAGGTCTGGCCCGCCTGGAGCTGGATCGCGTGCTGGGGATGGCTCGACTTCCACCACCGCTCGACGTTCCAGACCACTGCCGCCGCATCGAGCGGATCGCCGTCGTGGAACCGGACGTTCGGCCGGAGGTGGAACGTCCAGACCATCCCGTCGGCCGACGTCTCCCACCGCTCGGCCAGGGCGGGCTCGATCTCGGTCGTCGACCCTCGGAGCCGCACCAGGCCCTCGAAGACCTGGTAGGTGAGGCCGAGCGACGGGCCGTCGCTCACCACCGCCGGATCGAGCTGGACGGGCTCGGTCGGCCACGCGAACGTGAAGGTCTGCGCCGGCGCCGGCGTCGCCGCGAGGAGCAGAAGGCCGACGGCGAGGAGGGCGGGCACCCGCCCATCGTAGAGGCAGTTGTCGCCGGAGGCAATCGTGTGGCAAGGTGAGCGGGCCATGTCCGCTCGAAGCGACCGCTCGGTCGCGCGCGGTCTGCGCCGGCCGTTTCCCGTCTTCTACGGCTGGGTGATCGTGGCGACGGCGTTCGTCACCATGGGCCTCGTCGTCAACGCCCGCACCGCATTCTCCCTCCTCTTCCCCCCGATCCTCGACGAGTTCGGCTGGGCGCGCGGGGTGACGGCGGCGGCCTTCGCGGTGGGCTTCCTGGGCGGCACGCTCTATGCGCCCTTCATCGGGATCCTGATGGACCGCGTGGGGCCGCGCGTCGTCTTCCCGGCCGGCATCCTGCTGATCAGTGCGGGCCTGGCGCTGGCGACGCGCGTCCGCGAGCCGTGGCATCTCTACGCGACGCTCGGCGTGCTGGTGACCGGCGGGAGCATGGCCGTGAGCTACATCGGGCACTCCCTGTTCCTGCCTAACTGGTTCGTGCGGCGGCGAGGGCTCGCCATCGGGATCGCCTTCTCGGGTGTCGGGGTCGGGTCGATCACGCTCCTGCCCTGGGCCCAGGAGATCATCGGCCGCGCGGGCTGGCGCACCGCCTGCTGGACGCTGGCCCTGCTCCTCCTGATCGTGATCCTGCCGCTCAACGTGCTGATCCCGCGCCAGCGGCCGGAGGAGCTGGGACTCGGCCCCGACGGCGACGCCGTCCTGCCGGGGGACGGCGCCGGCCGCCGCGCCGCCGACAACGTCGTCGATCGGGCGTGGGCGTCCACCGACTGGACGCTCGGCCGAGCCGTCCGGACGGCGCGCTTCTGGTGGGTGGCGCTCGCCTATCTCTGCGGGCTCTTCGCCTGGTACGCGGTCCAGGTGCACCAGACCAAGTACCTCACCGAGATCGGCTTTTCGCCCGCACTGGCCGCGTACGCGCTGGGGCTGGTGGGGCTGACCGGGATCGTGGGCCAGATCGCGCTCGGGCACCTGTCCGACCGCATCGGCCGCGAGTGGGCCTGGACGCTCTCCGGGCTCGGGTACGTCATCTGCTACGCGGTCCTCCTGGTGATGGCGGAGCACCCGACCCGGCCGCTCGTCTACGTCATGGTCGCCTCCCAGGGGATGCTCGGCTATGGCCTGGCCTCGGTCTTCGGGCCCATCCCGGCCGAGCTCTTCCAGGGCCGGCACTTCGGCACCATCTTCGGGACCCTCAACCTCGCGGCCGGCGCCGGGGCCGGGCTCGGCCCCTGGGTGACCGGCCTGGTGCACGATCTGACCGGGAGCTATGCCCCGGCCTTCTGGCTCGCGATCGGGTGCAGCCTGGTGTCCGTCGCGGCGATGTGGCTGGCGGCGCCTCGGAAGGTCCGCGCGGTGGCCGGCCGCATCCCACGGCCGCGGGTCGCCGTCGATGCCTGACCCCGTGCCCGATGCCGCGACCCTGCTGGTGGAGGCGCGGCGAGCCCTCGCGCGTCTGCCGGGACTGCTCGATCACCTCGTGACCGACCTCGACGAGGCCACCTGGCGCGCCCGTCCGGCCCCCACCGAGTGGGCGCCGATCGAGATCGTCTGCCACCTGAGAGACGAGGAGACGGAGGACTTCGGCGCCCGGCTGCGCGTCGTCCTCGCGGGCGGGCGCGCGTTCGCGCCGATCGATCCCGAGCGCTGGGCCGAGGAGCGCCGCTATCGCGAGGCGGTCCCGGCGGATGCGCTGGCGGCGCTGCGCGGGCGGCGCGCGGCGAGCCTCGAGCTGCTGGCGGGGGTCGCCCCCGACCAGCTGCGGGGCGCCATCGAGCACCGGGCGCTGGGGCGCCTGTCGGGCCTCGACCTCCTGGCGGCGTGGGTGACCCACGACCGCCTCCACCTCCGCCAGCTCGCGGGGACGCTGGCCCGCCTGTGGGCGGTCCGATGGGCCCCCCTCCGGGCCGAGTATGCCGGCCCCATCCCCTACGCCTCCGGCAGGCCATTGGATGGACAATCCTGATACAATGTCAGTATTGTACGTATCAGGAGGTTCCGCGGTGAAGGGAACGGTCAAGAAGAAGACGTATAACCTGGACGGCGAGATGATCGAGAAGGTCCGGCGGTTGTTCAACGCCAAGACGGACACCGAGGCGATTCAGAAGGCACTTCGTAAGGCGATCGACGATCGGGAGATCGAGGATCGGCTGGAGACGCTGCTCCGAGAGGGCCGGTTTCGGGCGATCTACCAGTGAAGTATCTCCTGGACACCAACGTCTACCTCGAGGCGTTGCGGTCCGACTCGAAGCGGGCTCAGTTTCGAGACACATTTTTTCCGGTCCTTCCCGCGACCTTTCTCTCGGCTGTCGTAGCCTATGAACTGGCCGTCAATGCCGAGGGGCTCAGGACCCGCACCCGCCTGCGGGAGTTCTTACGCCCGATGGAACGGACGGGACGGCTGGTGGCTCCGGCCTTCGACGACTGGGTTGGTGCGGCTGACGTTCTCTCCGCCACCGAGAGTCGCGAGAAGGGCTGGCGGTCAAAGCTGCCCGCCCTACTCAACGACATCCTGATCGCTCTCTGCGCCCGCCGCATCGGCGCCACCTTGTTCACCTATAACGGGGCGGATTTTCACCTGATCCGTCGCCACCTGGATTTCGCCCTTCACGTTCTTCGAGCTTGAGGGATGAGACGCAGCACCGCCCGCTTCCTCACCACCCACACCGGCAGCCTGCCGCGTCCCGACGACCTGGTCCGGATGATGTTCGCCAAAGAGGAGGGCGTGCCGGTCGACCTCGCGGCGCTGGCGACCCGCATCCGTTCGGCCGTCGCCGAGGTCGTCCGCCGCCAGGGCGAGGCCGGCCTGGACATCGTCAACGACGGCGAGCTCAGCAAGCCGAGCTATGCCACCTACGTCAAGGACCGCCTGGCCGGGTTCGGAGGCACGAGCCAGGCGCTCCAGTATCGGGACCTGGTGGACTTCCCGGAGCTGGCCAAACGGGTGTTCGGCGACCCGGGCCGAGCCCGGCGGCGGACCCCGGCCTGCACCGGCCCCGTCGGGGTGCGCGACGCCCAAGCGGCGCTGACCGACGCCGAGAATCTGAAGGCCGCGCTCGAGTCGGTCCCGGTCGAGGAAGCCTTCCTGACGGCGGCCTCGCCGGGCGTCATCTCCCTCTTCTTCCGCAACGACCACTACCCGAGCCACGAGGCGTACCTCTCCGCCATCGCCGAGGCGATGCGACCCGAGTACGAGGCCGTGGTCCGGGCGGGCTTCCTGCTGCAGGTGGACTGCCCGGACCTGGCGATGGGCCGGCACATCCAGTTCGCGGGGCTGAGCCTGGAGGAGTTCCGCAAGATGGCGCGCCTGCACGTGGAGGCCCTCGACCATGCGCTGGCGAACATCCCGGCCGACCGGATCCGCATGCACGTGTGCTGGGGCAATTACGAAGGACCCCACCACTACGACGTGCCCCTTCAGGACATCATCGATGTCGTCCTGGCGGCCCGGCCGAGCGGCATCTCCTTCGAGGCCGCCAACCCGCGCCACGCGCACGAGTGGCGAGTGTTCGAGCGCGTGCGGCTGCCGGAGGGCAAGCTCCTCATCCCCGGCGTGCTCGAGTCGAAGACCAACTACATCGAGCACCCCGAGCTGGTGGCGCAGCGGATCGGCCGGTATGCCCGGCTGGTGGGCCGCGAGAACGTCGTGGCCGGTACCGACTGTGGCTACGGCACCTGGGTGGGTCAGGCCGCGGTGGATCCGGGCGTCGTCTGGGCCAAGCTGGCCAGCCTGGCCGAAGGCGCCCGGCTGGCCTCGCGCGAGTTCTGGGCCTCACCCTGACCCGAGCTTCGGACTCCAACTCTCGGAGGACTCCAGACCATGACTGCCATTACTCGCTCCGTCAGCCTCGAGCGCCGCGGGGCCGTCGCCGTCCTCACCGTCGACAACCCGCCCGTCAATGCCCTCAGTCAGCACGTCCGTCAGGGGCTCCGTGACGGGCTGCGCCAGGCCATCGCCGATCCCGGGGTGGTCGCCGTCGTCATCGCGTGTGCCGGGCGGACGTTCATCGCCGGCGCCGACATCACGGAGTTCGGCAAGCCGCCCCAGGAGCCGGTCCTCTGGGAGGTCCTGGACCTCATGGAGTCAAGTCCCAAGCCCGTGGTGGCCGCCATCCATGGCACCGCGCTCGGCGGCGGCCTCGAGACGACCATGGCCTGCCACTGGCGGATCGGCGTCCGGAGCGCCCGCCTCGGCCAGCCCGAGGTGAAGCTCGGCATCATCCCCGGGGCCGGCGGCACCCAGCGGCTGCCGCGGCTGGTCGGCGTGGAGACGGCGCTCCAGATGATCGTCGGCGGCGATCCGATCGGCGCCGATGAGGCGCACCGCCTCGGCCTCCTCGACGAGCTGGCGGACGGCGATCTGACCACCGCTGCGGTGGCCTTTGCCGAACGGGTGGTGGCCGAGGGCCGCCCGCTCCGCCGCGTGCGCGACATGAACGACAAGGTCGCGGCCGCCCGGGGGAAGCCCCAGCTCTTCAGCGAGTTCCGGAAATCGGTCGCCCGGCAGACGCGTGGGCTCAAGGCCCCCGAGGCGTGCATTCAGGCGCTGGAGGCGGCCGTCACGTTGCCGTTCGAGGCGGGGATCGCCCGCGAGCGCGAGCTGTTCATCGAGTGCCTGACCTCGCCGGAGTCCAAGGCTCAGCGCTACTTCTTCTTCGCCGAGCGCGAGGCGGCCAAGATCCCCGACGTGCCGGCCGATACCCCCGTCAAGGAGATCCGGAAGGCGGCGGTCATCGGCGCGGGGACCATGGGCGGCGGCATCGCCATGAACTTCGCGAACGCCGGCATCCCGGTCACCGTCGTCGAGGTCAGCCAGGAGGCCCTGGACCGCGGGCTCGGCATCGTCCGCAAGAACTACGAGGCGACGGCGGCCAAGGGCCGACTCACTCGCGCGGACGTCGAGCAGCGCATGGGCCTCCTTCGCGGCACCACCGACTTCGGGGCGGTGGCCGACGCCGACATCATCATCGAGGCTGTCTTCGAAGAGATGCCCATCAAGAAGGAGGTCTTCGCCAAGCTCGACGCCATTGCCAAGCCGGGCGCCGTGCTGGCCACGAACACTTCCACGCTGGACGTCAATGAGATCGCCACCGCCACGAAGCGGCCGGCCAGCGTGATCGGCACCCACTTCTTCAGTCCGGCCAACGTCATGCGGCTCCTGGAGAACGTGCGGGGCGCGAAGACGGACAAGCCCACCATCGCCACCGCCATGGCGGCCGGCCGCCGGATCGGCAAGGTGCCCGTGCTGGTGGGCGTGTGCTACGGGTTTGTCGGCAACCGGATGCTGCACCAGCGCGGCCAGCAGGCCGAGCAGCTCATCCTGGAAGGCGCGCCGCCGCACCAGGTAGACAAGGTCCTCACCGATTTCGGCTTCCCGATGGGTCCGTTCGCCATGAGCGACCTGGCCGGCCTCGACGTCGGCTGGCGGATCCGCAAGGGCCGCGGGGTGACGTCCGCGGTCGCGGACCGGATCTGCGAGCTAGGGCGCTTCGGCCAGAAGACGGGCGCGGGGTACTATCGCTACGAGAAGGGCGACCGGACGCCCATGCCCGATCCCGAGGTCGAGCGCATCATCACCGAGGTCGCCAAGGCGCAGGGGATCCAGCGGCGATCGATCGCCGAGACGGAGATCCTGGAGCGGCTCCTCTATCCGATGGTCAACGAGGGGGCCAAGATCCTGGAGGAGGGCATCGCGATCCGCGCGAGCGACATCGACGTCATCTGGGTGTACGGCTATGGCTGGCCGGTCTATCGCGGCGGCCCCATGTTCTGGGCAGACCAGGTCGGCCTGCCGGCGATCCACGACCGCCTCCGGGAATACGGCCGGCGCACCGGCGACCCCTTCTGGACGCCGGCCCCGCTCCTGGTCCGCCTCGGCGAGGCCGGCAAGGGCTTCCTGGACCGGTGAGGCGCCCCGCCGCGCCGCCGCCGCCCTCCCCTTTCCAGAATCCGGGGGTGCGTGCAGGGAGTCTACGTCGGACGGGCGATATTGGGGAGGAGACCATGGACTTCTTCGAGGTCGTGACGACGCAGCGGGCCATCCGGCGCCTCCGTCCCGATCCGATCCCCGAGGCGGTGCTCCGGCAGATCCTGGAGGCGGCGATCTGCGCGCCGACCGGCGGCAACCGCCAGGGCTGGGGCTTCCTCGTGATCCGCGACCCGACGCTGCGGGCCCGGCTGGGCGAGCTCTACCGCGAGGCCTGGGGTGAGCTGATGAAGGTGCCGTACTACCGCGACGCGGCCACGGCGCCGCCCGACAGCGCCGCCGGGAAGATGCTCGCCTCGGCGCGGCATCTGTCCGAGCATCTCGGGGAGGCGCCCGTGCTCATCCTGGCCTGCATCGGCGCCGACGGGGTCAAGCCGACCCTGACGACCGGCGCGTCGATCTACCCGGCCGTCCAGAACATCCTGCTCGCCGCGCGCGCGCTCGGCCTCGGCTCGTGCCTCACGACCATCCACAAGTTCCGCGACCCGCAGGTGAAGGCGCTGCTCGGCATCCCGGCGGACGTCGAGACCGCCGCGCTGATCCCGCTGGGCTCACCGGTCGGGAAGTTCGGACGGCCCCCGCGCCGGCCGGTCCGGGAGGTGGCGTTCGCGGACCGCTGGGGCCAGGCATTCGGCGGAGCTCGGGGAGCCGACCCCCCTACCCGGTGAATCCGGGGGCGCGCGCCGCGGCT
>DASYUM010000062.1:0-1559 GCA_036001225.1 Candidatus Methylomirabilota bacterium | reverse complement strand
AGTTGGCGAACACCAGCATGCCGCCGGTGGCCAGGCCGGGCCCGAGGTTCGGCAGGAGCGCGTGCCGGAGCGTCTGGTCCCACCGCGCCCCCAGGGTGGCGCCCGCCTCGTAGAGGAGCCGGGCGTTGATGGCCCGCAGGTTGTTGTCGAGCGCCCAGTACATGAACGGGATGCTGACCGCGCCGTGGGCGAGCAGGAGGAGCAGCGGCGTGTTGAGGATCCGCGGGTAGAGGACGCCGTAGAAGCGCACGAGCGAGAGCGCCACCACCACCCACGGCAGCGCGAAGGGGATCAGGCTGATCACCTCGGCCGGCGGGCCCAGGCGCGGCGCGCGGATGTGGACCCAGGTCAGCAAGAGGATGCAGAGGACCGCCACGATCACCAGCGTCCCGCACGCCAGCGCGGTGCTCCGTCCCAGGCTCGGCAGGAACGGGCCCTCCTGGACCATCGCCCGGTAGCTCTCCAGGCTGAGCCCCTCGGGCAGCGCCGTGTCGACCCAGCGCCGGGAGAGCGAGAAGAGCGTGGTGGCGACCAGGGGCAGCGTGCTGTAGACGACGAAGCCGGCCCACAGGAGGAATCCGAGCAGCGGGGCGAGCCGGAGCCGTCGCATGGGGGGGCCGTCAGCGGAGCCAGCGCGCGGTGCGCCGGGAGAGGCTGCGGTAGGCCAGGACGCAGCCGGTCGTCACCACGATCATGAGCACGGACAGGGCGTCGGCCAGCTCGGTGTCGAACGCCGACTCGCCGAAGAGGAAGCCGATCTGGAGCGGGATCAGGTTGACGCGGCCGACCGTGAGCGCCATCGCGGTGGAGTAGGTGCCGAAGGCGTTGGCGAAGGTCAGGATGAAGACGGCCAGGATCGAGGGCCAGAGCACCGGGAGCCCGATGTGCCACCAGAACTGACGGCGCGTCGCTCCCAGGGTGAGCGCCGCCTCGATCCACTGCCGGCGAACGCCGCGGAAGGCCGGCAGGACGACGAGGAAGGCGAAGGGCAGCAGGAAGTAGAGGTAGACCAGGTTGAGCCCGGCCAGCGACACCAGGCTGAACCGGGGATAGAGGCTGATGCCGGCGCTCTCCCGCAGGATGATGGTCACCATGCCGTTGGTGCCGAGGAGCGCGACGAAGGCGAAGGCGAGGGACACGCCCCCGAGATTCGCCGCGACGTTGGTGAGGGTGAGGAGCGACCGGCGGAACGGGAGCCGCGCCGCGTAGGCGAACGTCGCCGCCAGCAGGGTCCCGGCCAGCGTCGCCTCCACGGCCGTCAGCAGCGACAGGGCGAGGCTGTTCTGGAAGCCCCGGAGGTAGAACGGGTCGGTCAGGACCCGGCGGTACCGCTCGAGGGTGAGCCGCGACCCCTCACCGCTCACGCTGCTCCAGACGAGGTAGGCGGCGGGGGCGACGAGGACCAGGCCCATGTAGAGGAAGAACACGCTGGCCGGGCCGAGCCCGGTCAGGGACCGGGCCAGCGCCCGCCGGCGCCCGGTCCCGGGAGCCCAGCCCCACGGCCGGTCCAGAGCCTCCGGCCGCGCCATGCCTCAATCACTTTTCCCTCTCCCCCATTG
>DASYUM010000061.1:0-9932 GCA_036001225.1 Candidatus Methylomirabilota bacterium | reverse complement strand
GGGCGTGAGCGGCGCCGGCGGCGGGGAAGGGGAGCTCACCATCCACGACACCGGGCCCGGGATCCCCGAGGAGCTGCAGGGGCGGCTGTTCGAGCCGTTCTTCACCACCAAGCGCGAGGGAATCGGGCTCGGGATGACCATCGCGCACCAGGTCATCGAGCAGCACGGCGGTCGGGTCGAGGTGCGCAGTCAGCCCGGTGCCGGGACGACGGTTCGCGTCGTGTTGCCGGCCCGAAGACAGGCGGGAGACCATGGGACGCATCCTGGTCGTTGACGACGAAGAATCCATCGCCGACTCGTTCCGGGCCGTCCTCCAGGAGGAGGGTTACACGGTCCGCACCGCCGGGTCGGCCGCCCGCGCCATGGCCGAGGTAGAGCGGGCGGAGTGGGATCTCGCCTTCGTCGATCTCGTTCTGCCCGACATGGACGGGATCGAGCTGGTGAAGAAACTCAAGGCGCGCCGGCCGGGACTGCTGGCGGTGGTGATCACCGCTCACGGGTCGGGCTCCAAAGGGTTCGCCGCCCGGGAAGCCGGCGCCTACGCCTTCCTCGAGAAGCCGGACGACATGACGCCGGCCAAGATTCTCACCGTGGTCGCCAACGCCCTCGAGCACAAGCGTCTGGTCGATCGTCTGGCCGGGGGCCCCGGCCGCTACGGCCCCATCGTCGGCCGCTCGGCGCAGATGCAGAAGGTGTTCGACCTGCTGGATACCGTCTCCTCGGTGGACGCCAACGTGCTCATCGTGGGCGAGTCGGGAACGGGCAAGGAGCTGGTGGCCAACGCCATCCACTACGCGAGCCCTCGCGCCGACGGATCCTTCATCAAGATCAACTGCGCGGCGCTGCCCAAGGACCTGATCGAGTCCGAGTTGTTCGGCTACGCCAAGGGCGCGTTCACCGGGGCCACCGCCGACAAGCCCGGTCTCTTCGAGGAGGCCCACCGGGGCTCGCTCCTCCTCGACGAGATCGCCGAGATGCCGGCCGACCTTCAGGCCAAACTCCTGCGGGTGCTGGAGGACCGGAAGTTCCGGCGGCTGGGGACCTCGCGCGACATCGAAGTGGACTTCCGGCTGGTCACCTCGACGAACCGTGACCCCGAGGCGGCCGTCCGCGAGCTGAAGCTCCGCGAGGACCTCTACTACCGGATCAACACGGTGACCATCCGCATCGCGCCGCTCCGCGAGCGGCCCGAGGATCTGTCCCTCCTCGCCCAGCACTTCGTGACCCGCTTCGCCGAGAAACATGGCAAGCCGGTCAGCGCCATCGGGGCCGACGCCTACCAGGCCATCCTGGGCTACACGTGGCCAGGCAACGTGCGGGAGCTCGAGCACGCGCTGGAGCGGGCGGTGCTGGTGGCCCGCGGGAGCGAGATCGCGGTCGGCGACCTGCCGGAGGCGGTGACCCGGGGGCGGCCGGTCGAGGTCTCCGCCGCCAAGCCGGACGCCATCCCCACCACCCTCAACCTGGAGGAGCGGGAGCGGCAGGCGATCCTCCAGGCGCTGGAGACGACGAACTGGAACAAGCAGGCGGCGGCCGCGCTCCTCGGCCTCCACCGACCGACCCTCTACTCCAAGATGCGGAAGCACGGCATCCCCCAGAAGCGCCCGGCCTGAGCGGTTCCCGGCGGGGTCGCCGCGGCCGGCCCGCCCTTGCGGCCTGCCCAGGCGTGTGCCAGAATTGGCCCGCCGACCGGGATCGAGGAACCGGCCCCCAGCGCGGGGCCGCGCGTGTCTGGCGAACCTCCTCGCGAGGAGTGGTCCATGACGACCCCTGCCCCCGACCGAGGCCTCGAAGACGTCGTCGTCTCGACTTCGCAGCTGTGCTTCATCGACGGTGAGCGGGGGCGCCTCCTCTATCGTGGCTACGACATCCACGACCTCGTGGCCCACGCCAGCTTCGAGGAGACGGTCTACCTCCTCTGGTACGGCAAGCTGCCGCCCCGGCGCGAGCTGGAGCGATTCACCAAGGAGCTGATCGGGCAACGGCGCCTGCCGCCGAAGGTGATGGCGCTGCTGAAGGGCTTTCCCAAGAAGGCCGACCCCATGGACGTCGTGCGAACCGCGGTGTCCGCGCTCGGGATGTACGACCCCGAGATCGCCGACGCCTCCCGGGAGGCCAACCTCCGCAAGGCCGCCCGCATCCAGGCGCAGGTCCCGACGCTGGTGGGTGCCTGGGCGCGGATCCGCAAGGGGAGGCCGCCGGTGGCGCCGAACCCCAGGCTGGGCCTGGCCGCCAATCTCCTCTACATGCTCACCGGGAAGAAGCCCACTCCGCTGGCGGCCAAGGCGATGGACACCGCGCTCATCCTCCATGCCGACCACGAGCTGAACGCCTCGACCTTCGCCGCCCGCGTCACCGTCGCCACCCTGTCCGACATCTATTCGGGCGCGGTGTCCGGGATCGGCGCCCTCAAGGGCCCGCTCCATGGCGGCGCCAACGTGGGCGTGATCCGTATGCTGATCGAGATCGGGGAAGTGGATCGGGCCGAGGCCTGGATCAAGAGCGCTCTCGCCCAGAAGAAGCGGATCATGGGTTTCGGTCACCGCGTCTACCACACCGAGGACCCCCGGGCCACCCACCTCCGGCGGCTGTCGGAAGCGCTCGGGCGCGAGGCCGGCGACCTCCGGTGGTACGAGATGTCTCGCATCATCGAGCGGGTGGTCAAGGAGCAGAAGGGGCTCAACCCCAACGTGGACTTTTACTCCGCCTCTACCTACTATTCGATGGGCCTCGAGCCCGAGCTCTATACGCCGATCTTCGTCGCCTCGCGGGTTTCCGGATGGACGGCCCATATCCTGGAGCAACACAGCAACAACCGCCTCATCCGGCCGCGCGCCGAGTACACCGGCCCGCGGGAGGCGACCTGGGTTCCACTCGATCGGCGCTGAGGCGGGCGGGCACCGTCGGGAGGGCTTCCCCATGCGACAAACACTGACGGCCGTGCTGTGCCTCCTCGTCGTGGGCGCGGCGACTTCGGCCGGGGCCGATGTCACCGTCGAGCGCTACGCGCGGAGCGACGGCTTCGCCGGGATGGGTGGCTTCGAGAGCACCACCATCACCACCACCGGCGCCATCACCGAGCGCGAAGAGTCCAAGATGAAGTTCACCGGCGGGTTCATGAGCGCGATCCAGAAGATGGCCGGCCTCGGGGATGCCATCCGGATCACCCGCCTCGACCGTGATGTGGTCTGGCAGCTCGATCCCGAGAAGAAGAGCTACACCGAGCAGCCGCTCACCTCCAAGCTCGAGCGCGAGCGAGCCGGCCGGGGCCAGCCCGCCGGGCGTCCCTCCAAAGGGAAGGATACCAACGAGCCGTCGGACGTCGTCATAACCAAGAACGAGTTCAAGGTCGAAAAGACCGGCGCCCGCAAGGTGATCAACGGCTTCCCCTGCGACGAGTACCTCATGACGTGGCTGGTGGAGACCCTCAACCAGAAGACCGGGGAAACCGCCAAGAGCCTGATGACCAACCGGCTGTGGACCACGCCGGAGTCCGCCGAGATCCGGGCCGCCCAGGCCGAGCAGCAGGCCTACCAGCAGGCGTACCTGAAGAAGCTGGGGTTGACCATGTCACCGGCCGAGGCCCAGCAGCTCATGGCCGGCCTCACCGGCCTCGACGAGAAGGAGCAGCAGCGCGCGCTGGCCAAGGCCGCGGCCGAGATGCGGAAGGTGCAGGGCTACACCATCGTCTCCGACCTCGCCTGGACTGGCGAGGGAAGCGGCGGCCGCGCGGAGACGCGGGAGAGCCCGCCGCCCCGGAGCGGCGGTGGCCAGCAGGACCTCGGCCAGGTCTTGGGGAAGCTCTTCGGCGGCGCCGGCGGCCAGAAGGGCGGCGCTGCCGAGACACCGAGCAGCGATCGCGGCGGCCAGGAGCGGAACGGGACCCTGTTCAACCTCTACACCGAGGTGAAGAGCATCCGCGCCACCGGCCCCGACCCGACGCGGTACGAGATCCCGGCCGGCTACACCAAGAAATAAGGCCGCGCCGCGCGGCGCCGGTTCCATTCGAAGCCGCCGGGGCGCCGCCGGTGGGGGCCGGGAGGCACCGGACCCCCTCCCCCGGGTCGGACGGGTCGGGGGCGAGGGGGGACCCGAATGACTCAGTTCGTGAAGGGCCACGGCCTCGGCAACGACTACCTGGTCCTGGCCGAGGCCGAGGTGGACTTCCCCTTCTCGCCGGCCGCCATTCGCTGGATCTGCCACCGTAACTGGGGTGTCGGATCCGACGGGATCCTCCTCCAAACCGGCTCCCGAGTCGCCGACGTCGGCCTCCGCATCTTCAATCCCGACGGGAGCGAAGCCGAGAAGTCGGGCAATGGCCTCCGCATCTTCGCCAAATATCTCTGGGAGCGGGGCGGGCTCCGGAAATCCCCGTTGCGGATCGAGACCAAGGGCGGGGTGGTGGAGGCCCTCTGTCATCTGGAGGGCGGCCGGGTTGCCGCCGTCACCGTCGAGATGGGCCGGGCCACGTTCCGGGCCCCCGAGATCCCGATGCACGGTCCCGACCGCGAGGTGGTGGCGGTGCCGCTCCAGGTGGGCGGGCGGGCCTTCACCGTGACCTGCGTCTCGGTCGGAAACCCCCACTGCGTCGTCTTCACCGACCGCCTCGACGAGGCGGAGGTCCGCGAGTGGGGGCCGCGCATCGAGAGCCACCCGGCCTTCCCCAATCGGACCAACGTCCAGTTCGCCCGTCCGCTCGGCCGCGATCGGGTCGAGATCCGCATCTGGGAGCGGGGGGCCGGCTACACGCTCGCGTCCGGCTCGTCGTCGTGCGCGGTCGCCGCCGCCGCCGTGCGCAATGGCCTCGCCGACGGCGCCCTCACCGTCGTCATGCCGGGCGGCGAGCTGGGGATCGACGTCCGCCCCGATTACTCGATCCGCCTCCGCGGCCCGGTGGCCGAGGTCTGCGTCGGCGAGCTGGCCCCCGAGCTGGTGGAGGCGCTCCGCCGGAGGGCCCCGCTACCTTTCGAGTAGGGCGGCTTGGTCCGTCGGCTTCGAGCGATCAATCCGGCGAGGGAGCGATCGGCATCGGGGGTCGGGGCGGCTCTTTAGCCGGGAGTGGGCGGTCGCCGCCCCAACTCCGTCAGGCCGCCTCACTTGGCCACGAAAATGCCCTCCGAGGTCGACCCGGCCACGACATTGGCCCTGAACACGCTGGCGCCGGCGTCGTTTGGAAACGGGGCCGTGAGGTTCACGAAGGTCCCCCCCACCGGAGTCGCCGCCCCCTCGGCCACGATCTGGGTGATCGTCCCCTGCGAGGATACGTAGATCCCGTCCCAGCCCGCGCCTCCCCGCCCGCGCTGCAAGTGAGCCTTGAAGAAGATGGCGCCGCCCCCGGTGGCCCGCGGGCGGCCAATGGGATGCCCGAACCGGGCCCCGGGGGCCACGGGCTCCGCCCCGGCGGCCACCTTGATCACGCCTTGCCGCGAGGCGACGAAGAGCCCTTCTTCGGCCGCCCCGCCCACGAGGTGGGCTCGGAACGGAACGTCACCGCGGTCGTTGAGATCGACGTCCTTGAAGCGGAGGAACCGACTCCCTCCGGTCCCGGCCGCGGCCTCGCCCTCGCTGACCAGCTGAAGGAGCTGACCCCGGGAGACGAGGAAGACGCCCTGGACGGCGGGCCCGCCGCGAATGGTCCCTCCGAACGCGACCTCGTCGTGCGCGTTGATGACCGGGTGCGTGATTGGCTTGGTGAGCGTTCCCCCCCGGGGGGCGGGCGCGCCGTCGGCGAGGACGTTGGTCAGGCGACCTCTGGCGGCGAGGAAGATCCCCCACGGAGCCGACCCGCCATCGATGTTGGCGCCGAACGTCACGACCTCGTCCTCGTTGATGGTGGGCCGACCGATGAAGCCCGCGAACGTCCCGCCGATCGGCGTCGGATCTCCGATGGCGGCGATCTTCGCGATGACGCCCCTGGCCGCCACGAAGATGCCCTCCGACCGCCGTTGACCTTTGATGTAGCCCACGAAGATCGCCGTCCGCGATCTGGTCGTCAACGGCCGACCGATGGAGAAGGTCTCGAACGCGCCCCCGGCCGGCGTCGGGTCTCCCTCGGCCACGACCTTGACGAGGGTGCCCTGGGAAGCGAGGAAGATCCCCCGCTCCGCCTTCCCACCAGCGACCGAGGCATGGAAAAGCACGTCGCCGTTCTCGTTGATGTTCGGCCGATCGTCGAACTTCACGAAGGTGCCGCCGCTCGGCGTGGTATCTCCGACCAGCGCCACCGGCCTGATCGTGATCGCGGGCTGGCCATACCCCGCCGGCCGCCCGGCCAGTATCACGGCGCTGGCCAGCACCAGGACGATCCATGGTCTCATTCAGCTCTCCTCGAGTAGTGCGGGCTCTAGCGGGGGGCCCGCTCGTCGGGCGGGCGCGGGGGCGGCGCCGGCGGCTGGCCCGCCTTGTAGCGGGCCAGGTTCTGCAGCCCGTCATAGGCCGCGTACTTGTAGGCCTCCCCCAGGGTCGGGTAGTTGAAGACGGTCTGGATGAAGAAGTCGAGCGTGCCGCCGAGCTGGAGACAGGCCGTCCCGATGTGGATCAGCTCGGAGGCGATCTCGCCGATCACGTGGACGCCGAAGAGCGTCTGGTCGTCCGGCGAGAAGATCAGCTTGATCTCGCCGGACAGGTCTCCGATGATCTGCCCCCGCGCGTTGTTCGCGTAGAAGGACCGCCCCACGCAGTAGGGGAGGTGCTTCTGCTGGCAGGTCTCCTCGGTCTCGCCGGCCATGGCGACCTCGGGGATGGTGTAGACGGCCAGCGGCAGCATCGGCGACACGCGGGACTTGAACTTGATGTCGAAGGCATGGCACATGGCCACCCGGGCCTGCTCCATGGAGACGGCGGCCAGCGCCGGAAAGCCGATGACATCGCCGGCGGCGTAGATGTGGGGCACCGCCGTCTGGTAGTGCTCGTTGACCTTGATGAGCCCGCGGGGGTCGGCCGTCACGCCCACTTTCTGGAGATCGAGGCCATCGGTGTTGCCGAGCCGCCCGGCCGCCACCAGGACCTTGTCCACCTCCAGCGTGTCCTTGTCGGAGAGGAAGAGCCGCACGCAGTCCCCGGCCAAGGGCTCGCAGCGCTCGACGGTGGTCCCCACCCGGACCCTGGTCCCCAGCAGCTCCATCTGGAGCCGCAGCCGGTCGGAGATCTCGTTGTCGAGGAAGGGCACGATGCGGTCCCGCCCGCCCAGGAGCGTCACCTGGATGCCGAGGGCCGAGAACATCGAGGCGTACTCGCAGCCGATCACCCCGGCGCCGACGACGGCTAGGCTGCGGGGGAGCCGGTCGATGCGGAGGACGCTGTCGCTGTCGAGGATGAGCCGGTCGTCGAACGGGATCTCGGGGGCCCGAAACGGGCGGGAGCCGGTGGCGATCAGGATGACGGCCCCCCGCAGCAGGCGGTCGGGGTGGTCGTCGCTCCGGACCCGGATCGTGTGCGGGTCCTCGAAGCTGCCGGTGCCGGGGACGACAGTGACCTTGTGGCGAACGAAGTTCTCGGCGACCTTCGTGCGCAGCGCCGTCACCACTTCGCGCTCCCGGAACATGAAGTCGCGGACGGTGAGGTCGGCCTTCACGGTGTAGTCCACGCCGTAGAGCCCGCGCTGGCCGAGGCCGGAGAAGTAGAGGGCGGTTTCTCGTAGCGTCTTGGAGGGAATGGTGCCGCTGTTGATGCTGGTCCCGCCCACGTAGGGCTGGCGCTCGACGACGGCGACGCGCTTGCCGAAGTAGGCGACCTGGGTCGCGCCCTTCTCGCCGGCGGGGCCCGAGCCGAGGATGATGAGGTCGAACGGCTCGACCGTCGCCGTCCCTCTAGACCGCCAGTGCGGCGCCGTCGCGCCGAGGGTCGGCCCCGCCGATCAGCGCGCCCGACTCCGGGTCGCGGGTGATGCCGTGGGCGCCGCCCACCACCCATGACCAGCCGCCGTGCTCCTCGAGCACGTTGATCTGGTGACCGCGGGCGGCCAGGGCGGCCCGCACCGCTTCGGGCAGCCGGGCTTCCACGTCGAGCAGCCGATCCCGGTACACGCGGACCCGCGGCGCCTCGATTGCCTCTTGGATGTTCATGCCGAACTCGAGGTGGTTGAGGATCATCTGGGGTGTCGTCTGCAGGATCCCGAACGAGCCGGGGGTGCCGATCGAGAACACGCATTGCTCGGCGGCGAAGCCCTGGGTCGGCGTCATCATCAGCTCGATCTTGTCGCCGGCCGTGAGGTAGTTCGGGCTGTCGGGGTCGAGGTCGGTCCAGTAGAGGAAGTTGTTGAGGAAAAGCCCGGTGCCCGGCGCCACCACCCCCGAGCCGAACGGGCTCCCCAGGCTCTGGGTCACGGTCACCGTGAGGTCGGGGTCGGCGGCCGCGAAGTGGGTGGTCTGCTCTTTCATGAAGTCGGCCGGGTGCCCGGGCAGGATCTCCTCGGGCAGCCGCTCCCGGCCCCACCGCTCGCCTCCGCTGACGCCGGCGTGAACCCAGTCCAGGCGCTCGCGCTGGCTGGCCGCGTAGCCCGAGGAGAGGAGGCCTGTCACCGGCACCTCCTTGGCGTGGGCGTAGGCGACGCGGTCCGCCGAGGCGAGCTTCACCGCCTCCACGAAGAGGTGAAGGTACTGGCCCGAGTTGTGACCGAGCGCGCGCAACTCGATACCTTCGAGGATGTGGAGCGTTTGGAGAAGCTGCCAGCCGGAGCAGGGCGGAGGCGGGATCAGCAACTCCACGCCCCGGAAGCGGCCGACGATCGGCACCTGCCAGGTCGGCCGGCAGGCCGCGAGGTCGGCCTCACCGAGCCAGCCGCCGGCCTGCTGCACGGCCTGGACGATCTTGTGCCCCAGCGGGCCGCGGTAGAGGACCTCGGCCCCGCCCTCGGCGATCTCCCGCAGCGTCCGGCCGAGGTCCTTCTGGACGAAGCGCCCGCCCGGCCGCGGGGTGCCGTTCCCGTAGATGATCTCCCGCGCCGCCTCCGAGCCCGCGAGCTGGGGCTCGCCCTTGCCGAAGAACTCGACGTTCTTCAGCGTGAGCGGAAAGCCCTCCTCGGCGAGCCGGATCGCGGGCGCGAAGACGGCCGGGGGCGGCATCGAGCCGTAGCGCTCGAGCCCGACCAGCCAGCCACCGAGATTTCCGGGCGTGACGACGGCCTTGGGTCCGACCTTCAGCTCGTCAGCCGTGACCTGGCGCGGATCGGCGCCTCGCGGCGTGAAGCCCGTGTAGTCGAGGGCCACTCGCTCGCGGCGCCGAGTCGAGGAGACCAGCATGAGCCCGCAGCCGGCCAGGCTCGACATGTAGGGTTCGACCACGTTCAGCGCCGCCGCGGTCGCCACCACGGCGTCCATGGCGTTGCCGCCCTGGTGGAGGATCTCGACCCCGGCCATCGAGGCCAGGAAGTGGGCCGAGGTGACGACGCCGCGAGTGCCGCCGGCGGCCGGCCGGTAGGCGCTGCCATGGGGAGGCATAGACCGTCCTTTCTGTGCTCAGCAGTGAAACCAGAGGTGCGTCGGGTCACCATTGTAGGACCACTGGGGGCTCTCCTCACAATGAAACGGAGAGCGGCCCCGGCCCACGGCCCGGCCGAGTGACGTGACGCAGGCGCCGATCTGGCTAGTCAATCGGAGGGGTGTCGGAACACCCCTCCGAGACCTCCCCAGGAGAATTGCGCCGGCAAAAGCCGGCGCTCGGAGCGGACCACCGACCCTTGGCGGTTCGGCGGCGCGCCGCGCGTTGTTAATTAACCCGACAGGTGGCTTCTTGCCGGGCTAGCGTCTGCACGATGCTGTCAAGCCTCAGACCGTGGTACCCACTCGCGCCGTGGCCGAGGACGCCGGGATGCGACGCTCATCGGCCACGGCACTAGGATCCGCCGCCGCTGACGGCGGGCAGGATCGAGATCTCGGCGCCGTCGGCGACCGGGGTGTCGAGGCCGCCGCTGAAGCGGATGCTCTCGGTGCCGA
>DASYUM010000060.1:0-6353 GCA_036001225.1 Candidatus Methylomirabilota bacterium | reverse complement strand
AAGAAGAAGACGAAGAGCAGGACGAAGTCGAACCACGCCTTGTTCCGGGGCCGGAGCCTCGCATAGAAGATGTCGACACGCACGTGTTCGTCATGGAGCATCGTGTACCCGGCGCCCAGCAGGTAGACGAGGCCGAAGAGGTGCCACTCCAGCTCCTGGATGAAGACCCAGCTGAGGTTGAAGACGTAGCGGAAGATCACGTCGCCGAAGACGACGGCGACCATGCCGAACATGAGCCAGGAGACGGCTCGGCCGAAGTGCTCCTGAAAGGCGTCGATCCGACGGGCCAGCTCACGCACCGGGCGCGCCTCCCTGGGTCGGTCGGTTGTCAGGTACGGCCGGCGGGCACAAACCGGCCGCGATTCTAGCACGGGACCGAACCGTGACGCCGACGGCCGGCCGCGCGGGCGGGAGGAAGGCCGCCCTCAGGCGGCCAGCAGCTCGGCGGCGATCCGGGCCAGCAGGAGATTCGCCTGCAGCACGGGGACGCCGAGGAGCGCCTGGAGCTCCTCCTTGACCTTCCGCCGGTAGCCCATGCAGTCGAGGACGACGACGCCGACCTCCCCGCCGCCCAGGGCCTCGGCCGCGAGCCCCAGCGCGGCCGGGTCGGCCTCCTCGTACGGCGAGCGGACCGCCAGCACCGGGTCGAATCCGTAGCCGCGCCAGCGGGCTGCTGTGTGGGGCAGATGCGCGATCGAGGGCGCGAGGACGCCGAGGCGGCCGGCCCAGGAGAGCCCGCGCAGGACCCCGAGGAGGAGCCGGTCGGGATGGAGGAGCGGAACGGCGGCAGCCAGGCCCGGGAAGGCCCCGGTGCACAGAACCGCGCTCAACGCCACCCCGGCGCGGTCGAGGTCGGCCAGCGCGGTCTGGACGCGGGGCACGATGTGCCGGTGGGCGACGAAGACGGAGGCGCCGCCCCGCAGCCGCGTCACCAGCACCTCATCCCCGGATTCCGGCGCCAGTGCGCCGATGGCCCGGACATCGAGCCCGTCGAGCGCTCCCCGTTCGAGGATCTCCACGCCCGGACCGAGAACCTCGGCCATCTCGGGGACCACGTCGCTCCGCGGGGTCTGTCCGATCGTCACGATTCCGAGCCGCTTCCTCACCTCTCACCCCTCCTCGCTGCACCGCAGCGTGGGCGGCCGACCCGATCGCGCGGTCCGAGCCTAGGAGCGAATTCCGAGCTGGTAGATGGCCTGGTGACGGACATGCATGACCGGCCGGGTGTCGTCGGCCACGACGAGGAGATCCAGCTCCACGAACTCGTGGCCTTTTCGCTCGAAGACCCGCTCGACCCGACCCCGGGTCGTCAGGCGCTCCCCGACGCGGGCCGGCGCGGCGTGGGCGACGTCGCTCGCGACGTGGACCCAGGGACCCAGCGCGACGTTCTCCGACAGCGCGCGGTTCGCTTGCTGGAGGAGCAGGCCCGGATGGGCGACGGCGGTCGGGCCCCGATAGAGATCGAGCGGGTCTTCGACCTCTCGCGCGTAGTCGGCCACCGTCGCCTCGTCGAGGAGCAGCGCCGGCGAGCCGAGCCACTCGAGCTCCCTCAGCACTGACGCGCTGGCCGCCGGCCGGACCGCGGGCACGGCCGCCGCCGGATATCCCCCGATGTCGGGGATGACCGAGGCGCCGCCCCACGCGAGCCCGGCCACCAGGCTGGCCACCCGGTCCCGCCGCGCCGTCGCCGTCACCTCGACGGCGATCTCCCCCGCCGGGCCGCCGCCCGAGCGGCCGACGACGCGGGCCGTCACCTGGACCTCATCGCCGTCGTACACCGGGCGGTGCAGCGCCAAGGTGGCGGTGCCGCGGGCGAGCCATTCGACCCCCCAGGCCGCGACCAGCGGCGCGGTCAGGTAGGCGTACACGGTCGTCCCGGCCACCAGCCCGCCGGCATAGCCGAAGGTCCGGGCCACCGCGTCGTCGTGGATCCGGTTGGCCGAGTAGCGGGCGAGGTTCCTGGCGCGCACGCGATAGTCGCCGAGCGCGTCCGGCCGCGCCGGCGACGTCCGGCTCAGCATCGAGTGAGGAACCTCCTTCGGAACGAGGTGGGGCCCGACCTGCCGGGCCGTCATCATAGCACGCAGCTTTTGCCCGTCCGCGCCCGAACGGCCCGGCCTACCGGAAGACACTCGGCCGGCGCGTCGCCTGTCCCCACCCCGCCCCCGCCCCCGTCAACTCGCCCAACCCGGGATGCCGTAACGCCGAACCCCGGCCGACTGGCACGGCCGGTCGGCGACCGGCCCCTGGTATCCCGATTGCTGTATCGGGTTCACTTCCATCCTGTAGGGGGAGGTCGTAGTGGACGGGAAGACGGGACAGGATCTGCGCTCGGGCGGCGGCCGAGGGCCGCGGCGCACCCGCCGGCTGCTCGGGGCCCGGGCCACAGCCGCCCTCGAGGCGCTCGACCACATTGGTGCCCTGCTCGGGCTGGACGCCGGCTGGGTCGTCCGCTCGGCGACACCCGGCCTCGAGCGCCTGATCGGCAGCCCGTACGAAACGGCCGTCGGCCGCTCGTTGCGCGCGCTGCTGGCCCCGGCCACCGCGGATGCGATCATCGCCGCCCTCGCCGAAGCGGTCCAGGCCGGGAATCCGGCTCCGGTCGCCGGCGCCCTCGTGGACGAGCGGCCGGTGTTGCTGGTACCGCTGCCCATCCGGGGCCCGAGCGCCGAGATCTACGTTCTGATCACCGACCTCGTCATCGACGTCGACGCGCTCGCGATCCGCCGGGCCACCGCCGAGGTCTTCCGGGCCCGGTTGCTCGAGATCGAGGAGCAGCTCGCCGAGGCGGGTCTCCTGTTCGAGATCGAGGACGACATCGCAACCTCGCTCGACCTGGCCGAGGTACTGCCCCGCGTCGCCGAGCACGCGGCCCGCCTCTGCCGGGCCCAGCGCGTCGCCGTCGAGCTGCTGGACCCGGAGAGCGGGGAGCTACGATTGAGCGCCGTCTCGGGGTATCCGGGCCCGGGCGAGGCGCCGGCCCCCGGCGCCGGCGGCTCGCTGGCCGGCCGCGCCGTCTCGACGGGCGTGCCCGTGGAGGCGGCCGACACCGGGGCGGAATACCACCGCTACGCCGGCGGTGAGGACGCGCGGTTCGGGGCGGCCCTGGCTGTCCCGGTCATCGCCGAGGGGGAGTCGCTGGGCGCCCTGGTCTTCTGCCGGCGCGCCGCCCAGCCGTTCAGCGAGTCCGAGGTGCGGCGTGCTCAGCAATTGGCGCACCGGGCGGCGCTGGCGATCCGGAACGCCCGCCGCCACACCGGGCTCACGCGTCAGGTGGTGGAGCTGCGGGAGGCCCAGGCCCAGGCCGTGCGCGCCGAGAAGCTGGCCGCTCTCGGTCGGCTGGCGGCCGGCGCCGCTCACGAGATCAACAACCCGCTGGCCGCGATCGTCGGCAACGCCGAGTTGCTCCTGCGCCGCGAGCTGCTGCCGGCGGGCGGCGCCGAGCGCGTCGAGCGCATCCTTCACTCCGCTTACCGGGTGGCCCGCATCGTCAAGCAGCTCCTGAGCTTCGTGCGCGCTCAGCCGCTCGAGCTGGCCCCCACCGACGTCACCCGGGTCCTGCGCGACGTCGTCGCCGACCGGAAGCGCGACGCCGAGCTGGAAGGCGTCCGGTTCCTCGACGAACTGGAGCCGTTGCCGTCGATGCAAGCCGACGCCGCCCAGCTGGGTCAGGTCTTCGCCAACATCCTGGACAACGCGCTCGACGCGGTGGGCGAGCAGCCCAACCCCGAGCACCGCGTCATCCGGCTGGCCAGCCGGGCCCGGGGCCAGCGCGTCGAGATCCGGGTCGAGAACACGGGTCCCCCCATCGCCGACGCCGTGCTGCCGAACATCTTCGACCCCTTCTTCACGACCAAGGGAGTCGGCCGCGGCGCCGGCCTCGGGCTGTCGGTCTGCGAGGGGATCGTGGCCGCGCACGGCGGACGCATCCGCGCCGAAAACACGGCGGCCGGCGTGGTCCTCGTCATCGAGCTCCCGCTCGACGCCCGGGGCGAAGCCGCGCCCCCGGCCGAGCCGGCGCAGCCGATCGCCATCGCCTGACGTCCGCGCCGGCCCGGCAGGCGGCGTCGGGTCGGCAGCTTGACCCTTCTCGCCGGCCGGTCCACAGTCACGGCATGCGGCCCGGGCTCATCGAGTAGGCCCGTGATGCGGGCAGGCATCCAGGCCGACGACCTGACCGGCGCCTGCGACACCGCCGCCGTCTTCGCCGCCCGCGGTCTGGAAACCCTCGTCCTCCTCCCCGGCGCGCCGCTCCCGGCGGCGGGCCCGCCGGTCGTGGTCCTCGACACCGAGAGCCGCGCGCTGCCCGCCGCCGAAGCGCGGGCCCGGGCCCTGGCCGCCGTGGCGCAGTTGGCCGCCGCGCAGCCCGGGCTGCTCTACAAGAAGGTGGACTCGACCCTGCGCGGCGCGGTCGGCGCCGAGCTCGAGGGCGCGCTCGCCGGCGCGGGTCGAGGTCAGGCCCTCCTGGCGCCGGCGTTCCCGGCCCAGCAACGCACCGTGATAGACGGTCTGCTGCGGCTCGGCGGCCAGCCGGCCTCGCCCACCGCGATGGGCGGTGACCCCGGATTGCCGCCCACCGGCGCCAGCGTCCTCGCCCTGCTCGCTCGGGACGGACCGCGGCCGGTGCGCCTGCTACCGCTCGCCACCGTGCGCCGGGGCGGCGCCGCCGTCGCGGCGTGCCTCGCCCGGATGGATGGGGCGGTGGTAGCCGACGCCGAGACCGCGGCCGACCTGGCCGTGGTGGCCGAGGCAACCGACGAGCGGTCGCTCGTGGCCGGGTCGGCGGGGCTGGCCGCGGCCCTGGCCGCGCGCCTGGTGCCGGTGGCGGCACCCCCGCCCCTTCGGCCGCGCCGCCCGCTCCTCGTCGTGGCCGGCAGCGCCCATCCCGTGACCCGGTCTCAGGTCACGCGCCTCGAGGCTCGGGGGGGACGGAGCATCGGGCCGCCGCCGGGCACGGCCGCCCCGGCGCGGGATGTCATCGCATCTCGGCTCGCCGAGGCCGCGCGACGGGAGCTCGAGGGCACGCCGGTCGCCACGCTCGTCTTGACCGGGGGCGAGACCGCCTATAGCGTGTGTCGGGCGCTCGGCGCCACGGGGGTCCGCGTGGCCGGGGAGCTCGAGCCGGGGCTCGCCCTGGGCGCCCTCGTCGGTGGCTCATTCACGGGGCTGGCGGTGATTACGAAGGCCGGCGGCTTCGGCGACCCTGATACGCTGGTGAGGATCTGGGAGTCCTGCCAATGACCCTGCTCGGGATTACGATGGGTGACCCTGCCGGGATCGGCCCCGAGGTCACCGCCAAGGCGCTCGCCGACCCGCTCGTCCGCAAGGCCGCCCGCCCCGTCGTGCTGGGTGACGCCCGGGTGATGGCGGCCGCCGTCCGGCTGGCCAGGCTCGACCTCGCGGTGCGGCCGCTCGCCCGGGTAGCCGACGCCACGGGGGCCACCGACGCGATCGAGCTCCTCGACCTCGGGAACGCCGATCCCGCCGCCTTCGAGGTCGGCCGGGTGAGCGCGCTGGGCGGCCGGGCCGCCTACGAGTACATCGAGCGAGCGGTTCGGCTCGCCCTGGCCGGCGAGATTGCCGCCGTCGTCACCGGTCCCATCAACAAGGAGGCGCTCGCCGCCGCCGGGGTCAAGCACTCGGGGCACACGGAGATCCTGGCCGACCTCACCGGCACCCATGCCTACGCCATGCTGCTGATGGGACGCGAGCTGCGGGTGATCCACGTCACCACCCACGTCGCCCTCCGTCGCGTCCCCGAGCTGGTGACCCGCGAGCGCGTCCTCCGCACGATCCGCCTCGGCCACCAAGCGATGCGGCAGCTCGGCATCGCGGGACCGCGCATCGCGGTCTGCGGCCTCAACCCCCACGCCGGCGAGCGCGGCCTGTTCGGCGACGAGGAGCAGGTCGCCATCGCGCCCGCGATCGCGGAGGCGCGGGCCGAGGGCATCGACGCCACCGGCCCCTACCCGGCCGACACCGTCATGAGCCGGGCTCGCGGCGGCGAGTTCGATTGCGTGGTGGCGATGTACCACGATCAGGGGCACACGCCGGTCAAGACGCTCGGCTTCCGGTACGACGACGCCCGCAAGACCTGGACTGGCATGAGCGGCGTCAACGTGACAGTGGGGCTCCCGATCCTGCGGGTCTCGGTGGACCACGGCACCGCGTTCGACCGCGCCGGCCAGGGCACGGCCAACCCCGAGAGCATGGTGGAGGCGATTATGGTCGCCGCCGAGATGTCCCGCCACCGTGGCCGATAAGCTTCGCCGCCCGGCGTCCTCGGTCGTCGGCGCGCCTCAACATCGGGTGGCTCGCCCCGGACGGCGGGGCCCCAGCCCCGCGACGTCCGG
>DASYUM010000059.1:0-10020 GCA_036001225.1 Candidatus Methylomirabilota bacterium | reverse complement strand
TTCCTGGCCATCGTCTTCGACACCCTGCTGTTCGTGCTGCTCTACCGGTTCGTCCCCATCCAGCGCGTCCCGTGGTCGAGCGTGCTGGTCGGGAGCGTCACCACCGCGCTGCTGTGGGAGCTGGCCAAGCAGCTGTTCCGGCTCTACATCGAGGAGATCAACGTCTACGGAACGATGTACGGCTCGCTGGGCGTCACCATCGGGCTGATCATGTGGGTTTACTACTCGACGGTGGTCTTCGTGCTGGGCGCCACGCTCATCCGGGTGCTGGAAGAGCGCCGGGGCCGGAGCCTCGGGGTCTGACGCCCCCGCCGGGGGCCGCGAGCCCCGGCGGGGGCGGGCGGCCGCGGCCGGTGGGTATTTCGGCATATAATTGCGGTGCGGGCCGCATCCGACGGCCGTCGTGTCGCATCCTACGGGCAAGGGGTGATGAGGATGGACGCGCCCATCCGGCTCACGACGCTCTCCCACGGCGCCGGCTGAGCCTGCAAGCTCGGGCCAGAGGAGCTGGCCCAGGTCCTGCGGCTGCTGCCACCGATCACGGATCCGAACCTGCTGGTCGGACCCGAGACCTGTGACGACGCGGCGGTCTACCGCCTGACCGACGACCTCGCGCTGGTCCTGACCGTGGACTACTTCACGCCGATCGTGGACGATCCCTACGCCTTCGGCCAGATCGCGGCCGCCAACGCCCTCTCCGACGTCTACGCCATGGGCGGACGCCCCATCGCCATGCTCTCCATCGTCGGGTTCCCGAGGGACAAGCTGCCGCTCGGCATCCTGGGCGAGATTCTCAAGGGCGGAGCCGAGAAGGGGCGGGAAGCCGGGGTCAGCGTCGTCGGCGGCCACAGCATCGACGATGCCGAGCCCAAGGTCGGCTACGCGGTGGCCGGGCTCGTCCACCCCCAGCGGGTGTGGCGGAACGTGGGCGCCCGGCCCGGGGACGCTCTCGTCCTGACCAAACCCATCGGGACCGGCATCATCTCGACCGCCATCAAGCAGGGCCAGGCTCCGCCGGCGGCCGTGGACGCCGCGGTGCGGACGATGGCCACCCTCAACCGGGCCGCCGCCGAGGCGGTCGGCCAGGTCACCGTCCACGCGGTGACCGACGTCACCGGCTTCGGACTGCTCGGACACCTCCGCGAGATGACGGGCGGCTCCGGTGTCCGGGCCCGCCTCACGGCGAGTCGGATCGCGCTCCTGCCCGAGGTCGTCGCCCTCGCCCAGGCCGGCCACGTGCCGGGCGGGACCAAGCGAAACCTGCGGGCGGTCGCGAGCGTCGTCCGCTGGGATCCCGCAATCCCGGACCCGCTGCGGGCGGTCATCGGCGACGCCCAGACCTCGGGGGGGCTCCTGGTGGCGACGCCGGAGGGGCCGGCTCTCCTCCGCGCCCTCGAGCGGGCGGGGGTGAGCGAGGCTCACCTGGTCGGCGAGGTGGTCGGCGAGGATCCGGCCGGCACCATCGAAGTCACGCCCTAGAGGAGGCGGATGCTTCTCCAGGGGAAGGTCGCGGCCGTCACCGGAGGCGGCCGCGGCATCGGGCGGGAGATCGCCCTGATGATGGCGGCGGCCGGGGCCCGGGTTGTGGTCAACGACTTCGGGGGGCGGGAGGATGGGACCGGGGCCGCGACCTCGCCCGCCGACGACGTGGTCCGCGAGATCAAGCAGGCCGGCGGCGAGGCGGCTGCCAGCTACGACTCGGTCGCCTCGATGGCGGGCGGCGAGCGGATCGTCCAGACCGCGCGCGACGTCTTCGGCCGGCTCGACATCGTCGTGAACAACGCCGGCATCCTCCGGGACCGCATGATCTTCAACATGACCGAAGAGGAGTGGGACGCCGTCATCGCGGTGCACCTGAAGGGCACCTTCGCGGTGACCCGGGCGGCGGCGCCGCGGTTCAAGGAGCAGCGCTGGGGTCGCTTCATCAACATGACCTCGACCTCAGGCCTGGTCGGCAACATCGGGCAGGCGAACTACGCGGCGGCCAAGCTCGGCATCCTGGGGCTCACCCGGGTGACCGCCCTCGACATGGCGCGCTACAACGTGACCGCCAACTGCATCTCGCCCTTCGCCTGGACCCGGCTCATCGGGACGATCCCGACCGACACGCCCGCCCAGAAGGAGCGGGTCGCGAAGCTCGAGCGGATGTCACCCCGCGACATCGCGCCGCTCGCGGTCTACCTCGCCTCCGACGAGGCGGCTGGCGTCTCGGGCCAGGTGTTCGGCGTCCGGGGCAAGGAGATCTTCGTGTTCTCGCAGCCGCGCCCCGTCCGCTCGATCCACCATGCCGAGGGCTGGACGCCGGAGCGGGTGGCCGCGGTCTTCCCGGGGACGCTCGCGCACCACCTCACGCCGCTGGAGACGTCGGGGCAGTATTTCAGCTACGATCCGCTCGTCTAGTCGCTGGCTCCTCCGCGCGCTCGGCGCGGCCAGCCTCGCCGGCGGGCTGGCGCTCGGCGCCACCGGCCTCCGGCCGGCCCCGTCCCTCGACCCGCTCGTCACCGTCGGCGACGTTGGCGAGCGGAGCGCGGTCATCTGGGCCCGGGCGCCGGGGCGCGGCGTCGTCACCGTCGAGCTGCGCGCGCCGAGCGGGAGCGAGCAGCGGTTGACCGCCGAGGCGGTCGCCCGGCACGACTTCACGGTGAAGGTGCGCGCCGCCGATCTCACCCCCGCGACCCGCTACGCCTACCGTGTCGTCTGGCGGGAGGCGCACGCCGACGGCGAGTTCAGCACCGCGCCCCCGCCCGACGCGACAACGCCGGTCCGGCTCCTCTGGAGCGGGGACCTCGGCGGAGGCGGGCGTTGCCGGTCGCCGGCGACCGGCTACCCGATCTTCCGGGCGATGGCGAGCCGGCGGCCCGCCTTCTTCGTCTTCATCGGGGACACGATCTACGCCGACCACCGCTGTCCGGTGCCCGCCAACGTGCCGGGCGCCGACTTCCGAGCCGCTGACCTGGCAGGGTTCCGCGCCAAGCACCGCTACAACCGAGCCGATCCGGCCGTGCAGGTCCTGTTCCGCGCGACGGCGGTCTTCGCGATCTGGGATGACCACGAGGTCCGCAACGACTTCGCGGGGCCGAGCGAGCCGCTGATGCCGGCCGGCCGGCGGGCGTTTCTCGATTACTGGCCGATCGACCCTCCCCGCGACGCTCCTCACCGCCTCTACCGCCGGGCGCGGTGGGGACGGCTCGCCGAGCTGTTCATTCTCGATACCCGCCAGTATCGGAGCCCGAACACGGCGCTGGACGGTCCCGACAAGACCATGCTCGGCGCCGCCCAGCGGCGCTGGCTCCTTCGCGGGCTCGCCGACTCCGACGCGACCTGGAAGCTGGTGGTCTCTTCCGTGTCGCTGTCCATCCCCACCGGCGCGGCCGCCCGTGACAGCTGGGCCAACGGGAGCACCCACCTGAACCGGGCGGGCTCGGCGACCGGGTTCGAGCACGAGCTGCTCGGGATCGTCCGCGAGCTGGCGGCGCGCCAGATCCGGAACGTGGTCTGGCTCGTGGCCGACGTCCACCGGGCGGAGGTGATCCGCCACGCGCCGCTGCCCGGCCTCGTCTTCCACGAGCTGGTGGCCGGTCCGCTCAGCGGGAGCTCCGGCCAGCCGGGCGTCCTCGACGACACCCTCCGCCCGACGCGGCTCTTCGGCGAGGGCGGCTACGCCAACTTCGGCGAGCTCGACGTCGAGCCGGGCGGCCTGACCGTGCGGATCTTCGACGCCGACGGCGAGGTGCGGTTCGCGACGACGCTCGCTCCGGCCGGACCCTAGTCTAGGAGCGTGTCGGAATAACCGCGCGCAACGGGAAGCCCAATCGCGCGCGTTCGGTGGTCCACTCCAAGCGGCGGCTGTTGCCGCCGCAATTTTGTCCTGGGGGAGGCCTCGGAGGGGGGCCGTCGAGGCCCCCACCGAAAATCTAGCGCGGACGCCGGCGGCGCGCGAGCGCCGAGCGTACCGGCACCGTCCGGGGCGCCGCCCCGGCGCTGCGAGTGCGCCAGGCCCAGACTCCGCAGCCGGCGATCGCCAGCACGGTGATCCCCAGCGCGATCCATTCCAGCGCGCCCTCCGAGTAGACCAGCTCGGCCTCCCAGAGATCCAGCGGGACGCGGAACTCGAGGAGCCCCCACGGGTCCACCCGTGTCTCCAGCGCCCCGTGACGGCTCTTCGCCTGCCAGAGCGGGTAGGCGGGGATCCCGGTCGGCACCCACACCCCGCCCGTCGGGGAGACCAGGATGCGGTAGCGGCGATGCGTGATTCGCTCGACCTGCGGCCACGGGCGATCCCGCCGCTCGAAGACCGCGAAGCCGGCCGCCGTCGCCTTGGCCACGTAGCGCTCCGCCAGGAAGCGCGCGCGGTCGGCATCGGCGACCGGGACGACGACGGTGGCGATCCGCAGTCGCCGCGCGAAGGCCTCGAAGGCGTCGGCCGAAAGCCGCTCGAGGGGTTGGCCGAGCAGGCGGTGCCCGTCCAGCTCCTCCACCAGCGTCGTGAGCCGCGCCGGCGGCACGATGGCGCCGGTGTAGAAGCGGGCGGCCAGTGGGGCGGGGTGGGTGTAGGTGCCGTGGACGATCTCGCGGCGGGCGAGGATGGGGGCGAGGCTCAGGACGTGGCTGTGGGGCGCATACCAGACGGTGTCGGTGGTGAGGCGGAGGGCGGATGTCAGGAACAGCACGCGATCAGTCGTTCCCGCCAAGACGCTCCACAGCCGGGGGAGATCGTGGCTCTGGCTGATCTCCGCCAGAGAAGGCCAGGCGCCGGCCCGGGGCCGGGGCCACAGGGTCAGGGTGGCTTCGCCGGCCGCCGGCCCGGGCAGCAGCGCCAGCACCCCGACGCCGACCAGGGCGAGGACCGCGCGCGCCGGCCCGCGGGCTCGGCGCGCGGTGAGCCGCGCCACCAGGGCGCCGAAGCCGAGGCCGGCCGCCCAGATCGCCGCGACGGTCGTCGCATCGAGCAAGCGGTCGGCCTCGATGGCCGACCACCCGCGGCGGAACAGGGCCGCGTCCGTCGCAACCACTCCCAGGAGCGCGACGGGCAGCGCGGCCAGCACGCCCTCGAACGGACGCCGGCGAGCGACCACCGCCCCCCAGGCGAGAAGGGCGCCGGCCGCCACCGCGAGCAGGACGGGCCGCGCGCGGACCTCGCCCGCGAAGCCGCCGAGCCCCACTTCGCCCCAGGCCAGCGGCACCACCCAGGCGCGGCGCGCCACGAGGGGGATCAGCCAGAAGGCCGTCAGGCCGAAGGCCAGCGTCACCACCGCGAGCGCTTCGGCCGCCGTTCGCCGCCGGGGCCGAAGGGCGAGCGCCAGCAGCGTGGCGACCCCGAGGATCGCCGCGGCCGCCGGCGCGTGAGCGGGGTGGGCGAGGACGACGGCGGCCGTCGCCAGCGGGGCCCAGTGGGGCGGCCGTCCGATCTCGATCCACCCCCGGAGCGACAGGGCGAGCAGGGGCAGCAGTCCGAGCGACAGCCGGCTCGTCAGGATTCCCCAGCGCACGCCTTCCTCGACGCCGCCCCGGAGCCCGGCCGACAGCGTGAGCGCCAGGAACGCCGGCGGTAGCGCGAGCCAGCCGTCGTCGAGCACCCGCACGAGGAGGAGGTACGTGGCCAGCGCGGGGAGGATGAGGACGAGCGCGCACAGCAGCCGGTAGACAACCTCGACCGGTGCCTGCCAGAGCGTGAGCAGGCGGACGGCGGCCCCGACCAGCGCGAAGCCCGGCGGGTAGAACTGCAGCTCGGGGTAGCCGCCCCACCAGTCGGGGTTCCAGTCCGCGGTCCAGCGGCCGTCCGGCAAGCTCCGCTCGAGCGCATGCCAGAGCCGGAAGAACTGCCCGGGGTGGTCGTCGAAGGCGGGGAGGCCGCTACCGAAGGCCCTCACCGCGAAGGCGCCGCCGTACGCCAGCAGGAGCAGAGCCGGCAGGAGCCTTCGCACCGCTGCCGATCTTAGCAGACGGCGGGCGGCCGGAGCGGCGGTCTCACATCGCGAGCGCCAACTGCTCGGGTTCCGGCGGGGGCGTCAGCGGGTCGGGGCGGCGGTCGGCGATGCCGTGGCGCTCCCGCAGCTGGGCCACCAGCTTGAGAGTCGGCCGCGAGTCGGCGCGCGCGAGATAGGCACCGCGGCGGTAGAGCCGCTCGTAGCGCGCCAGCTCCTCGGGCCAGTGGCGAGCGAGTTGGGCCAGGAAGTGCTCGCGGGTACCCGGGCGGAGATAGAGGAGATTGGCCCAGAGGTGGGTGGCCCCGACGTCTCGCGCCGCGCGAACCACGGCCTCGAGCTGCTCGGGCCGGTCGGAGAGCCCGGGCAGAATCGGCGCCATGCCGACGCCGGCCTTCAGGCCCGCCTGGACCAGGCGGGCGACGGCGCGCAGGCGTTGGCGGGGCGGCGCCGTCCCCGGCTCGGTCGCGCGCCAGACTCCCTCGTCCAGCGTGGGGACGGAGAAGTTGACCGACACCTCGGCCCGCCGGGCCGCCTCTTGCAGGACGTCGATGTCGCGCACGATCAGCGGACCGCGGGTGATCAGGCTGAGCGGGTTCCGGACCGAGGCCAAGACCTCGAGACAGCGGCAGGTCAGTCGATAGCGCCCCTCGGCCGGCTGATAGGGATCGGTGGCCGCGCCGATCGCGACATGCTCGCGCGCCCACGTGGGGCGCGTCACCTCGGTGCGAAGGATCTCGGCCACGTTCACCTTGACGCGGATCGAGCGCCCGTACCCGTCGTCGGCGGGCCGATCGGCGCGCCGCTCGAACGCCCGCACGTAGCAGACGGCGCAGCGGTGGGCGCAGCCCATGTAGGGGTTGAGGGACCACTGGAAGTCCATGTTCACGACACGATTCAGGGCGCTCCGGCAGGGCTCCTCGCGGTACTGGACGGCCACCGGGGTACTATACCACACAGCTGTATAGTACCCGTCAAGCCCGGCCGAGCGGCCACACCAGAGCGTCGAGGCGACGCGCGAAGTGGAGGACGGGTGCCACGTCCGGCAGCCGGATACCGGCCGCCGCCGCCATCGTGTTGCGCTCGAACGTGACGGCGGCGGGTTGCAACGGCCACGGCGCGTGGTGGATCTCGGCCCGACGCAGGCCGCCCTCCGGGCCCGTCGTGTAGAGACAGTACCGCTCGGTCAGGAAATGAGCGAGCGACCCCGGCTCCGCCCGAGAGACCGCGCCGGTCGGACCGTAGGCGCCGAGCAACTCGGCGGGAGAAGCGCCGCGATGGGTCCGCCGGCTCGCATAGCGGACGCCGGCGGCCTCGGGCACGATCGACATCCGGGCGTGGTAGTAGGGCAGCCGATAGGTCCGGCGGGCCGCCCTGACGACCAGCGCGCTGGCCGCATCCAGGCTGAAGAACCAGATGCCGGGCTTGCCATCGGCCGTCACGTAGGTGCGGACGTTCACCTCGGGAAAGGCCGACAGCCACGGCAGCGGCGGGAGGCCGCGGGCGCGCACTCCGGTCAAGCGAAAGGGAATCACTCCGACCCACGCGCGGCCATCGAAGGTGTCCACTGAAAGCGCGGGCGGGATCCGCGGCCGCACGACTGCCTCCGGCACGGCCCAGTGGGCGAAGAGCAGGTCGTGCCAGGACTGGACCATGATCCAGGGCCCCCGAGGGAGAGGCCACGGCCGGTGGGCGGTCGCCGCGAGCATCCGAGCCCGATGCTACGCGCCGGGCGGCGGCCCGGCAACCGGCGCCGGGGCCACGTACAGCGGGCCGTTCCTTGACGTCCGCGCGCGGCACGTGTTACAAGTCAGGGACTTGTCGGGGCTCAATTCCCCAACCAGTCCATGCCCCGCCGCGTAGACTGTAGACGGAGGACCGGCCGATGGAGAAGGTCAAAGGGCTCAAGTGCCGGGAGTGCGGCCGCGGCTACCCGGCCGCCCCCCTTCACGTGTGCGAGTTCTGCTTTGGCCCGCTCGAGGTCGACTACCGGTACGACGAGCTGCGACGCGTCGTGACCCGGGACCGGATCGAGGCCGGGCCGCCCAGCATCTGGCGCTACAAGGACCTGCTGCCCATCGAGGGCGAGGCCGCGGTCGGCCACTATGCCGGCTTCACCCCGCTCGTCCGCGCCCGCAACCTGGCCGACGAGCTGGGGGTCCACGAGCTCTACGTCAAGAACGACTCGGTCTGCCATCCGACTTGGTCGTTCAAGGACCGGGTGGTGGCCGTCGCCTTGACCAAGGCGAAGGAGTTCGGCTTCGACACCGTCGCCTGCGCCTCCACCGGCAACCTGGCCAACTCGGTCGCCGCCCACGCGGCCGAGGCCCGGCTCCGCTCCTTCATCTTCATCCCGGCCGACCTCGAGCAGGGCAAGGTCCTCGGCACGCTCGTCTACGCGCCGGTACTGGTGGCGGTCGAGGGGACCTATGACGAGGTCAATCGGCTCTGCTCGGAAGTCGCCGACAAGTATCGCTGGGCCTTCGTCAACATCAACATCCGGCCGTATTACTCGGAAGGGTCGAAGACCTACGGCTACGAGATCGCCGAGCAGCTCGGCTGGCGGACACCCGGCCACATCGTCGTCCCCTGCGCGGCCGGCTCGCTGATCACCAAGATCTGGAAGGCGCTGAAGGAATTGGCCGCCCTCGACCTGATCCCGCCGGTGCGGACGCGGATGTACGCGGCCCAGGCCGCCGGCTGCGGGCCGATCGTGACCATGATCAAGCAGAACTCGGAGGTGCTCGTCCCGGTCCGGCCCAACACGATCGCCAAGTCCCTGGCCATGGGCAACCCGGCCGACGGCGTCTACGCCTACCGGGTGGTGAAGGAGTCGGGCGGCGCCGCCGAGCACACGAGCGACGAGGAGATTCTCGACGCGATGGCGCTCCTGGCCCGGACGGAAGGCATCTTCACCGAAACCGCCGGCGGGGTGACCCTGGCCGCGACCAAGAAGCTCATCGAGCAGGGGGTGATCCCGCGCGACGAGCCCATCGTGGTGTGCATCACCGGGAACGGCCTCAAGACGATGGAGGTGGTCGAGAGCCGGCTGGCCGAGGCAGTCCGCATCCGGCCCAGCCTGACCGCCTTCGATCGGGCCTTGAGCGATCTCAAGACCCTGACGAGGAACTGACGCTCTCACCAGGAGGACGCCGATGCCGGTTCTAGTGCGAATTCCGACTCCCCTCCGTCGGGTCACCAACGGTGTGGCCGAGGCGAAGGGCGCGGGGAAAGACGTCACCGAGCTGATCGACGACCTCGAGCGGCAGTTCCCCGGCATCCGGGAGCGGCTGGTCGAGGACTCGGGAGAACTGCGCCGCTTCATCAACATCTACGTCAACGAGGAGGACATCCGGTTCCTCTCCGGAAAGGGCACCGCGCTCAAGGACGGCGACGAGGTCTCCATCGTCCCGGCGATCGCGGGGGGCTGAGCAGAAGCGAAAGACATGCCCGATTGAGGGTCGGAGGTCATGGCCAAGATGAGGATCCACCTCACGTTCCCGCCCGAGCGGATCAAGGATCCCGTGATCTACCAGCTCAGCCGGGACTTCAACTTGGTGACCAACATCCGCCGGGCCGACGTCACCCCGACTCACGGGTGGGTCTCGCTCGAGATCGAGGGCAAGCCGGATGACCTCGAGCGCGGCGTGGCGTGGCTGAAGGAGCAGGGCGTCAAGGTGGATCCTATCGAACGCGATGTCATCGTCCCGTAATGCTCACCCCCGGGCCGAGACCCGAGCCCCGCTAGGACGCAGGAACGCGCGCCGCAGGACGTCGCGGGGCTGGGGCCCCGCCGTCCGAGGCGCGCTACCCGAAAAGGCGCGGCGAGGTGTATGCCGCATACATTGAGCCGCGCTGAGGGCCGAGGACGACGGGATGCGACGGTTATCGGCCCGGATCAAGGGTCGCGGCTCCAGCCGGCCCTGGCCAGCAACACCACCATGGCCACGGTGACGACGAAGAAGGCGATGGCGCCGAGGCGCATCGGGATGGCGAAGCCGCCGACCGAGATCAGCTCGACCCGCGGCCGCCAGGCGATCCGGCCCACCTCGACGGCGCGGAAGGCGACGAACAGCGTCAGGATGCGCGCGACGTC
>DASYUM010000058.1:0-11388 GCA_036001225.1 Candidatus Methylomirabilota bacterium | reverse complement strand
CACGCGGCGTGACGCGGGCTGATCGTCACCTTCTGGACGACCTCACCGTCGATCAGCTCGACGCGGTCCTGGGGACCGAGGATGCCGGTCTCGCCCATCCGCTCGTACTCCTCGACGGTGAAGCGTCGCCGCGCGATTTCGATGGCCATGGCGGCTCCCATTGTATCGCGGTTTGACACACCGCTTTCCCGCTGGTACGGTGAGCGCGTGCGGCCGCGGATCGGGATCACGGGCTCCGTCGCGCTGACCAAGATGGTCGGTGGAACGCGTCGCACGTTCCTCAACGAGCCGTACGTGGTCGGCGTGCGGGACGCCGGAGGCCTTCCGCTGCTCGTCACGCCGGCCCACGAGGGCGACAGCCTGCGTGCGCTCTACGACCTGCTCGACGGTCTCCTGCTCACCGGGGGCGAGGACGTCGCGCCCGAGCGCTATCGCGAGACCGTCGCCACGCCGACCGTCGCCACCGTGCCCGAGCGGGATGCGATGGAGTTTCGCCTCCTCGAGTGGGCGCTGGCCGCCGGGCTTCCCGTCTTCGCCATCTGCCGCGGCATCCAGGTATTGAACGTCGCGCTCGGGGGAAGCCTCTATCAGGACTTGCCGTCCCAGCGCCCCGGCGGGACTCCCCACGATCAGATGGCGGCCGCGCCGCCGCTTTCCCGGACCCGGCCGAGCCACGAGGTGAGCGTCCGGCCCGGCACCTTCCTCAGCGACCTCGTCGGCGGCGACCTGCGGGTCAACAGCATGCACCACCAGGGGGTCAAGGCCCTGGCCCCCGGACTGGTCGCGGTCGCCCACGCCGCCGACGGCCTCGTCGAGGCCGTGGAAGCCCGCGACCCCGCCCCGGGCGCGTTCCTCGTCGGCGTGCAGTGGCACCCCGAGGAGCTGGCCCGCGACGGCGACGTCGCCTCCCGCCGCCTCTTCGAGGCCTTCGTGGCCGCCGCCGGCAAGCGCCAGCGGCAGTAGTCGCCGGCCCCGCTCCGGGCCGGCCTCGTCTCACATCGCCTCGTCCCGCACGGCCCGCCGCAGCGGCCGCACGATCCGGTGGTCCGGCTGACCCTCGCGGCCTCCCGGCTTCTTCTCGTTGGCGAACGCCAGGTAGCTTACCCGGTCTTCGCCCCGGAGCAGGGCGGTGAGCGCGTCGGCGACGAGAGCCCCGGCGTCGAGTTCGATCGAGAGGAACTGCCCGCTGGCGCCGCTCTTCTCCCACGCCGCCCCGACATCCTGGCGGCCGTTTCGGGTCCGTCGCATTTCCGCTGTGGCCATGGTGCCCTCCCGAGGGTTAGTGGCGGGGCGAGGTGGTGTCCACCCGGACTCGCCCCAGCAGGTTGACGACGAGCCGCCGGGTCTCGTCCCCGGCGCGCACGGTGATCGTGCCGAAGGGGACCGCGAAGCCCTTCGGCGAGAAGCGGATGGTGCTGTTCCCGGAGGCGACGACGCCGTCTCCCAGCGGCTGGGGGCCGAAGACGGTGCGCGGCGATCTCGTGGGGTCTTCGACGATGCGGAAGGTCCGGCCGTCGCGCTCGATGACGAGGGCGTGCATGACGCCCCGCCAGCGGGCGTGCGCGCGCGTCAGGTGGATCGCCCCGTAGAGGTCCTGGGTCGCCGCGGCGACCCGGAAGCTGTCGAGCGAACGCCCGACCGCTGGCGCCGCCAGGCCGATGCCCAGCGTCGTGATGGCGAGGACCAGGGCCAACTCGACCAGCGTGACCCCGCGCGCCCCTCGATGTGCCATGCGCTCTCCCGCCCGAGCGGAGAGCAAGGCGCTTGCCAGCCGCGGCTCGTCGAGCAACGGGGCGATTGGCGGCGGAGTTGGCGGGGTCTCGGACCGCGGAAGTGTCTGCGAACGGGTACGGGGGGATCGAAAAGGACGCGGCTCGTCGCTACACGAGCCGCCCCCCGCTCAGCGTGACCTCGTCCTCCATCGCGCGGCCGCGGTTGCCCACGCGCACCGTCCAGCCCGGCTGGGCGCGGATCGCCTGCACGGCGGCCGCCTGCGCGAGCTGCGGCGCGATCCGCCCGGGGAAGGTACGTAGGCACTCCCAAGCACCTGTTTCGTCGGCCCCACCGGGCACCTCGCCGAAGGACGCGCGACTCCTCCCGGCCCGGCCGAGTGAGGGCGGGCGGTCCCCGCTGTCAACCATTTCGGGGCCCGATTCGTCATAGGAAGCGGGATGCGGGGTTGCGACGAGGCCCTGAGCCCGGAGGCGACCTACGAGGAGCTCTACGCCCGACACTACCCGCGCGTGCTCCGAATGTGCCGACTGCTGCTGGCCGACGCTCACGAAGCGGAGGAGGTGGGGCAGGAAGTGTTCCTGAAGCTGCACCAGGCCCTCCAGACCGGAGCCCCGCTCCTGTCGTGCGGCGCCTGGCTCACCCGCGTGGCTGTGAACGCCTGCCACGATCGCCATCGCGCCGGCTGGTGGAAGTGGTGGCGCGAGCGGGGCGAGCGCCTCGATGAAAGGCACTGCGGGGGCATGACCCGCACTCCCGAGGACGAGGCCATCGGCCACGAGACCCGGGGCCGGATCTGGCGGAGCTTCGGGGGATTGCCGCGGCGCCAGCGGGAGGTGTTCGTGCTCCGGCAGCTCGAGGGGTTCTCGACGAGCGAGGTGGCCGGGATGCTCGGAATGAGCGCCGGGAGCGTGAAGCAGCACCTGTTTCGGGCGATTCGACACCTGCGCGCGGCCCTGGGCGATCGGCCATGAGCCCGCCCCGGCCGGGGCCTATCGCATCTCTGCGTCGTCGGCCCTCGGGGCGCCTCGACTGTGGGTGGCTCGCCCCGTCGCGCCCCCCAGCCCCGCGACGTCCGGGGGCTCGCGTGCGCGGCATACGCCTCGGCACCCCTCGGGCCTGCCTCCTTGATCTGCTCGGGCCGCGGCCCGGTATCACGCCACCAATTGCCATGTCGCACCCCAGAGTCGGCCCATGAGGGCGTGCCTGCCCGACGAGACACTGGTCCTCATCCTCTCGGGCGAAGGTACAGACCCGGCCCAGGGCCATCTGGCGGGCTGTCCGGCCTGCGGCGCGCGCTATCGCAAGTTGGCCGACGATCTCGCGGTGATCGAGCACGCGCTCGACGGCCCGCCACCGGCCGGCGCCCGATCCCTGGGCCGGCCGCGTCGCAGGTGGGTCTGGGCGGCGGCCGCCGGGCTCGCGGCTGCGGTCGCGCTCTCCGCCGGGCTCAGGTGGACGACGGCCCCCGGGCCCTCGGGCCCGACTGGCGGCACGGCGGGTGGCGTGCCGGTGCTCCAGCTCACTTCGGCCGGCCTCTTCTCCAGCCTCGAGGCGACCGGCATGGCCATGGCGGCTTACGAGGTGGAGTTCCGGGAGCTCCAGGAGGCGCTGGAGGCGGAGTTCTGGTGCGAATGGGGTGACGGCGGCTGCCGGGGTCAAGAGGCCGCCCTCGAGTTCGCGGACCTGGCTGCCGTCGACGGATGACGGCGCGGGGGGCAAGAGGAGGAGGAATACGGAATGAGGCACGCACGGCAAACGGTGGTGGTGGCGGTGCTGGCGGTGGCGGCGACTGTCCTGGGGTCGGCCTCAGCCGACGCGCAGCCGGGTGGTCCCGGGGCGCCGCGGGGATTCCGGGACGTGGGCGGACCCGGCATGCTGCTGCCGGTGGTGCTGAGAGCCGCGAACCTCACCCCCGACCAGGACGCCCAGGTACGGCAGATCCTGGCCGCGCACCGGCCCGCGTTCCGGTCACTTCGCGAGCAGCTGCGCGCGGTTCAGGAGGCGATGGCCGACAAGCTCTTCGGTCCCGGTGGGGTGCAGACTGCCGACTTCGCGCCCTTGCTCCAGCAGAGCGCGCAGCTTCGCGAGCAGCTGGTCCAGGAGGGGCTCAAGGTGGCACTGGAGGTGCGGGCGGTGTTGACGCCAGATCAGCTCGCCAAGGCGTCACAGGTGAAGGACCGACTGAAGGCCCTACGCGCGGAAGAGCGGCTCCTGTTCGAGGAGACCAAGTAGGCCGAGCCATGACCGGCCTGCCGGCGCCGCCGCCGATGCGCGCGGAGGCATCGCTGGCGCGCCGCGGACGCTCGGCCGCGCTCGCCGGGATCCTCCTCGCGCTGGCAAGCTGTGGCGCCGAATCCCGCTATCAAGGGCGCACGCTGGCCGAGTGGCAGAGCGACGTGGAACACGGCTCCCCGGAACTCCGGACGAGGGCGGTCGAGGTCCTGGGGCGCGCCGGGCTGCGCGCGGTGCCGGTCCTGGTCCAGGCGCTTCGGGATCCCGAGACCGACGTGCGGCGCCGGGCCATCCAGGCCCTCGGCCGTTTCGGTCCGATGGCGCAGGAAGCGGTTCCTCGGCTGGCCGCCGCCAGTCGCGATCCGGATCCGGACGTCAGGGTCGCGGCGGCCGAGGCGCTGGGTCAGATCGGGGGCGCCGACGAGGCCGTACCGGCATTGATCGCGGCCCTGGAGGACCCTCACCCGGACGTTCGCTCGAGCTCCGCCCTGGCCCTGGGCCGCATCGGTCCGGCCGCGAAGGCCGCCGTCCCGGCGCTGATCGCGAGCCTGAGCGACGCCCACCTCGCGGTCCGGTCGGCCGCCGCGTTGACCCTCGGGCGCATCGGACCCGAGGCCGCCGCTGCGGTACCGGCCCTGACCCGGGCCCTCCACGACCCTCGGCCGCTGGTCCGCTCGGTCGCCGACGAAGCCCTGCGCCACATCGACGCCCTTTGAGGACCGGACGTGCGGCTGCGGAAGGCGCCATGCTCATGAGCGGGTGCGTACTCATCGCCGGACTGGCGGTGGGAGCCGTCGCGTACCATGCGGGGGTGATGGCGGCGACACTGGCCGTGCTGGCCGGTGCCTCGGGAACCGCGCTCGTCGACGCCGCCGGGATTCTCTGGCCGCGACACTCGGCCGGCGCGAGCGGCCGGCGTGGCGACGCGGGCGCGCGGCCCGACATGCCCCCGGGCGTCCTGTGGCTCATGCTTCGCGATACCTTTCAGGTGACGGTATTGATCATCGCGCTCGTGGGCGGGATCACGTACATGGTGCTGGCCATGCTCGCCTGGAGCGGTCACCTCCCCCCGGACTAGTGGTGTTCCAACGAATTGGAGCAAAATCGGACGACGACCGCAGGTGCGGGGCCAAGTAACGAGCATAGCGAGGACGCAGGGAGGAGGCGGCCCGAGGCGTATGCCGCATACGTTGAGGGCCGGCGACGACCGAGGACGACGCTAGGCGAAGTTGATTGGACCCGCACTAGCGGTCCGGCATCCGGCCGAGCCGCTTGCCGAAGTGCTCGCGGCCGAGCGTCTGCGGCCACCGAGTACGTAGGCACTCCCAAGCACCTGTTTCGTCGGCCCCACCGGACGCCCCGAGCCCGGGCGCCGGAACTGCCCGCTGAGGGAGGGCGACGCGCCGGCCAGCACGACTCACCCGCCGGCGCCCCGGCAGGCCTCGCACGCGCACCACTCGCGAAGCTTCTGGAACGTGAAGATCCCCGTCGCGTGGCGATCGCTCCAGCGGATCTTGATGGCGTACCGGCCGACCAGCGAAACCTCGTCGGCGCGGATGTCGGGCGGCACGGTGGCCGGGTTCAGCATCCGGTCCCCGGTGAACTCGTTGACGCAGGCCGCACACGGGCAGCGCTCGCGCAGAGACTTGTTCGCGAACACGGTCTTGTGGCCGTCGGCCCAGAGGATGTGGAGCTCCCGATCGTCGACGCGGCGGATCTCGTCAGGGGTCGCGTCCATGCTCGTCCCCCATTATGCCCGCGGGCGAGGCGATTGACTGGGGTCCCCAGTGCGGGGTAGGTAGGCACTCCAAACCAGCTCTTTCATCGGCCCCACCGGACGCCCCCGAGCCCGGGCGCCGTCGCCCAGGAGGCGCGTCGCCGAGGTGGCCGGAGCGTAGCGCGCTCCGGGCGGGCTCCGCCAGGACGCGGCTCGTCGCTACACGATCCGCTCCACGATCAGCGTGACCTCGTCCTCCACCGCGCGGCCGCGGTTGCCCACGCGCACCGTCCAGCCGGGCTGGGCGCGGATCGCCTGCACGGCCGCCTGCACGAGCTGAGGCGCGATCCGCCCGTGAAAGTCGCGGAGCCAGGCGTAGCCGTCCTGGTCCCCCTCGTACCCCTCGGGGAACTCGCAGCGGAGGTCGAGCCGGAGGGTGAAGTCACGCTCCTCGACGTATCGCATGGGGTCTCCTGCTGCGACGCCGCGGCCCGCGGACGTCAGGCGAGCCGAAATCGCGGCGGGTCGTCGCCGCGGCGGTCCACGCGGCCTTCGCGCTCGAGCTTGACCAGGTGCGACTGGACGGAGAGTCGGGCCACCGGGTGGAGGGCGGGGGCGACGTCGTGATAAACCCGGGCCACGATCTCGGGCACGGTCTCGGCGCCGCTGCCCAGCGCGGCCAGGATCTGGCGCTCGCGCTCCAGCCGGTGGGCGATGTAGGTCTCGATCACCGGCCGGGCCGGCTCCAGGACCGGGCCGTGGCCCGGGTAGATCCGCTGGACGTCGAGGGTGAGGAGGCGCTCGAGTGAGGCCAGGTAGGCGCCGAGGTCGCCGTCGTCGGGCGGGATCACCGTCGTCGAGCCGCCGAGGATCAGATCCCCCGTGAAGAGGGCGCGCTCCTCCTCCAGGTAGTAGCAGAGGTGGTCGGACGCATGGCCGGGCGTGTGGAGCGCCCGCAGCGTGACGCCCTCGCCGGGGATGACCGCCCCCTCGCCCAGGGAGTCCATCGGCACCGGCAGGCTCGGGTCGTTGACGACGAGCTTGCCGACCGGGACCCGCGGATAGAGGCGGCGGAGGTCGGGCACCCCGCCCATGTGGTCGCGGTGGCGGTGGGTGAGGACGACCCGCGGGATGTCGCCGAGGCGCTCGGTGGTGAGGAAGCCGGTCAGCAGCGGGACGTACTCGGGGACGCCGGCCCCGGTGTCGAGAAGGATCGGCCGCTGCTCCCCGACCAGGTAGGTATTGGTCCCCGGCCCCGTCATCAGCCCCGGGTTGAGACCCAGCACGCGGCGGACCCGCGGGGTGAGCTGGGCCGTCGGGGGGAAGCCGGGCGGCCGGAACTCAGCCACGAGGCCCGCCCACCACCGCGTCCCAGTCGAAGAGGTAGTAGCGCGCGGCGTCGAGGCGGTCGATGATGCCGTGGAACTTCGCCCGACCGTCGGCGTGATGGGCCCACAGGGCCTCGTAGTCCTCGAACTGGGCGAGGTACCGGGTGCCGTACTCGGCCGGCTCGGCCATCGGCCACTGGCCGGCCCGGAAGCGCGCATGAGCCAGCGCCGGGGCGGCCCACACGCCCTCGGTGGTCTCCTCGAGGATGAGCCGGGGCGCCTGGCCCGGGGGGAGCGGGCAGAGGAAGAAGCGGGCCGAGAAGCGGATCGGGCTCGACGGGGGCGTGACGAAGTGGGCGAGGTAGGCGAGGGGCGCCAGGTCGGCCTGCCAGCCTTCCTCGGCCAGGATGACCGTGAACGAGCACTCGCCGCGGACCAGCGCCTGGCGGCGGGCCTCCAGGCGGGCGGCAATGCCGGGCGCGGCCGTCTCCACTGACCGGCCGGCCGCGTCGCGGGCGAGGAGGAGACCCGTCTCCTCGAACAGCTCGCGCACGCCGGCGACCCAGTACGCGAGCGCGGGGACCTCGTCGCCGGCATCGTCCAACCGATCCGTCGCCGCGTCCGCGGTCAGGCCGTGCACGCGGGCCAGGGCCTCCGGCCGGCGGTCGGCCAGGTCCACCTTCCCGCCCGGAAAGGCGTAGTAGCCGCCGAGGAAGCGCATCGCGGGCGCCCGGCGGATCAGGTAGCACTCGAGCGGGACCTGGCGACCGGGGCGGAGCAGGATGACGGAGGCGGCCGGGCGCGGCTCGACAGACACCTGCGCAGTCTAGCACGCACGCTCAAACCTGCCCGGAACACGGCGTCGGCGCCGTCTCCCCATGGGAAGGAGGTGGGTCGGTCGAACCGATCAGCCCCTCACCCGTCCCTCTCCCCCGCTGGGGGAGAGGGTGGGTGCCCGACCCCGATTAGCCGGGGAGCTGCTCCCAGTCCGACTCGGCGGCGTCGAGGGCCAGCGCGAGGCTCCCGTTGGAGCCGGCGAAGACGGGGTCTTCCACCGCCCGCACCTTGCCGCTGCCCACCTCGCCCAGGGTCCGCTCGAGGGCCTCGGCCAGCCCCGGGACCTGGGAGCCGCCGCCGGCGAGGATGACGTTGTTCCGCACCCGCTCGTGGTACTCGGGCTCGACCCGGGCCAGCAGGTCGAACATCGCCTCCCCGATGGGAGCCAGGAGACCCTCGCAGGCCCGGCGCATCTCGTTGGTGATGTCGAGCGAGGTCGGCTTGCCGCCGACCTGGACCGTCACCATCACCGGCCCCTTCGGCTCGCCGACGAAGCTCCACCTCTCCTTCCACTCCCGCACCATGTGGACGGAGAACTGGGCCTCGGGCTGGCGGGTCCGGATGTAGGTGGCCAGCTGGTCGTCCACCCAATCCCCGGCGTGGAGGAGCGTCCGCTGCTCGTCCTCGGTCGGGTAGCGGCCGTTCATGACGCAAAAGTCGGTGGTGCCGGCTCCGATGTCGATGATCATGGTGTGGAGGAGGGCGTCCATCCCGTAGGCGACCGCGAACGGCTCGGACACGATCATGAGCGAGTCGGCGATCCCTTTGACGGCGTTGCGGAGGTGCTGGCGGCTGACCCGCAAGGCCTCCGCCGGCACGCCCACCACCGCGAAGACCTTCTGGCCGTCCTCGGGGCCGACGAGCGAGATCAGGTGGCGCAGCAGCTCCCGGACCGCCGCCTCGTCCTTTTCCGAGCCTTCCTTGATGAGCCCGCGTTCGAGCGGGCGGTGGAGGTCGAGCATCGAGCGGTGGTCGAGCGCCTCTCGCCCGAACAGGATCGACTTCTTGATGACCTTGCGGGCGACGGTGTCCACCGGCCACCCGACGTAGCTGTCGACGACGTGGCGGGCGCCGCTCGAGGCCGAGACCGAGCTGCGCGAGGTCCCGAGATCGATGCCGACCCGGAGCGGCTCGCTCTTCTTCGTCATCTATGCACTTCCTTTCCCGCCGGGTCGTCGGCGGGCCTCGGCATACGCGCGGATCCCCTCGAACAGGGCCCGGGCCACCTCCTGCCGGTAGGTCGGCTCCTTGAGCAGCCGCGCGTCTTCCTCGTTCGAGAGATAGGAGATCTCGGCCAGGATCCCGGGCATCTCGGTGGCGACCAGCACCAGGAACGGCGCCGGCTTGACGCCGCTGTCCCGGACCGCCGGGTTGCCCCGTACCAGCGTCGTGGTCAGGCCCCGGTGGATGGCCTCGGCCAGCTGTCGGGACTCCTGCTGCCGGACGTGGACGTAGACGCCTTCCAGCAGCCGGCGGAAGTCGGCCAGCGAGTAGCCCGACTCGCGGTTCTCGGCGCCGGCCAGGCGCTCGACGTGGGGATCGCTGGTCGGGCCGAGGTGGTAGGTCTCGATCCCTCGGTAGCTGCGGGTCGGCAGCGCGTTGAAGTGGATCGAGACGAAGAGGTCGCCGCGCTGGAAGTTGGCGAACTGGGCGCGCTCGCGGAGAGAGACCGTCTCGTCACGCTCACGGGTGAGCAGGACCTCGAAGCCGGCCTGGGCGAGGAGCGGGCGCAGCCGCTGGGCCACGTCGAGGGTGATCTCCTTCTCCCACAGCCCGACCGTGGCCGGCGCGCCCGGATCGCTCCCGCCGTGTCCGGGATCGAGGACGATCTTCCGGACTTCGAGGGGGAAGGCCGCCGGACTGATAGCCTGGGGCGCGGGAAAGGAGGTCGCCGGCGCCGGCGCCGCGGCCGCCGGCCGCGACGGCACGGGCCGCTCGGCCCGGCCGGTGGGGAGCGCGCTGGCGGCGACGAAGAGGAGGCTGGGGGCGACCACGACGCCGAGCGCCCGCCAGAGACCGCCCCGCAGCCGGCGCTGCCGCGGTCGCCGAAGCGGGCGCGGCGGCAGCCCGTGGAGCGTCTCGACGTTCTCCCGGACGACGTCGCTGACCAGTTGGCGTTTGACTCGCGCTAGCTCTGCCATGGGTGGGCCGGGCGCGGGCCCGCGCTCCGTTCAGACGGCCCCTGAGCATAGCCAGCGGGGGGCCGAATCGTCAAGATTTTCGAGCAGAAACTCCGGCTCGCCCCGGAGAACGGGCGAGCCGCGGGTGGCTACAGGTTGATCAGCTGGGCGACCCGCTCGCGGTGGAAGGTGGCGTCGCCGAAGGTCACCTCGGAGCCCTTGGCGCGCTTGAAGTAAAGGTGGAGGTCGTGCTCCCAGGTGAACCCGATCCCGCCGTGGATCTGGATGCCGTCGCCGGCCGCCTTCCGGTAGGCGTCGGAGACGTAGGCCTTGGCCATCGAGGCGGCCAGCGGGGCCTCGGCGACGCCCTCGTCCACCGCCCACGCCGCGTAGTAGGTGATGGACTTCGCGTTCTCGACGGCGACCAGCATGTCGGCGCACTTGTGCTTGACGGCCTGGTAGGTCCCGATCGGCTTGCCAAAGGCGACACGGATCTTGGCGTACTCGGTGCACATGTCGAGGACCTTCTGGGCGCCCCCGCACATCTCCGCGCAGAGCCCGACCGTGGCCCGGTCGAGGACCCGGGCCAGCGGGGTCCAGCCCCCGCCGGCTGCGCCGAGGAGCGCGTCGGGCCCGACCTCGACCCGCGAGAGCGTGACCTCGCAGAGCTTGCGGGTCTGGTCCATGGTCGGGAGCAGCGTGACCGAGACGCCCTTGGCGTCGGTGGGAACGAGGAAGAGGCCGATCCCCGTCTGGGCGTCGTCTCCGGTCGCTTTGCCGGTGCGGGCGGCCACGACCAGGACGTCCGCGGTGTGGGCGTCGGGGACGAAGAGCTTGGTCCCCGAGAGGACGTAGCCGCCCTTCCCACCCTTGGCCGCCTTGGCCGCGAGCTGAACCCCGGCCGCGTCCCAGCGCCCGCTCTCCTCGGCCAGGGCCAGGGTCGCCCGCGCCTCCCCGGTGGAGATCTTCGGGAGCCAAGCCGTCTTCTGAGCGTCCGAGCCGGCCTCCAGGATGGCGAGGCCGCCGAGCAGGACGGTGGAGAAAAACGGTCCGGGCATGACGGCCCGCCCCATCTCCTCGAGGATCACCGTGAGGTCCACGAAGCCCAGTCCGAGACCCCCGTAGCTCTCGGGGTAGACGAGCCCCAGCCATCCCAGCTCGGCCAGCTTCTTCCAGAACTCGTCGGTGATGCCGGCCGCATCGTCCATCATGCGGCGGACGAAGGTGGAGGGACACTCCTTCTCCAGGAAGCTGCGGGCGGTCTGCCGGCTGAGCTCCTGTTCCTGGCTGAACCCGAAGTCCATCAGCTAATCCTGTACCGTGCCGATAACCGTCGCATCCCGGCGTCCTCGGTCGTCGGCGGGCCTCAACATCGGGTGGCGCGCCCCGGACGGCGGGGCCCCAGCCCCGCGACGTCCGG
>DASYUM010000057.1:0-5623 GCA_036001225.1 Candidatus Methylomirabilota bacterium | reverse complement strand
ACCCGGCCGAAGCGGAAGCAGTCACGGGTGTGGTCGTTGACCATGCCGACCGCCTGCATGTGGGCGTAGCAGATGGTGGAGCCGACGAACGTGAAGCCGCGCCGCTTGAGCTCGCGACTCATCGCGTCGGACTCCGCGGTCCGGGCCGGGACCTGCTTGACGCTGGTCCAGCGGTTCCGCTTCGGCCGGCCGCCCACGAACTGCCACTGGAAGCGGTCGAAGCTGCCGAACTCACGCTGAACCTCGAGGAACGCCCGGGCGTTCCGGATGGCGCTCTCGATCTTCAGCCGGTTGCGGACGATCCCCGTGTCTCCGAGCAGCCGTCGCACGTCGCGGGCGCCGAAGGCCGCCACCCGCTCGGGATCGAAGCCGGCGAAGGCCCGGCGGTACTGCTCGCGCTTGCGGAGGATGGTCAGCCAGGAGAGGCCGGCCTGGGCGCCCTCCAGGATCAGGAACTCGAACAGGATCCGGTCGTCGTGGACCGGCACGCCCCACTCGCGGTCGTGGTAATCGACGTAGAGCGGGTCGCTGCCGACCCAGAGGCACCGCCGCCGCACGGCCGGCTCTACTTCTCCAGGCTCACGCTCTCCAGCACCGCCATGTCGTCGACGGTGAAGGCGAACCCGTCGACGTGCTTGGCCAGCCCGAACACGCTCTGCCGATACGCGATCGAGACGACCCAGGCCTCGTCGAGGAGCGCCGCGTTCAGCTTCGCGAAGGCCGCCCGCTGTCGGGTCGGGTCGATGGTCCCGTTGGCCTCGTTGATGGCGTCCACGTAGGCTTTGGGGACGTTGTTCCCCCAGACCGGGTTGTTGGCCGTCCGGTAGATGCTGTTCAGCGCGACCCGAGTGGGATACTTCTGCGTGTTACCCGAGAACGAGGTGGCGAGCTGGAAGTCGCCGCCGAGGACGCGCTTGTAGTACTGAGTCGAGTCCAGGACGACCAGCTCCAGATCGAACCCGATCTTGGCCAGGTCGGCCTTCAGGATCTGGCCGATGGCCGGCAGCTCGGGGAACTGGGGCAGGGCCAGGCACTGGGCCTTGCCGCCCGCCACCCCGGCCCGGTCGAAGAGCTCCTTGGCCTTCTTGAGGTCGAACGGATACTTCTGAAGCGTGGCGTCATAGGCCGCCGACTTCGGGCTGAAGGGCAGGACCGTCGGCTGGCTCACGCCGAAGAGCACGTTCTCCACGACGCCCGCGCGGTCGATCGCATAGAGGAGGGCCTGGCGCGCCTCCTTCTTGTCGAACGGCGGCTTGGTGCCGTTGACCCGGATCTCGTAGGTCAGGGCTCCGGGGTAGCCCCGGACCAGGTTGAACTCGCGGCCGAGCCGCGCCACGTCCTTGGGGGGCAGGGACACGACCAGGTCGCAGATCCCCGACTGCAGGGCCGCCACCATGGCGTCGGAGTCGCTGAAGACCTTGAAGACGACGCGGTCCACGTACGGCGCCGGCGCGCCCCAGTAGGCGCCGTTCCGCTCGAGCGTGGTGTGGTCGCCCGGCACCCACTCGACGAACTTGAACGGGCCCGTCCCGGAGCCCCGGTTCTTGAGGGAGTCCATGGCCGCCGGCTCGATGATCGCCATGGCCTGCAGGACGTCGGTGATCTCGGGCGATACCTTCTTGAACGTGATGGCCACGGTGCCGGCGTCGGGGGCGGTGACGCTGGCGACGTTGGCGACCGCCGGCAGCATGTTCTGGCCGCGCTCCTTGTCGGCCGCCTTCTCGAAGTTCTTCACCACGTCGGCGGCGACCAGCTCCTTTCCGCTGTGGAAGCGGACGCCCCGCCGGAGGCTGAGGGTGACGGCGTGGCCGTCGGGGGCGATCGTCCAGCGCTCGGCCAGCCCGGGGAGCGGCTTCAGGCTGCCGTCGTATCGGACGAGCGTGTCGTAGAGATTCTGCTGGAGCGTGAAGTTCGCGAACGAGAGGTTCTGCGGGTCGAACGTGTTGAAGTCGTTGGGCATGCCGACGGTGAGCGTGCCGCCCCGCTTCTTGGCGGCGGCCGGTCTCGGGAGGGTGAGGAGACCGGGGCCGGCCAGCGCGCCGCCGCCGAGGAGGAGCGCGCGCTGGAGGAAGGCGCGACGGGCGAGGTCAGTGGTGGCGCGAGTCGGTGGCATGGCGTGCCTCCTTGCTCTGGGTGCCGGCGGCGCGGATCGACGAGCCGGGGACGCGGGCTGGCCATGTATACCAGGACGGCCCGCGCGGCGCAAGGGGTGGGGCCACGGCCCGGCCGCCGCCGGTCGGTCAGGAGTACCGGATCCGCGGATCCAGGAAGGCGTAGGCGAGGTCCGTCAACAGGTTGATGACGACGAAGGCGCAGACGACGAACAGGATCGTCCCCTGAACGACCGTGTAATCACGGGTCAGGATGGCCTGGAGCAGCATCCGCCCGAGTCCGGGGTAGTCGAAGATCGCCTCGGTGATGACCGCGCCGCCCATGAACGCGCCGAACTGGAGGCCCAGCACCGTCACCACCGGGATCAGCGCGTTCTGGAGCGCGTGCGACCCGACCACTGCCCGCTCGCGGAGCCCCTTGGCCCGCGCGGTGCGGACGTAATCCTGCGCCAGCGACTCGAGGAGGGCGGCCCGGGTGAACCGGGCCAGGATCGCCGAGACATAGGCCCCGAGGGTAATCGCGGGCAGGACGAGGAAGCGCAGCGCGCGGGCCGGATCCTCCCAGACGGGAACGTAGCCCGAGGTCGGGAGCCACCGGAGGTAGAGGCCGAAGAGCAGCACCAGCAGGATGCCGAGCCAGAACGTCGGCACGGCCATGGCCAGGGCGTTGTACCCGGAGGCGACGCGGCTCCACCACGATCGAGGGCGCACGGCCGAGAGGATCCCCAGCGGGGCCGCGATCAGAAGCGCGACGATCAGCGAGGCGGCCGTCAGCTGGAGGGTGACCGGGACCCGCTGGGCCAGCATGGTGCGCACGGGGAGGCCGTTCAGGTAGGAGACGCCCAGGTCGCCCCGGGTGACCCGCCCGAGCCAGAGGGCGTACTGCACGGGCAGCGGCTGGTCGAGCCCCATGCGCGCCCGGGCCAGCTGGAGCTGCTCGGGCGTGACGTCCGGCCCCAGGAGCGCGAGGGCGGGATCGCCCGGGATCAGATAGATCAGGAGCCACACGGCGACCGAGGCCATGAAAAGGACGGGAACGAGCTGCAAGAGGCGGACGAAGACGTACTGCGCCATCAGTCGAGCCCGGGGGGGAGCGGCGGCGCTCCGCAGTGGTGCGCCAGGGCGGGTGGTTGACGGCCCATCAGGTTCCGGTGCTCGCCGTCGCCCGTCCGAGGGGACTCGCCCCCAGCGCGCGCTGGAGGCCGTCGGCGAGACCGTTCAGGGCCAGGACGGCCGCGGTGAGCATCACACCCGGGAAGAGGCCGTACCAGGGCGCCTGGTAGAGGAACGAGCGGCCCGTGTTGAGCATGGAGCCCCAGCTGGGCTCGGGTGGCCGCGTGCTGAGCCCGAGGAAGCTCAGCGCCGCTTCGAGCAGGATGGCGTAGGCGGCCGCCACCGTCGCCTGGACCAGGAGGGGGGAGGCCGCGTTGGGCAGGATCGTCCGGAACATCAGGTAGGCGGGCCCGCCGCCGATGGCGCGCGCGGCCAGGACGAACTCCCGCTCCTTCAGGGCCAGCGTGCTGGCGCGGGTGAGCCGGGCGAAGGCCGGGATGCTCACCACCGCCACCGCCAGCACGGCGTGGACGGCTCCCGGCCCCAACACCGCGATGATGGCCATCGCCAGGAGGATGGCCGGCACCGCCAGGAGGAAGTCGAGGAACCGCATGATCGAGGCGTCCAGCCAGCCGCCGGCGTATCCGCCGAGGAGGCCGAGCGGGATGCCGACGACGCCGGCGACCAGGACGACGGCACCCCCGGTGAAGAGCGAGACGCGCCCGCCGTGCACCACCCGGCTCCAGATGTCCCGGCCGAACTCGTCCGTCCCGAAGAAGTGGCGGAGCGATGGCGGCTGGAAGCGGCTCTGCCGCTCCTGGAGGAGCGGGTCGTACCGCCCGACGATCGGGGCCGCCAGCGCGAGGGCGGTCAGGGTGATCAGGACAATAAGCCCGACCAGGCTCCCTGGTTGCCGGCGGAGGCGCGCGCCGGTGCCCGGCGATGACGACCGCGAAAGGGGAGCCCGCGCGCGCTCGACCGTCACGGTGGGCCCCTTATATCAACGCGACTCCCGGGCGTCAACGGTCGGGCGGCGCCGATTCCGGTTGCGGCCGCGGGCGGGTGTCCCCCACAGTGATGCCGGCTGGACGAGGAGGGGCCCATGGAGCGGCTGCGAGTGGGGGTCATCGGGGCGGGCGTGATGGGGGAACGCCACGCGCAGATCTACACCACGCTCCCCGACGTCGAGCTCAACGCGGTGTGCGACGTACGGGAAGACGCCGCCCGGCGCGTGGCGTCGCTGGCAGACGCGGCGGTCTGCACCGACTGGCGGGGGCTCCTCGGTCGCCCCGACATCGACGCCGTCAGTGTGTGTACTCCCGACGACGCCCACCGGGCGCCGTGCGAGGCGGCTGCCGCCGCCGGCAAGCACATCCTGGTGGAAAAGCCGATCGCCACCACGGTGGCGGACGCCGAGGCGATCATCGCCGCCGCCGAGCGGGCCGGCGTCGTCCTCCTCGTCGGGCACTGCCTCCGCTTCGACCCCCGGCATTACGCGGCCAGGGCTGCCGTGGCCGGCGGCGAGCTGGGCGTGATCCAGACCATCTACACGCGACGCTCGAACACCGTCGCCGCCCAGGACCGCCTCGGCGGCCGGTGCTCGCTGCCGCTCTTCCTCGGGGTCCACGACTACGACGTGATGCGCTGGCTTCTCGCCAGCGAGGTCGAGCGGGTCAGCGCGGAGTCGAAGTGGGGCCTGCTCCGGAGCCGCGGCTATCCGGTGGAGGATGCCAACTGCGCCCTCCTGCGCTTCGCGAGCGGAGCGCTGGGGATCGCCGAGCTCAACTGGGTCCTTCCCCGCGGGTTCCCGGCCGCCGGGGACCATCGGGCGGACATCGTGGGCGAGCGCGGCGCTCTCAGCATCGCCTCGCTCGAGACCGGCCTCCGCCGCGCCGACGACCAGCGGGCGGTCCAGGTGGACGCCGTGGCGGCGCCGATCGTCTACGGCCACGCCGGCGGGATGTTCTACTTCGAGTTGCGCCACTTCGTCGACGTGATCCGGCGTCGCAGGCCGCTGGCCGTGACCCCGGCCGACGGCCTGATGGCGCTCCGCATCGCGCTGGCCGTGGAACAGTCGGCTGCCACCGGCCGCTCCGTCGCCCCGTGAAAGCGCCCGCACTGTGCTTCTACAAGATCACCAATCACGACACGGTGTACCGGGATCTCGACCTGATCGCGGCCTGGTCGCCGGACCTCGCGATCCTCGACGAGGCGCAGCGTGTCAAGAACTGGAACACGCGCACCGCCCGCAGCGTGAAGAAGATCGCCTCGCCCTACGCCATCGTGCTCACCGGCACCCCGCTCGAGAACCGGCTGGAGGAGCTGGTGTCCATTGTGCAGTTTGTCGACCAGAACCGGCTCGGGCCCACGTTCCGCTTCCTGCACGCTCACCAGGTGCTCGACGAGTTCGGGAAGGTCGTGGGCTACCACAGCCTCGACCGCATTGGCCAGACGCTGGC
>DASYUM010000056.1:0-2442 GCA_036001225.1 Candidatus Methylomirabilota bacterium | reverse complement strand
CTCGACGGGGGTGAGTGACCCGGCGGTGCTGGCGGCCGCCAACCGCCTCCTGGCCGAGCCGTGGCGCGCGGTGGCCCGGCAGTACAAGGAGGACGCCGAGGACACCTTCCGGCAACTCGAAGACAAGGACCTCTCCAACTCGGGCACCAAGAAGGCCGGGCGTCTTCGGTGGAGTCTCCGGCAGTGGCTCACGAACGCGCGCGCCGAGTTCGACGTCGCCGCGCCGCCGGGCCTGCGGGCGCTCTCGACCGACCTCGACGGCTTCACCTTCGAGGTGCCGCTCAACGGCTCGTGGAGCTTCCTGTTGCGCGGGACCCTGCACACCAAGGTCAAGGTCTGGGACAAGGACTTCCCCGACAATCCCCTCTTCACCTTCAGCCCGAGCCTCGGCTTTGGCCTGTTCGTGCGGGACTTCAAGGTGGCCATGCAGGCCGTCCTCGACAACCGCGATCGCGAGCGCCCCGTCCTGGATCGGGCGACCATCAGCGCCCACCTCCGCCTCGGCGGCGAGGGAGTCATCCCCATCAGCATCCCGATCAGCTTGACGGTGACCATCGACCCCGACGACGACAGCCTGAAGCTCCGCGGGCCGATCGACCTGACGCTGATCGGGCTCGGCGACCTCCGGGCGCGGTTGCGGGGCGAGTTCGTCGTCACCTTCAGCGCCTCCCGGGCGACGGGGAGCGAGACGAGCCCGCTCGACCGCATGACCCTGGCGCTCAAGGGGAGCCTCTCCGCGGAGCTGCGCCACGTAGGTGGGGTGTCGGTTCCCTTCAGCTTCGAGACGCCCCTCTGCCGCCCGGTCGGCGTCCAGGGGACTCGCCTCCAGTGCGTCGCCCTGCCGGTGCCGGACTTCTTCCAGACCCTTCGCCAGGGCGTCCCCCGGACATGGGGGGTGGACGCCGCGGGGCAGCCGCTTCCGGGCGGGGTGACCCCGCCCCCGCCGGCCAACGTGGACTACGGGACGCCCGCGGCCCAGTACGAGAACGCCATCCTGGCGCACATGCCGGCGGACGCCGTCCTGTCCATCGACTTCCCGCAGCGAGCCCGCGCCACGTACACCTATGGCAAAGAGGCTGACTCGGCGATCTTCACGGGGCACTACCTGGCGGCCGAGTCGTTCCGGTTCGCGGCGACGGGCAGCCCGGCCGCCCTCGACCGCGTGAAGCGAGTGCTGGGCGGGGTCAAGCGCCTCTTCGACGTCACCCAGGACGCGGCGGTCCGGTTCGAGGACGGGCACCGCACGCGCGCGGCCGTCCAGTACGCCGGGATCTTCGCCCGCAGCGCGCTCCCCTCGACGGACGGGCACGGATATAGCGAGGGGCCGCTGAGCAGCCGGCCCTGCTACTACGAGGCGCCCGAGGGCGGCTGGGACGTGGTGGCGGGGGGCCGGAGGTTCCACCACGCCAAGTTCTCCGCCATCCCCCCATTTGAGCTCCGGTCCGCGACGGCCATCACGCCGGTCGGCAAGGTCTGGTACGGCTTCGGGTGCGGCTCCTACGGCGGCGATCACGCCATCAGCCGGGACCAGTACACCGGGGTCATGATGGGCCTGGCGTACGCCTACGCGCTGGTCCCCGATGCCGACGTCCGGCGCACGGCGAAGAAGCTGATCGAGCAGACGCTCGATCATCTGCTCGAGAACCACTGGACCGTCGTGCTCCCGCCCGAGAACCGGGCCGCCACGTTCTTCATCGGTAACTTCGACCAGCAGCTCGCCTTCCTCCTGATCGGCCGGCTGGTCAATCCGGGCAAGTACGGCCCGCGCTACGACCGGGATGTCGCCGCGGCCGGGGCGGCGTGGCTGCCCACCTGGTTCAGCGTGCTCGACCCGGTCCCGAAATACTACAAGTTCAACCTGGCCCACGCCGGAGGGCTGCTCCCGCTCGTCCTCGAGACCGACGAGGGGCGTCGGGCCGGATACCTGGCCGCCTATCGCATGCTGCGGAAGGCCACCCGCCACCACCGGAGCGCCTACTTCAACCTGAGCCGGATCCTGATCGAGCTGCCGGCGCGGCGTGCGAGCGTCGCCCTGGAGCCCTCGGGGTCGAACCCGCAGCTCACCCTCAAGGACGAGATCCGGAGCATCCTGGCCGACTTTCTCGAGCGCCGGCGGCTGCTGCTGCCGGCGGGCGGGACCGGGATCCCGCGTAACTTCGTCGCCGACCCGAAGTATCAGGTCCGCCGCTGGCCGAACGACGTGGCCGTCTACCGGCCCCTAGAAGGCGGCGGCAAGGGCTACCAGGTGACGTTCGCGATGCCCCCCACCGGGCGGATCGGCGGCGGGATGGACTACATGTGGGAGGTCTCGCCCTTCGGCTACGCGCTCAAGTTCGGGGATCCCCGGTGCTCGGTGGGCCTGGGGCGGGTACCGACCGAGGAGATGATCCGGCGGTGCGGGTCCGACCTGAACCGGGAAGGGCCGGGGGTGGATTATCTCCT
>DASYUM010000055.1:0-16298 GCA_036001225.1 Candidatus Methylomirabilota bacterium | reverse complement strand
GGGCGGCATCTCGGGGCTCTACGGCGGCGTCGTCGACACCGTCATCCAGCGCGTCATCGAGATCTTCCGCTCGATCCCGACCATCCCCCTGTGGATGGGGCTGGCGGCCGCCCTGCCGAACGACTGGACGGTCATCCAAGTCTACTTCGCGATCACGGTCATCATCTCGCTCGTCGGCTGGACCGAGCTGGCCCGCGTGGTGCGCGGCCGCTTCCTGGCCCTCCGCGAGGAAGACTTCGTCATGGCCGCCGAGCTCTGCGGGACCGGGCAGATGCGGATCATCGTGAGCCACCTGGTCCCCTCGTTCCTGAGCCACATCATCGCGGCGACCACGCTGGCCCTCCCGGCCATGATCATCAGCGAGACGTCGCTCTCTTTCCTCGGCCTCGGCCTCCGGCCGCCGGCCATCAGCTGGGGCGTCCTCCTCCAGCAGGCCCAGAACATCCAGTCCCTGGCCATCTCGCCCTGGCTCCTGCTTCCGTCGGTCCCGGTCGCGCTGGTGATCCTCGCCTTCAACTTCATGGGCGACGGGTTGCGCGACGCGGCGGACCCCTATGGGCACTAGCCCCCGCATCCTTCCCTCGTCCCCCGGCGGGGAGAGGGACTCGGCGCCGATCCTCTCCGTCCGCGACCTGCGGACCTACTTCTTCCAGGACGAGGGGATCGTCAAGGCCGTCGACGGGGCGAGCTTCGACGTCGCGGCCGGGGGGACGCTCGGCATCGTGGGCGAGAGCGGCTGTGGCAAGAGCGTCACTGCCCGCTCGATCCTCCGCATCGTCGAGCGTCCCGGCCGCATCGTGAGTGGCAGCATCGTGCTGCACCGCGACGTGGCGGGCGGCGGTGCAGTGGACCTCACCCGGCTGGACGCGACCGGCCGAGAGATGCGCCACATCCGGGGCGAGGACATCGGGCTCGTCTTCCAGGAGCCGATGAGCTCGTTCAGCCCGGTCCACACGATCGGCAACCAGATGGTGGAGACGATCATGCTCCACCAGCAGCTGGGGAAGCGCGAGGCCCGCGACAAGGCGATCGAGATGCTGCGGCTGGTGGGCGTCCCCCGGCCCGAGCGCCGGGTGGACGAGTACGCCTTCCAGCTCAGCGGCGGCCTGCGCCAGCGGGCGATGATCGCGCTCGCTCTCTCCTGTGGGCCGCGGATCCTGATCGCCGACGAGCCGACCACCGCCCTCGACGTGACCACCCAGGCTCAGATCCTCGACCTCCTGCGCCGGCTCCAGGCCGAGGAGGGGATGGCGATCATCCTCATCACCCACAACCTGGGCGTGGTGGCCGAGATGTGCGACGAGGTCGTGGTCATGTACCTCGGCCGGGTGGTGGAAGAGGGGCCGGTGGACGCCATCTTCCACGCCCCCAAGCACCCCTACACGCGGGCGCTCCTGCGCTCGATCCCCTCGATCCAGGCGGCCGTGCGCACGAAGCTCCCCACCATCGCGGGCTCCATCCCGCACCCCTACAACCGGCCGGCCGGCTGCCCGTTCCACCCACGCTGCCCCGACTTCATGCCGGGCGTCTGCGACCGGAACGAGCCGGCCCTGCGGGGGATCGGCGACGCGCAAGCGGTGAGCTGCTTCCTCTATCACCCCCCCGGCGGATGACGACCCTGACGACGGGCGTGCGGGTTCCCGCGGCCGCGCCGGAGCCGAACGGCCGGCACGTGCTGACCGTGCAGCGGCTCCAGAAATTCTTCCCCATCCACCGCGGATTCCTCCGCCAGGTGGTGGGTCACGTCCGCGCGGTGGACGACGTGAGCTTCGCCGTCGAGAAGGGCGAGACGCTCTCGCTGGTCGGCGAGAGCGGCTGCGGCAAGACAACGACCGCCCGCTGCATCCTGCGCGCGCTGACGCCGACAGCGGGGGAGATCCTGTTCCGGGCCAGCGACGGCACCGTGCTCGACGTGGCGGCCCTCCCCAAGCGCCAGCTCCGTCCCCTCCGCCGCCAGATGCAGATGATCTTTCAGGACCCCTTCTCCTCGCTCAACCCCCGGCGGACCCTCCTCGACATCATCGCCGAGCCGCTGGTCGCCAACCGCGTGGGAACGCGGCGGGAGCGGCTCGAGCGGGTGGCCGAGCTGCTGCGGCTGGTCGGCTTGCGCCCCGAGTACATGCGCCGGTACCCGCACGCGTTTTCGGGCGGCCAGCGGCAGCGGATCGGCATCGCCCGCGCGCTGGCGCTGAACCCCAGCCTGGTGGTCGCCGACGAGCCCGTCTCCGCGCTCGACGTCTCGGTCCAGGCCCAGATCCTCAACCTGATGCAGGATCTCCAGGCCCGACTCGGGCTCACCTACCTCTTCGTGGCCCACGACCTCTCGGTGGTCAAGCACGTGAGCGACCGCGTCGCCGTCATGTACGTCGGCCGGATCGTGGAGCTGGCCGACACCGAGCGGCTGTTCACCGCGCCGCGTCACCCCTACACGGAGGCGCTGCTGTCGGCGGTCCCCAAGCCCGATCCCCGGCTTCGCGCTCGCCGGATCGTGCTCGAGGGCGAAGTGGCCGACCCCGCCCATCCGCCCACCGGTTGCTACTTCCACCCGCGCTGCCCGTACGCCGTCGAGCGCTGCCGGACCGAGACGCCGGCCCTGGAGCCCGTCGAGCCCGGGCACTTCGTGAGCTGTCACCGCGCGCGCGAGCTGAGCCTGCGGGGCGTGGGACACCCGGGCCGGTGACCCGCCGGCTCGCGGCGCGCTGACCGCGCGCGTTCGAACCGCCGCGGGCCAGTTCTCGCTTGACACCCCCAACATGTTGTGCGATACAGGCCCCGGTCCCGCGACAGGTCGGGTGTGAGCACGTTCGGCCCGTGGGAGGTCGGGTATGAGCAGTGCCTGTTGTCCGGTTTGTGTGTAGTCCGGGCCGGCCCGCGGACGAAGACGCCGCCCCGATCTCCTCCTCGCCCTTCTCCTCTCCCGCCTCACCCGCGCCCGAGCGCCCGCTTGCCCCACCGCACCTCGTCGTCGTCGCCCGGGACCAGCCGGCCCTGTGCCAGTATCTGAGCCGTCAGTTCGCCGGCGACCCGCGCGTGCGGGTCCTCGCCGACCGCCGTCGCGGCTGGCTGTCTTCGTTGTCCGAATGGCGCGGGGCGGAGCGGCGACGGCCGGCCCGGGAGTCCGGTCCCGACGAACGCATCGGGTGGGTATTCGTGACCCGCGCGGATCTCTACACGACGAGGGCCACACTGTCAGAAAGGAGCCGAGGACCGATGGAGGGGATGGAGGATCGGCAGCGGATCGACCGGTGGGTCGAGGAGAGCCAGTACCTGATCGGCCGCATGATCCCCGGCTTGCTCGACGACCGGGAACGGATGCGGGGCAAGCTCGACGCGGCCGAGCACGAGTGCCGGAAGCTCCGCGAGGAGCTGGCCGAGCTGCGGAAGGAGGTCAGCGAGCTGCGCGGGGAGGCCCAGTTCTTCCGCAACGAGCACGCGGCCATCGCCGAGGCGCTGAGCGGGGTCCTGGAGCACCTCGGTCAGGTCCAGAAGCCGCTCCACGACGTCTACCGCCGGCTCCAGGTCGCGCAACCGGCCGGCCTGGCCGTGACGCCCGCCTGAGCGATCGGGAGGGGGCCGTTCAGGGCCCCCCTCGCCGCCCGGCCGTCAGTCGGGCGGCGGTCGCCGTCCTGCCCTGTCCGCTCCGAGAACGGCGCCCAGCCGGGGGGGGGCCGGGAAACCCGGGGTTTCTCCGGGATCCGGGTTTACCCCCGGCTGGCACGGGCGTTGCTCCAATATGGGAGCGAGCCGGCGAATTTCTGCGGGGTGCCTCGCTCGGCAGGGGTACGCTCGGGCCGTACCGGGGGCATGGACATCGACCCGGGACGGGCTCATGACCGGGATCGGATGGAGGGTCAGGCGGTGCAAGCATTCATCATCGCGCTCATCATCCTGGGCTTCTTCGCCTTCGTCTACCAGGGCATCGCGCTCTCGACCCGCGAAGCCACCCCCGAGAACCCGCCCACCGTGGTGACCGTCGAGAAGCACTGACCCTCGGCTCGCGCCGTCGCGCGTCGTCCTCCCGTTCTTCGCACGTCCTCCCCGTCCTGCCGACCACCGCGCTAGCCCGGCTGCACCTTCATCCGGGGGTCGAGGGCATCGCGAAGCCCATCGCCGAGCAAGTTCAGCCCGAGGACGGTGAGGGCGATGGCGATCCCCGGAAAGAGCGAAATCCACGGGGCCTCGCGGATGTAGGTGCGCCCTTCGGCGATGATGTTCCCCCAGGTCGGGGTCGGGGGCTGGGGGCCCATGCCGAGGAAGCTCAAGATCGCCTCGGCCAGCACCGCGTAGGCGAAGATGAAGGTGAGCTGGACGATCAGCGGGCCGAGGCTGTTGGGCAGGATGTGGCGGGCGAGGATGCGGCCGGGCCGCGCGCCGGCGGCGAGGGCGGCCTGGACGTAGTCCAGCTCGCGGATCACCAGCACCGAGGCGCGGACGATGCGGGCGGTCCGCGGGGTGTAGACCAGGGTGAGGGCGAGGACCGCGTTCATCGCGGACGGTCCCAGGGCGGCGGTGATCCCGATGGCCAGCAGCACGGTCGGGAACGCCATCAGCGCGTCCATGGCGCCGATCAGCCAGGCGTCGAGCCGCCGGAAGTACCCGGCGGCGGCGCCGACCACCGTCCCCGCGATCCCCGTCAGGACCACCACGCTGAAGCCGATCTCCAGCGACAGGCGGGCGCCGTAGACCACGCGACTCAGCAAGTCCCGCCCGAAGTTATCGGTGCCGAGCCAGAACGCGGGGCTCGGTGGGGTGAATCGGAAGCGGAACTGCATGGTGGCGGGGGCCGTCGGCGCGATCAGGTCGGCCAGGGCCGCCACCAGCACCACGACCACGAACAACCCGGCCCCGGTCACGAACGACCGGTGCCGTAGTAGGCGGCGGGCCACTCGCGAGCGCGCGCCCGACCGCACCACGTTACTGTCCCGTCCCGTAGCGCACGCGGGGATCGAGATACGCGTAGAGCACGTCCACCAGCAGGTTCAGGAACAGGAGCGCCCCCGCCAGCATCAGCAAGCCGCCCTGGATCACCGGATAGTCGCGGCGGAGGACGGCGGCGGCCAGGAGCCGCCCGACTCCGGGCAGCGAGTAGACGGTCTCGATGACCACCGAGCCCGAGAGCAGGAGACTGAAGATGATCCCGACCACGGTGACGACGGGCACCAAGACGTTGGTGAAGGCGTGCTTGGCCACCACGCTCCAGGCCGGCAGCCCCTTGGTCCGGGCGGTGCGGATGTAGTCCTGGCCCAGCACCTCCAGCATGGTGGCGCGCGTGATGCGGGCGAGGAGGCCGACCTGGAGCAGGGCCAGCGAGATGGCCGGCAGGGTCGCGCTCCGGAGCCAGCCGACCACGCTCACCGAGGGCGCGACGTAACCGCCGGAGGGCAGCCAATCGAGCTGGACGGCGAAGACCACGATGAGCATGAGGCCCAGCCAGAAGCTCGGGAGCGACACCCCGACGAGCGCCACCGTCATCAGGGCCTGGTCGAGCCAGGTGTTGGGCCGCAACGCGGCGAACACTCCGCTCAATAGCCCGACCACCAGCGTGATCGCCAGCGCGTAGCCCGACAGCGACAGCGTCACCGGCAGGCGCTCGACGATCGCCCGGGTCACGCTGCGGCCGAGCAGTACCGAGTCGCCGAGGTCGCCCCGGATCATGCCCCCGTACCAGTTGAGGAGCTGGACCAGCATCGGGCGGTTGAGGCCCAGCTCCTCCCGCACCCGCTCGACCTCTTGAGGGGTGGCGCCCAGTCCGGCGATGATCGATGCCGGGTCGCCCGGTACGATCTGCATGATGAAGAAGGAGACGAGGGTGACGCCGAAGAGGACCGGAATCGAACCGACCAGGCGGCGGAGGACGTAAGCCGCCACGGGGCTCGAGTGCCGCTAAGCGCCGCCGCGCCGCGCGGTTTGGGATCGAAGCGCTCCGGGCGCCGGCTTCGCCGGCGCAACTCCTGGGGGGCGGAGGGGGGCCCTCCCCCCCTCCGGAGTTATTCCTCGAACCAGACGTTCCACATCCGCGGGATCCGGTGAGGCTTGAAGCCCTTCACCGTGCTGCGGACCGCCTGGATCTTCGTCAGATCGCCGAACTTGATGGCGTGGACCTGCTCGTAGACCCGCTCCTGGGCGCGGGCGAAGGCGGCCTTGCGCTCCTCGAGGGTGGGCTTGTTGAGGAGGTCGTCGAAGGCCTGCTGGAGGACCGGGTCGCCGGGCGAGTTCTGCAGGTTGGTCGGGGGCAGGAGATCGAGGATCGCCGCCGCCGCGCCGACCGAGGGCCCGGTCCCGAAGCCGGTGAAGTAGATGTTCCAGGCCTTGGGGTCCTCGCGCTTCTTCCGCTGGGTCGGCCAGTCGGAGACCTCGGTCTTGACGGTGAGGCCGAATGCCTTCATCTGCTCGGCCATCACCACCGCCGCGTTGTACATCGTCTGGTAGTCGGTGTTGGTGATGAGCACGACCTCCTCGCCCTTGTACCCCGCTTCCCTCAGAAGCCGCTTGGCCAGCTCCTTGTCGTTGACCTGATAGCGGTCCTTGCCGGCCTCGGTGTAGTAGGGGTTGCCGGGGTACTGGTAGCCGGCCTGGAGCTTGAAGGCGCCGTCGGTGGCCGCCTCCATGATCTCCTCCATGTTGAGGCCGACCTGGATGGCCCGCCGGACCAGGAGGTTGTCGGTCGGCGGCCGGGCGTGGTTGGGGATGGCGATGTGGATCCAGAACCGCTCGAGCGGATGCAGCACGATGCCCCGGTTCGCGCGGAGCCGCTGGGCCGACTTGGTCGGCACGTCCTCCACCCCGTGCAGCTCGCCCTTCTCCAGGCCGGCCACGCGGGCGCCGCCCTCGGTGACGATCTTGAACGTCACCGCGTCGAAGTAGGCGATCTTGCGCCCGCCGAACCCGGTACGGTCGGGGAACGCCTCGTTGACCTTGTAGCGGTCGAAGCGCTTGAGCTTGACGTGCGAGTCGGCCACCCACTCCACGAACTGGTAGGGGCCGGTGCCGATGTAGGGCTCGGTCTTGCCGCCCGCCTTGGCCGTCTCCTCGGCCGGCATGATGACGATCGGCACCCGGAACGACGACAGCTCTTCGATGAAGGTCGGCACCGCCTTCTTGAGTTTGAGCTGGAAGGTGTAGCGATCGGGCGCGGTCATGGTGGCGACCGGCTCCAGCGTCTTCCGGTCCACGCCGATGCGCTGGTAGCGCTGGTAGGAGGCGAGGACGTCGGCCGAGGTCAACTCCTTGCCGTTGTGGAAGAGCACGCCCTTGCGGAGCGGGAAGGTGTAGGTGAGGCCGTCGGGTGAGGCGGTCCAGCGCTCGGCCAGCTCCGGGATGGGGGCGTTCGACTCGTCGCGGGTGAGCAGGCTCTCGTAGATGTGGAGGGCGATGTTGCGGCTCGAAATGGCCGAGGAGAAGTGCATGTCGAGGCCGGAGACCTGCGCCTCCTGGGCGAAGACCATCTCGCCGCCGCGCTTCGGCGCCGCCGCGCCGGGCGCGCTCGCCGCCAGCAGCACCGCCACCCCGGCCGCCCCACGGATCCACCACGTCGCCATCGTCAGTCTCCTTCCTTCAGACCAGTCCTCGGCGGCCAAGCTTGACCGGCCGCCCGGCCTGGATGACGTCCACCACCATCCCCAGGGCCGCGATGTCGCGGGCGGGGTCGCCCGCGGCCGACATCAGATCGGCCACGAAACCGGGACGCAGTGCGCCCACCATCGCGCCGAGTCCGAGCGCCTCGGCCGAATCGAGGGTCGAGGCGCGAATCGCCTGCCACGGCGAGTAGCCGAGCCAGGTCACGAACGCCCGGGCGCTCGCCGTCGCGGCGTCGAAGCGGGCGTGGGTCATGCCCATATCGAGGCCGGCCGCGAAGCGGACGCCGCGGGCCCGCATGTCGCGGGCGGTCTCCAGGTGCTCTTCCTCGGCGACCGGCGTGGTGGCCACCGCCCAGTGCGGCACCCGCGACGCGGCGCCGGCGCCGACCGCCTCCTGGCCGAGGAGGAGGAGTCCCAGCGTGATGTCCACCCACTGGCCGCGCTCGGCGATCCGGGCGGCCACCGCCGGGTCGTACTCCAGACCCTTGGCGGGATCGGCGCTGTACCAGCGGGCGTGGATCAGGTGGTGCACGCCGGCCTCGACGCAGTTCCGGACGCCGGCGGCCGAGAGCGTGTGGGCGGCCACCGGCAGGTCGAGCCGCTCGGCCTCCTGGACGGCGGCGGCCAGCGTCTCCGCCGGATACTGGACGCTCCGCGGGTTGGCGGTCGGCGTGAACATGCCGCCGGTGGCCATGAGCTTGATGCAGTCGGCCCCCAGCTTCTTCTGCCGCCGCACCGCCACCACCACCTGGTCGAGCGTGTCGGCCTCGGTGCCGAACATGTGGCAGTGCCCCGCCGTCGTGGTGATCGGCGTCCCCGCGACCAGGAGCCGCGGGCCGGGAATGATGCCGGCCCGCACGGCGTCGCGAACGGCGAACGCCACCTCGTTGCGGCTGCCGAGGTCCCGCAGCGTCGTCACGCCGGACAGGAGCGCGGTGCGGACGTTGGCGGCCGCTCGCAGGAGGAGTCGCTCGACGGATTCGGTGGTGACGAGCTGATAGGCGTCCGGCGTCGCCGAGCAGTGCATGTGAGCGTGGACGTCCACCAGCCCGGGGAGGAGCGCGACGTCGCCGAGGTCGTAGACCTGATGGGTTTCGGCGGCGTCGCGCGGAAGCTCGGCGGCCGCGACGACGGCCGCGATGCGTTCGCCGTTGGTGAGTACCGCGTGGTCGGGGAGCCAGCCCGACAGCTCGGCGTTGGCCACCCGGCGGGCCCTGAAGACCGCGTGGTTCACCGGAGGGCCTCGGTGCCCGCCCCTCGCGCGAGCGCCGTGAGCTTCTCCCACGTCGCGTCTTCGATGGGGATGCCCTCGCGGCGGCGGCGCTGCTCGGTCCGGTACTCGATCTCGCCCGGGTAGAGCACTTCGGTGAACCCCTCGGCCGGCGGCGTTGCCTTGACGTAGCGCGCGAAGGCCGTGACCTCGGCCTTGAAGTCGCCGAGAGGTCGGAAGGCGGCCGGGTCGAAGGCGAGGAGGAACGCCCCGTCGTTGTGGCGGCCCTCGGGGTCCACGCCGAAGCCGAGGCCGGGAAGGACCGCGGCCAGGGTCTCGACCGCGAACGAGAGCGCGGAGCCTTTGTACCCCTGAGGGCCGCCGAGCGGCAACATGACGCCCCCCGCCCGGAAGGCGCCCGCATCGGTCGTCGGTCGCCCCTCCCGGTCGAGGAGCCAGCCGAGCGGGATCGGCTCCCGGCGGGCCTGAGCGACCAGCAGCTTGCCGCCGGCCACGGCGCTCGTCGCCATGTCGATGAGGACCGGCGCCTCGAGGTCGCTGGGGAAGGCGATGGAGAGCGGGTTCGTCCCGAGCCGCGCTTCCCGGCCGCCAAAGGGCGCCACCTGCTTCGGCGCCCGCCCCGAGTCGCACATCATGAGACCGACCAGCCCGGCCCGCGCCGCCATCAGCGGGTAGTCGCCGAGCCGGCCCACGTGACTCTGGCGGAAGACGGACACGATGGCCACCCGCTGGCGGCGGGCCTTGGCGATGGCGAGGTCCATCGCCCGCGTGGACACGACCTGGCCGAAGCCCCAGTGCCCGTCCACCCGCGCGGTGGTCGCCGTCTCGTCCAAGACGTCGATCGGGGCGCCCGGGACGATGTGGCCTTTGCGGATCCGTTCGAGGTAGGTCGGCAAGAGGACCACCCCGTGGGAGTCGTGGCCGGCCAGGTTGGCGCCGATCTGGTGATCGGCCACCACCCGGGCCTCCTCGGGAGTGACCCCGGCGTGCTCGTACAGCGCGACGGCCAGGCGGTGCAGTCGATCGGACATGACGACGGGCATCGGTCGCCTACTCCGGTTTCGCGTAGTGGTCGAGGATGAAGCCCGCGATGCTGTGGCGTGACGGCCGGTTCGGCAGGGCATCGCACGGAAACCAGCGCGCGTCCTCCAGCTCCTCGCGATCGATCGCCAGCTCGCCGCCCGCGTAGCGGGCGACGAAGCCGATCATCAGCTGGCTCGGGAAGGGCCAGTTCTGGCTGCCGACGTACCGGAGGTCGGTCACCTCGACCCCGACCTCTTCCTGCACCTCGCGCCGCGCGGTCCCTTCCAGGCACTCGCCGTTATCCACGAAGCCGGCCACCAGGCCGTAGCGTCCCGGGGCCCAGCCTGCTTTGCGGGTCAACAGGACGCGGTTGCCGTCGCGGACCAGGACGATGACCGCGGGGTGGAGGTGCGGGAAGTGCTCGTAGCGGCAACGGGGACAGCGCTTGCCCCACTCGCCGGCGATACGCTCGGTGGCCACGCCGCAGCGGGGGCAGTAGCCGCTGGTGGCCTCCCAGTGAAGCGCCTGCATGGCCATCCCTCCCAACGAGAGGAGGGCGTCGGGGAGCCGGGCGCCTTGCATGGGGACGAGGGTTTCTCGCCGGAACCCCGGCGGGACCGCCGCCTCCCGGGGCAGCGCCGCCACCCAGCAGGGCGTATCGCCGAGCGTGCCGAGGCAAAGCGGCGGGGCGAGCTGGCCGTCGAAGGCCGACGGCAACTCCCCCGACGGAAGGCGGAGGTCCTCCGGCTCGTCGGGGACGACGAGGGCTTGGTCGTGGACGATCAGCCAGTGACCGCGCGGCGGCGGCACGGCCATCCCCTGCTTGGCGGGAACGAAGGCGCCGCCGAGGCAGTCCAGGTTGAATGGAAGGTAGACCGAGAGCGGGGTCATGCCGCTCGGCATCCTACGGGAGAGGCGCGCGGGGCGTCAATCGGCGCGTCCCGGGCCGATACGCGTCGCGCCGGGTCGTCCTCGGCCCTCGCCGGCCGTCAACGTCGGATGGCGCGCCCCGGACGGCGGGGCCCCAGCCCCGCGACGTCCGGTGGCGCGCAGGCGCGGCATACGCCTCCGGCCGGCTCGGGCCTGCGTCCTACCGGCGCTCGCGTCTCGACCCGGTCCGCATGGCGCTTGACGCACCCTGCCGCACACCCGATAGTGGGCGGCGTGCCAGGGGCGGCGCACGATCCCGAGCAGGCGACGCGCGCGGTGCTCGACCGCCTCGGCCTCCCCTACGAGGTGATCCCCATCGACCCCGCGTTCGCCGATACCGCCGCCTTCTGCGAGCGCTACGGCTACCCCGCCGACCGGGCCGGCAACACCATCATCGTGGCGTCCAAGAAAGAGCCCAAGCAGTACGCCGCCTGCGTGGTGCTGGCCACGACGCGCCTCGACGTGAACCACGCCGTCCGCGATCTGATGGGAGTGTCGAAGCTCTCGTTCGCCTCGGCCGAGGAGATGGCGGAGCTCACCGGCATGGCGATGGGCGGCGTCACCGCCCTCGGCCTGCCCGGCCACGTGCCGCTCTTCGTGGACGAGCGCCTGATGGCGCTCGACTGGGTCATCCTCGGCACCGGCGGCCGCCACGGCAAGATCAAGATCAGCCCCGAGGTATTCAGCCGGCTACCAAACACCCGGGTCGTGCGGGGGCTGGCACTGGCGCGCGAGAGCTAGCCCGGGGCCAAGGCTCGTTACTGGGCCGCGCCAGAGCTAGGAGGCTCTCGGAGTAATCGGGCGTAGCCTGACGCCGAACCGCCGCGCGGATGGTGTTCCGCTTCGAGCGGCGGCTTTTGCCGCCGCAATTTTTCCTGGGGGAAGCCTCGGAGGGGGCCGTCGAGGCCCCCTCCGATGAACTAGCCGGCGGCCTGGCTCCCGCCGGTCCGTCCGGCCAGACGGGCGATCACGCTGACCAGGTCGGCCGGCTCCACCGGCTTGGCGACGTGACTCTGGAATCCCACGGCCAGGACCCGCGCGCGATCGGCGAGCCGGGCGTAGCCGGTGAGGGCGATGGCGGGGATGGCGCCACCCTGCTCGGGCGGCAGGGCCCGCAGCGTGCGGAGCAGCGAGTAGCCGTCCTCGCCCGGCATCCCGATGTCGCTCACCAGCACGTCGGGCCGGCTCTGCGAAATGGTCGCCAGGGCCTCCGCCGCCGATCCCACCGCGGTCACCTTGGCCCCGTACTGACCGAGCACGACCGCCAGGGCTTCCCGCGAATCCGCGTCATCCTCCACCAGCAGGAGGTGGAGGCCGTCCAGGCTCGGCAGCGACGCCGGGTCGAGGCCGATGAACGGCGGGCCGCCGCCGGCCGGCGCCCCGGAGGCGAGTCGGGCGATGGGCAGCCGGACCCGGAAGGTCGCGCCGTGGCCTTCGCCCGCGCTCTCGGCCGCCACAGTGCCGCCGTGCAGCTCGACGAGGTGGCGGACGATTGCCAGCCCGAGCCCGAGGCCACCGTGGGCGCGGGCGGTCCCGCTCTCGGCCTGGCGGAAGCGATCGAAGATCTGGGGCAGGAAGGCGGGCGGGATGCCCTGGCCGGTGTCGCTGACCGCGATCTCGACGTCGGGGCCGTCGCGCTCGAGGCGCACCTGGACCCGGCCGTCCTGCGGCGTGAACTTGACCGCGTTCGCCAGCAGATTGCTGATGACCTGCTGGAGGCGATCGGGATCACCGCTGACCGGCCCCGCCGACGGATCGAGCTGGCTCTCGACGCGGATTCCCTTGACCTCGGCCGCCGGCCGCACCGTGTCGAGTGCGGCCTCGATGACCGGGATGAGGTCGAGGGGATGGGCGTCCAGCCGGAGCTGGCCGCTCACGATCCGGGAGACGTCGAGCAGATCCTCCACCAGCTGGGCCTGCACGTGGGCGTTGCGCTCGATCGTCTCGATCGCCCGGCCAGCGATGGCGGGGTCGCCCGCCCGGACGCGGAGGACCTGGGCCCAGCCGACGATGGCGGTGACCGGCGTCCGGAGCTCGTGGGAGAGGGTGGCCAGGAACTCGTCCTTGGCCCGGTTCGCCGCCTCGGCGTCGGCCCGCGCCATCTGCTCGCGGATGAGCAACTGGCTGCGCTCGGCCTCCGCCTGCTTCTGCTCGCTGATGTCGCGAGAGACGCCGATCACACCGATGAGCTTCCCGTCCGCGTTCCGGATCGGGGTGTCGGTCACCATCGCCCGGAAGCTACGGCCGTCGCGTCGACAGACCGGGAACTCGCCCGACCAGCTCTCGCCCGCCTCGACCCGGGCCAGGATGGCGGCCGCCTCCGCCCGGGAGGCGGGATCGCACACCAGATCCACCACCTTGCGACCCCGCACTTCGTCGGCCGACCAGCCGTAGAGAGCCTGGGCGGCGCGGTTCCAGTAGACGATGGTGCCGTCGAGGTCGGTGGCGATGACCGCCTCTCCTACCGCGTCCAGAAGGTTGGCCTGGAAGTGCAGGCGGTCGGCGATCCGCTGGCGGTCCACCGCGAGGGCGATGTGGCTGGCCACTGTCTCGGCGAGCCGCACCTCCTCGTCGGTGAAGTCGTGGACGTGGTCGTAATAGATCATGCACTTGCCGAGTAACCGCTGGCCCTGGACCAGGGGGAGGAAGCCGAGCGCGCGGATTCCCTCCGTCCGGATGACGTCGCGGAGCCCGGCCAGCGAGGTCTCGGTCTCGGCGTCCCCCACCAGGATGGGATGGGCGGTCACGGTGTCCGGGGCCCACGGCGAGTGGCCCTCGGTGACCCGCCGATAGGCGTCGGAGAGTCCGCGCCACGCCTTGAAGCGCATGACCCCGTCGGGATCGAAGAGCAGGATGGCCGCCCGGTCCGCCCCCAGCATCCGCTCGAGCGCGATGAGGGCCTCGGCGAAGATCGCTTCGCTGGCCGCCGCGCGGCTGAGCGCGGTGCCCAGCTGGTAGATGCTCTGGAGGGCCTCGAAGGAGAACGGCGCGGTCAGCGTAACCTCCTGAGCCGGGCCGTCTGCTCGGCGAGCGCGAGCAAACACGGGACCAGATGGAGCGTCAATTCGACTCTACGGACGAACCGACCGGGTGTCAAGGGCGAGGGTCCCCTGGCCCATTGACTCGCCTACCCGTTGCGGACAGAATAGGCGGGCCGCCAGTAGGCCGGCCGGGATGCCCGCGGTGCGCGAGCGCAGTCCGCGCGTGTCCCGGCCGAGACGATCGGGAGGAGCGGCGCCCCCGCGAACATGGAGCGATTCATCGAGACGTTGGTCGGCAAGGACGTCTACGTGAAGCTCGGCAAGGACTGGAGCGTCCAGGGCCGGCTGATCCGTATCGAAGAGGACGGCCTCGTCCTCGAGCGGACCGGCATCCCGGCCGTCTTCATCCGGCTCGATCAGATCGGCACCATCGAAGAAGCTCAGTGAAAACCCGAGGTCCGGCGTGAGCGAGACGAGCAAGCGACGACTGGGTGAGATCCTGGTCGAGCGAGGGTTCGTCTCGGCCGACCAGCTCCGGGAAGCCCTTCGCGTCCAGTACCAGGAGGGGAAGCGCCTCGGCGAGATCCTGGTCGAGATGGGCGCGCTCACCGCTGACGAGCTGAACTGGGCGCTATCCGAGCTGCTGGGGATCCCCTACGTCGAGTTCCGCGAGGAGATGGTCGATATCGACCTGGCCCGCGCGATGCCGGAAGAGCTCCTGCGCCGCCACCAGGCGTTCCCGGTCCTGCGGGTGGGAGACGAGTTGACCGTGGTCCTGGCCGATCCGACCAACCAGCACGCCGTGGTCGAGCTGGAAGCGCTGAGCGGAGCCCGGGTCGCGACCGCCATCGCGTCGCGGGAGACCATCCAGCATCTCCTCGACAAGGCGTTCCCTCCCAGCGCGGCCCGCCCGACCGCGCCCGCCGTCCGCTACGCGGAGGTCGGCCCCAGCGCCGGGCCTCCCGAGAGCGACCCGACCGGCGTGGCCCAGGTCTACGCCCTCCTGCTCGGGGCTCTGCGGGAGGAGGCGACCGAGATCCACGTCGAGCCGATGTCGAGCGACGTCCGGGTCCGAAACCGGGTGGATGGCCGGCTGGTCGAGCGGGCGCGGTTGCCACGGAACTTGCTCGGCCCGATCGTTGCCCGCTTCCGGATCCTGGCCGGGCTGCGGGGGGAGGCCGGGCCTCGTCAGTCTCACGTGCGGACGCGCCTGGAGCAGCAAGAGGTGGAGCTGGAGCTGCTCTTCTTTCCCACGATCTACGGCGACGCGGTGACCGTGAAGGTGGCGCAGCGCGGTATGGGGCCGCCGACCCTGGAGGCCTTCGACCTCGACGGGGCCGGGCGGGAGGCGCTGCTCCGGCTCGTCGGGGGTGCCGGGCTGGTCTTCGTGACCGGCTGGGACGCTCGCGCTCGGGCCGCGCTCCTCTACGCGCTGGCCCAGGTCGCCGCCGCGCCGACCAAGAAAGTGGTCACCCTCGAGCGGAGCGTCTCTTACGTGGTGCCCGACTTCGTGCAGGTCGAGGTGCCGGGGGACTTCGCCGAGAATGCGGCCATCATCGTGGGCCACCCCGCCGACGTCGTGGTGGTGGAGGACCTCGCCAACACCGCCACCTGTCTGGCCGCCATCGGCAGCGCCGAGCAGGGGGGGCTCGTGCTGGGCGGCCTCGGGGTCGGCACCAACGCGACCGGGCTGGCCCACCTTCTCGCCCTCGACCTGCCCCGGCTGCCGCTCCTGTCCGCGACCGCCGGGCTGGCCAACGTCCACCGGCAGGGAGCCCGCCACCGGGTGGGGGTACTGGCCATGGACGAGGAGCTGCGCCACGAACTCCTGACCCGACAGGGGCCACCGGGATGGATGTCGCGGATCTCCTGATCCAGACCAAGGAGCGGAACGCCTCCGACCTTCATCTGTCGGCGGGGTCGCGACCGATGATGCGCCTGCACGGCGACCTGACGCCGATCGACAACGAGGTCCTGTCCAAGGACGGCGTTCACAAAATGATCTACGAGATCCTCAACGACGAGCAACGGCGGGTGTTCGAGGAGGTCCGCGACCTCGACTTCGCCATCGAGCTGGGGGAAGTGGCCCGCTTCCGGGTCAACGTCTTCAACCAGCGGAACGGCGAGGGCGCCGTCTTCCGGGTCATCCCGACCCAGATCCGCACGTTCCAGGAACTCGGAATGCCGGAAGTCGTGCAGAGCCTGTCGCTCCGCGAAAACGGGCTCGTGCTGGTGACCGGGCCCACCGGCTCCGGCAAGTCCACCACGCTGGCGGCCATGATCGACCTCGTCAACTCCACCCACAAAAAGCACATCATCACGCTGGAAGACCCCATCGAGTTCGTGCACAAGTCGAAGAGCTCGCTGGTCAACCAGCGCGAGATCGGGCCTCACACCAAGTCGTTCGCCTCGGCCCTGCGGGCCGCCCTCCGCGAGGATCCCGACGTCATCCTGGTCGGCGAGATGCGCGACCTGGAGACGATCAGCCTGGCCCTGACCGCGGCCGAGACCGGGCACCTCGTCTTCGCGACGTTGCACACCAAGAGCGCGCCGAAG
>DASYUM010000054.1:0-6481 GCA_036001225.1 Candidatus Methylomirabilota bacterium | reverse complement strand
GCTCGGGGATCCTTCCCGCCGCCGACGCCGCGGTGGGGTCCCGGAGCGACGTCATCTCCTCCGGCGGCCCTTCCGCCTTCTGGGGGGGCTGCTCGGATTCGGTCTCGGACTCCCCCGCCGCGCCCAGTTCCTGCGGCTTGTCTTCGGCGGGCGCGGGATTCGCGGGTGGGGGCGCCGCCGGGGCCGGTGCGATCGCGGCCGCTCGCGTCGCCACCGTGGGGGCCGCCGCGGTCGCGGCCGCCTCGGGCGCGTTGTAGATGACCACGTACCACCACGTCGCGCCGAACGTGGCGACCGTCAGCAGCAGCGGCACCGATAGCGCGAGCAAGTCCTTCGCGATCACGCCATAGCCCGCCGGCCTTCCGTCTGGCGTCCCGGCGCCGCGCACCAGGCTCGGCCGGAACGCGGCCGCGATGAGTCCGCCGACGACCCGGCGGGCCCGGCCCCGCTCGAGGCGCCGGAGATACTCGGGTACGGCGACCCGGTACTGGTCGGGCGGCAGCTTGGGCGCGATCTTCGGATTGATGATCGCCCAGCCGAGGATGTAGATGAGATAGAGAAAGGTGAGGAAGAAGCCCGGGAGCATCGCCGCCGCGTACAGCTTGACGATGGACTGCCCGGCCACGGCCGCGTAGACGATCAACATCACCGAGGGGGGGATCAGGATGCCGAGCGTCCCGCCCGCGGTGATCGCGCCGGAAGCCAGCTTCACGTCGTAGCCCGCCTTCAGCATCGGCCGCAGGGCGATCACGCCCATGAGGACGACGACGGCGCCGACGATGCCGGAGGCGATCCCCCAGAACGCGCACACCATGAGGGTGGTCACTGCCAGGGACGCCGGCACGCGCCGGAACGCGAGCTGGACGCTGTGGAACATCCGATCGACCAGCGCGGCCCGCTCCATGATGTAGCCCATGAAGACGAAGAGCGGGATCGACAACAGGGTGTCGTTGGTCATGACCCCGTACGTCCGCTGCACGATGAGGTCGAAGATCCGGTTGTCGTACCAGTGCTGGCCGGGGAGCCAGAACGCGAGGTAGCCGAAGACCATCCCCAGGCCCATCAGCGTGAAGGCGGTCGGGAAGCCCATCATGATGGCGACCACGATGAGCCCGAGCATCGTCAGGCCGAGGGAGGGATCACTCACGGATTGCCCTGCTCGCTCTCGTCTCTCACCGTGCGGTGGCGTGCCGCCTCGTCGATCGCGTGCGCCCCTTCCATCGCGACCCGGCGCGACTCTTCGTCCACGTACTCGCTGTGCGCGAGCTGGGTGTCGATCACATCGATCTCTTCGACGTCCTCGAGCCGGGGGGGCCAGGCGCCGGTCCGGAGACACTCGATGCAGCGCACGATTTCGGCCAGGCCCTGCAGCATCACCAGGGCGCCCGCCATCGGGATCACCGACTTGAAGTGATAGACGGGCGGCCCCTCGGCGGTCACGGTCGAGTGCTCCCCGATGCGCCAGGAGAGGACGGCGTAGTCATACCCCGCGTACATCAGCCCCAGGATGCCCGGGATGAAGAACAGGAAGTACAGCGCCAGATCGAGCGCCGCCTGGCCGCGCGGCCGCATGTAGATGTAGACGAAGTCGGCGCGCACGTGCCCGGCCGCGGCCAGGGTGTAGGCCCCGCACATCATGAAGAGCGTGCCGTAGAGCATGCTGTTGAAATCGAAGATCCAGGCCGTCGGCGCGTTCAGGATGTAGCGCTTGAAGACCTCGATGGAGACCACGAAGGTCAGGGCCACGATCAGCCACGCGGACGCCTTGCCCGACCAGTAGCTGACCTGGTCGATGGCCCGAAGGAGACGCTGGGCGTTCACCGGGGCAGAAAAGAGGCCAGCCATCCGGCGTGCGCCGGATGGCTGGCCTGCACGGACGAGGTCACGGAGGGCTAGCTCTGCTTGGCAGCCGGCTTGCCGAAGTAGTGGTTGTAAGCCATACGCCGGCTGACGTTGGTGTCGAGATCCCACTTCACCGCCCGGGCGGCGAAGGCCTTTTGCGACTCGGCAATCTCCTTGAACATGGGGTTGTCCGACGACTTCTTGTCCGCCACCTGGTCGTAGATCTCGAGCTGCCGCTTCAGGACCGAGTCAGGAGTCTTGTAGAACTTGACCTTGTCTTTGGTCTGCAGCTCGATGTAGTCCTTCGAGTACCGGTCGACCGACTTCCACGACATGTCGGCCGAGGCCGCCTCCACGGCGTTCTCGATGATCGCCTTCATCTTGTCCGGCAGCGCGTCAAACTTGGTCTTGTTGAACGTGATCTCGAGCTGCTCGGCGTTCTGGTGGTAGCTCTGCAGCATGCAGATCTTGGAGACGTCGGCGAAGCCGAGGATGCGGTCGGAGGTCGCGTTGTTGAACTCGGCGGCGTCGATGAGGCCCCGGTCGAGTGCCGGCACGATCTCGGCGCCGGGGAGTGCGTTCACGGCCGCGCCCAGGCCCTGGAACAGGTCGATCGAGATGCCGACGGTGCGGAACTTCAGCCCCTTGAAATCATCGGGCTTGGTGATCGGCTTTTTGTACCAGCCGAGCGGCTGGGTCGCCATTGGGCCGTAGGGGAAGGACACGACGTTGGCGCCGATCGACTGGTAGAGCTTCTGGAGGAGCTGCTTGCCGCCGCCGTACTTGTGCCAGGCCAGCAGCATGTTGGCGTCCATGCCGTAGCCCGGACCCGAGCCCCAGAGCGCGAGCGCGGTCTGCTTGCCGTAGTGGTACACGAGGACGCCGTGGCCGCCGTCGAGGGTGCCCTTCGACACCGCGTCGAGCAGGCCGAAGGCCGGCACCACCGCGCCCGCCGGCAGCACTTCGATCTTGAGGTCTCCGCCCGTCATGTCGTTGACCTTCTTGGCGAAGTCGTTCGCGTACTCGTGGAAGATGTCCTTCTGCGGCCAGGTGCTCTGCCAGCGCATCGTGATCGGCCCCTGCGCCTTGACCACCATCGGGAAGCCCAGTGCCGCCGCGCCTGTCGCCGCAGCGGCCGCCCCTCTCAGGAACTTGCGGCGCGATCCGTCGGTGGTGGCTTGCTGATTGCCCATGTCAGACCTCCTCCTGCTCGGTGACGTGGAAGTGCCCGGGGCCTCGACGATGTTCCCTACGAGCCGTCGCCATTCTATCTCCCGCGTCCCGCCCCCCGCAAGGAGGGGCAACGCGGTTGGCTCCGCCCGCCCCGTCAGTGGGCGGGGCCAGTGCCCTGGACGGGGGGGAGGACGAGGTTCAGCGGCTCGCCCCGGCGCTCGACCCGGAGCCGAAGCGGGTCGCGGAGGGCGGCGTTCTGCAGCTCGCGCCGCGCCGCCTCGACCGAGGCGGCGGGGGTGCCGTTGATGGCCAGGATGCGGTCGCCGACCTCGAGGCCGCCGCGGGCCGCGGGGCTCCGCTCGAGCACGGCGGCCACCACGACGGGGCGGGGGCCCCCGCCGGCCGTCTCCTCGGCGGCCGGGTCCCGCACCAGGAAGCCGAACTCGGCCGCCACCCGGTCGGCGACGGCGTCGGCCGGCATCTCCCCCACCCGCACCCGCAGCTCCCGGCGCCGACCCTCGCGGAGCACGACCACCGCCAGCTCCTGGCCGGCCGGGGTCGCACCCACGACCCGCTGGAGGGCGCGAGTCTCGACGACGGGCCGCCCCTCGATCGCGACGATCAGGTCGCCGGCCCGCAGTCCGGCGACCTGAGCCGGCGTATCGGGCAGGGTCTCGGCGATCATCACGCCGTAGCCCTCACGCACCCCGAGCTTCACCGCCAGCTCCTCCGCCTCGGACTCCGAGAGATCGCGGATGCGCACGCCGAGCCAACCATAGCGCTCCGCCGCCTGAGCCGTTGGAAGCGCGAGCAGGAGCAGGAGGACGACGGCGGCCGCGCGGAGCGGCCAGCGACGCGGGCGGGTACCGCCGAGCGCGTGGGCGACGGAAATCACCGCGGCGATTCCTCAGTCGTCCCGGCTGTCCTCGTCCTCGGCGCCCGCCACGAGGGTGAGGAGATCCGACAGCGCCACGGTGGCGAGATCGAGCCGCTCGCCGACGTCCACGGCCTCCAGGATCTGCTGGCGGACGGCGGCGTCGGGCACCACCGCCGAGACGATCCGGTCGATCACGGCCCCGGGGCCGGCTCCGGCCACGGTCAGGCGTCCGACGAGATCCGCGTGCACCTGGCCGAGCGCATCGAGGAGCTTCGCGTAGGCGGCCCGCAGAATGCCCAGCCGCTCGCCGAGCGACGCCGCGTCGTTGGCGGCGAGCACGTCGGCCAGCGGCCGCGCCCGCACGAGCCGATATGGCTGGTCGGCGGTCAGCTCCTCTGCGATCCGGACGCGCATCTGGCCGTCGAGCAGGATGTTGTAGCGGCCGTCGGCCAGCGCCTCCGCCTGAATGATCTCGCCCGCCCCGGCGACGGCGTGGACGGGCGGGCGGCCGTGGTAGTCGCGCTCCCAGCCGGGGCGCAGCATGGCCACGGCGAGCCGCCGGTCGCCGGCCAGGCAGTCGGCGATCATCCGGCGGTAGCGCGGCTCGAACACGTGGAGGGGCAGCACGGTGTCAGGGAAGAAGACGACGTCGGGCAGCGGGAAGATCGGCAAGCGTAGCTCGGCCAACGGCTGACCTCTACCCCAGTCCGCGAGCCAGGAATTCGTCGATCTCACGTGCCGGGCCGAGAACCGAGCAGATCAAGGACGCAGGAAGGCGCGCCGCAGGACGTCGCGGGGCTGGGGCCCCACCGTCCGAGGCGCGCGAACCCGGAAAGCCCGCCGAGGCGTATGCCGCACACGCGAGCCTCCGGATGTCGCGGGGCTGGGGCCCCGCCATCCGGGGCGAGCCACCCGATGTTGAGGCGGGCCGACGACCGAGGACGCCGAGATGCGACGGTTAGCGGCCCGGCACACTAGCTGATCGTGGGGAGCTTGAGCACCGACAAGGTCGCCACCCGCTCGGTCACGGCGCTGGCGATCTGCCGGAAGGTCTCGGCCGGCGCCGACTGTGGCCGGGCGACCACGATCGGCGCGCCGGTGTCCCCGCCGACGCGGGTCTCGAGATCGAGGGGGACCGAGCCGAGGACCGGCACGCCGAACTCCTCGGCCAGCTTCCGGGCCCCGCCCTCGCCGAAGATCGGCGTCACCTGCCGACAGTGGGGGCACTCGAACCCGGCCATGTTTTCCACGATGCCGAGGAGCGGCACGTTCATCTTGCGGAACATGGCCAGGGCCTTGCGGACGTCGAGGAGGGAGACGTCCTGGGGCGTCGTCACCATCACGGCGCCCGAGAGCGGCAGGGCCTGGGACAGCGAGAGCTGGGCATCGCCGGTGCCGGGCGGCATGTCGAAGATCAGGTAGTCCAGCTCGCCCCACTCCACGTCCCGCAAGAACTGCTGGATCGCGGTGTGGATCATCGGGCCTCGCCAGACCACGGGATCGCCTTCCTTCACGAAGAACCCGATCGAGATGATCTTCACGTCGTAGGCGATGACGGGAATGATCCGGTTGTTGAACATCCCCGGCCGCCCGCGGGCGCCCATCATGAGCGGGATGTTGGGGCCGTAGACGTCGGCGTCCACCAGACCCACGCTGGCTCCGCCCTCCCGGAGGGCGAGGGCGAGGTTGACGGCGACGGTGGACTTTCCCACTCCGCCCTTCCCCGACGACACCGCGATGGTGTGCTTCACCTCGGGGACGAGCGCCTCGGGGGCGGGGGCGGCGGCGCCGTGACCGGCGGGGGCGCCGTGACCGGCGGGGGCGGCCGTCCGCGGGCGCGCCGGGGCGAGCGCCACCTTGGCCTCGGTGACCCCGGGCAGCGCGGCGACCGCCTTGCGGGCCCGACTGTGGATGTCCACCTTGGTGGTCGCCGACTGGGTGGTGAACTCGAGGGTGAAGGCGACGGTGCCGCCCTCGATGGTGAGCCCCTTGACCAGGCCCCGGCTCACGATGTCGCCGCCCAGCTCGGGGTCCTGAATGCCGCGCAGCGCGCCGAGAATCGTCTCCTCGGTCACCGTGCTCGTTGATTTCCCGCCAAAAAATGACATCGTGTCATCACTATACGGGAGGGGTCAGACCCGGTCAAGCAAACGGGCGGCCACGGCCGGATGCGCCGCGCCTCAGCCGGAGACGCGCGGGAGCACCTCGGCGGCCAGGCGCTCGAGCTGCTCGGAGTCCCAGTCCACCGGGTTCAGCACGACCCAGTCCACGCGGCCGCCGACGGCGGCGATGCGCCGGGTGATCCGCTCGGCGACGGCCTCGGCTTCACCCAGGAGGTAGTGCTCGCGCCAGTAGTCGAGGTCCATGCCCGAGAAGGTGGCGAAGCGCGCCGCCGCCGCCTCCGGCCGCTCCCCCTGGCCGAGCACGTGGACGAAGTTCGAGTAGACAACGCCGATGTCGGCCGCCTTCCGCCCGAACTCCGGCGCCACCCGCTCGATGACCGCCCAGTCGCGCTCGACCATCTCCGGAGTCGCCGAGGAGTGGGGGACCCAGGCGTCGGCGTAGCGCGCGATCCGCCGGAGCACCGGC
>DASYUM010000053.1:0-5058 GCA_036001225.1 Candidatus Methylomirabilota bacterium | reverse complement strand
GCGTTCTTTTATGGCGGCATGGTGCGCCGGAAGAACGTGCTGGCCACGGTCATGCAGTCGTTCATCCTGATGGCCTTGATCTCCGTCCAGTGGGTGCTGTTCGGCTACAGCCTGGCGTTCGGGCCCGACATCGGGCACCTGGTGGGGAGCCTCCACTGGATCGGCCTCAACGGGGTCGGGCTCGAGCCGAACCCCGACTACTCGGCGACGATCCCCCATCAGGCGTACATGGTCTTCCAGCTGATGTTCGCGATCATCACCCCGGCGCTGATCACGGGGGCGGTCGCCGAGCGGATGCGCTTTTCCGCCTTCCTCCTCTTCATCCTGCTGTGGGCGACCTTGATCTACGACCCGCTCGCCCACTGGGTGTGGGGGACCGGCGGCTGGCTGCGCAACCTGGGGGCCCTCGACTTCGCCGGCGGCACCGTGGTGCACATCTCGTCGGGCGTCTCCGCCCTCGCCGCCGCGATGCTGATCGGCCACCGGAAGGGTTACGGCCGGGAGCCGATGCCGCCCCACAACCTCCCGTTCACCGTGATGGGCGCGGCCATGCTCTGGGTCGGCTGGTTCGGCTTCAACGCCGGCAGCGCCCTCGGCGCCGGGGCCCTGGCGACCAGCGCCTTCGTGGTCACCAACACGGCCACCGCGGCGGCGGCGCTCGGCTGGATGATCACCGAGTGGATCAAGTGCGGCAAGCCGACCGTCCTCGGCGCCGCATCGGGGGCGGTGGCCGGGCTCGTGGCGATCACGCCAGCCTCGGGGTTCGTCGGCCCGGTATCCTCCATCCTGGTCGGCGCGGTGGCGGGCGTGGTCTGCTTCTTTGCCTGCAACCTCAAGCCCCGCTTCGGCTACGACGACAGCCTCGACGTGGTCGGGGTCCACGCGGTCGGCGGCACCTGGGGCGCCCTGGCGACCGGGCTCTTCGCGACGAAGGCGATCAATGACGCCGGCGCCAACGGCCTCTTCTTCGGGAACGCCGGCCAGCTCGGGATCCAGGCCGTCGCCGTGATGGCGACCTGGGCGTTCGCGTTCCTGGGCTCCTACATCCTGCTCAAGGTGGTAGACGCCGTGGTCGGCCTGCGGGTGACCGAGGAGGAAGAGTTCCTCGGCCTCGACGTCTCCCAGCACTCCGAGAACGCCTACGCGTTCGAGGTGTCGGGGTACGGGGGCGGGCACGCAGCGGCCGCCGAGCCCACCCCGCGCCGCGAGCCCGCGGTTCTGGAGGCCACCGCGCGGCCGGCTGGCCACTGATTGCGGCCGACGAGGTGAGGGCGTCCCGGCGCCCTCACCTCTCCCGCGCTCCCCTCCTCCCGAGCCGGTCAGGGTCCCGTCCCCCCCGCCGCGCGGTGCGGTGGGGTACAATTTCTCTCGATCATGCGGAGCCTCCGCCGCTTCGGTCTGGTCGCGGCCGCGCTCCTCCTGGCCGCCGGCGGCGACGCCCGGGCCCAGTCGCTCCCGCGGCTGCCCTCCGCCGGCGCGCCGGCCGCGCCGCGACCGGAGACGGACGGGCCCTCGTCCAAGCCGAAGTCGAGCCTGCCCTCCGTCCGGATCGGCGCGCTGCTCCCCCTCTCCGGCACCTCGGCCTGGTTCGGCAAGGAGATGCGCCAGGGGATGGAGCTGGCCATCGCCGACCTCGATCGGGCCCCGGACCCGGACGCCCCGCCGGCCCTCGCGGCCGAGCCGGGGGTCCACCTCGCCCTGGAAGCGGCGGACGTCTCGCCGCTGAACCTCAAGCAGGCCACCGAGGCCTTCGCGCGTCTGGCGGCGACGGGCGCCCCGGTGATCTTCACCGCGTCGGCCACCCCCACGGTGACGGTGCAGCCGCTGGCCGCGGCCCGCGACGTCCTCCTCGTCCACCTCGGCCTGGTGACCGAACGCCTGGCATCCGCCAGCCGCACGCTCATCCATGCGCGGGCGCCGATCGCCGCCCGGGTGGAGGCCCTGGTGGCCTATGCCGCCGAGCGCCAGGTCCGCCGCCTGGCCCTCCTCGCGGCCGGCGACGAGTTCGGCAAGGCGGTGCGCGCCGCCCTCGCCGCCAGCTGGCGCGAGCGCGGCGCCGCGCTCGTTCACGAGGAGAGCGTGAGCCTCGACGCCCCCGATCTCGCGGCCCGGCTCCGGCGGCTCGTCCGGGTGGGGCCGGACGCCGTCGTCCTGGGCTTCCGGGGCGCCGATCTCGGCGACCTGGCGCTCCGGCTCCGCGAGGCGGGGTACGCCGGCCCCCTCGCGCTGCTCGACGACGACCCGATCGCGCTCCTCGCGGCCGGCCCCGGGCTTCAGAATGCGGCGGTGATCGCCGACGCCTTCCGGCCCGAGCCGGGCTCGGCTGGGGCGCGCTTCACCGACGTCTACACCAAGAAGTTCGGGAGCGCGCCCTCCGGCCACGCCGCGACGGCCTACGACGCGGTCACGCTCGTCGCGGCCGGACTCCGCCAGGCGATGGCCGAGCGGGGGGGGCCGCCCGGCGGTGGCCGCTTGCGTGACGTCCTCCTGGCCCGGCGGCGGTTCGACTCGGTGTACGGAGGCGAGCTCCGGCTGCGGGACGACGGCACGGTGAGCCGGCCGCTGGCCCTCTTCTCGGTGGACGGCGGCCAGCTGACCTTCGTCCGGTACCTCGCCCCGGGGAAACCCGCGTGAATGCGCCCGGGCTCGAGCTGACGGCCGAGGAGCAGGCGCTCCAGACCCGCGTCGCCCGCGCCGGGGCCGAAGTCTTCCGCCCCCTGGCCGACGCGTGGGGCGAGCGGGACGAGCTGAACTGGGAGCTGGCCCGCGCCCTCGGCAAAGAGGGCGTCTTCCCGCTCCTGGTTCCCGCGGTCCACGGGGGCGCGCTGGACGGCCCCTTTCGGTCGATGACGCTCTGCCTCGTCCGCGAGGAGCTGGCCCGGACGTGTCCGGCCGCTGAGGAGCTGTTCGCGATCCAGGGGCTCGGCAGCTACCCCCTGCTGCTCGCCGGCAGCGAGGCCCAGAAGGCGCGCTGGCTGCCCGGCCTGGCCCGGGGCGAGCAGGTCCCGGCCTTCGCGCTGACCGAGCCCGAGGCCGGCTCCGACGCGGCCGCGCTCGGCACCCGCGCCGAGCGTGACGGCGACGGCTGGGTGCTGACCGGCGTCAAGCGCTTCATCTCGAACGCGCCGGTGGCCGACCTCTACGTCCTCTTCGCCAAGACGGCGCCCGAGCGCGGGAGCAAGGGCATCTCGGCGTTCCTCGTCGCCAAGGGCACGGCCGGCCTGTCGGGCGCCCCCATGCACACCATGGCGCCGCACGTGATCGGCCAGCTCGTGCTCGACCGCTGCCGGGTCCCGGCCGCGGCCCTGCTCGGGCCCGAACACGACGGCTGGCGCATCGCCATGGCGACGCTCGACGTCTTCCGCGCCTCGGTCGGCGCCCAGGCGGTCGGCCTCGCCCAGGCCGCGCTCGACCTCGCCCTCGCCCACGCCCGGCGCCGCGTCCAGTTCGGCCAGCCGCTGGCCCAGTTCCAGCTCGTCCAGGCCAAGCTGGCCGACATGGCGACCGAGTTGCGCGCCGCCCGTCTGCTGGTCTACTCGGCGGCGCGGCTCAAGGACGCGGGGGCGGCGCGGGTCACGCTGGAGTCGTCGATGGCGAAGCTCTACGCCACCGAGATGGCCCATCGCGTGATCGACCAGGCCGTGCAGATCCACGGCGGCGAGGGCGTGCTCCGCGGCTCGCCGATGGAGCGATTGTACCGGGAAGCGCGCGCGGCGCGGATCTACGAGGGGACCTCGGAGATCCAGCGGCTCATCATCGCCCGCCAGCTCCTGCGGGACTGAACCGACACGAAGGGAGATTCCATGGCAAAGCTCACCAGGGTGGCTGATACCTCCGAGATCGAGCCCGGGCAGGGGAAGGTCGTCGAGGCCGAAGGCAAGACGCTGGCGGTGTTCAACTGCGACGGGACGTTCTACGCGATCGACAACACCTGCCTCCACCGCGGCGGACCGCTGGGGGAGGGCGACCTCGAGGGGACCATCGTCACCTGTCCCTGGCACGGCTGGCGCTACGAGGTGACGACCGGCGCCAACGCGATGAACGCGGCGATCAAGGTCGCCTCCTTCCCGGTGACAGTGGAGGGGACCAGCGTCCTCGTCGAGCTCTAGGAGAGAGCATGCGACGTCGTCACCGGGCCGAGAACCAAGCAGCCCTAGGACGCAGGGAGGAGGCGCGCCGAGGCGTATGCCGCGTACGCGCGCCGCAGGACGTCGCGGGGCTGGGGCCCTGCCGTCCGAGGCGCGCTACCCGAAGTCGAGGTGCGCCGACGACCGAGGACGACGGGATGCGACGGTTATCGGCCCGGTGATGGACCACCCCATCCGCGTCCTGTCCTACGCCGGCGGTCGCGCCGAGGAGCGGCCCCGCGGTGTCTGGCGGGGCGAGGAAGCGGTGGCGGTGACCGACGTCCTGTGGGGGTGGATCGAGGCCGGCGCCGATCCCGGCCGCGGGCGCCGGCGGTGGTTCCGGATACGCCTGGCGACCGCCGAGGAGCTGACCGTCTACTACGACGAAGCGCTCGACGCCTGGTTCACGCCGGAAACCAGCACGCCGCCACCCGCGACTCCGGGCCCGCCCTCGTGAAGGCCGTCCGCTTCCACGAGTTCGGCGGCCCCGAGGTCCTCCGCTTCGAGGAGGTGGCGGAGCCGCAGCCGGCCCCCGGCGACGTCCTGATCCGGGTCGCCGCCGCCGGGGTGAACTTCTCCGACCTGATGCGCCGGGCCGGCGCCTACAACCCCGACCTCCGCCTCCCCCACGCCGAGGGCGTCGAAGCCGCCGGCACGGTGGAGCGCGTGGGCGCCGAGGTGCAGGGCCCCCGCCCGGGTGACCGCGTGCTGACGATGCTCGGCCACCGTTGCCAGGCGGAGTACGTGGCAGCGCCCGAGGCGCTCGTCTACCTGATCCCGCCCGACCTCGCCTTCGAGCCGGCGGCCGCGTTGCCGTTGGCCGGCGTGACCGCCTATCACCTCGTCCGGACGGGAGCGGCCCTGCGGCCCGGCGAGTCGGTGCTGATTCACGCGGCGGCCAGCGGGGTCGGCACCCTGGCCGTCCAGCTGG
>DASYUM010000052.1:0-18796 GCA_036001225.1 Candidatus Methylomirabilota bacterium | reverse complement strand
CCGGTGGCTCGAGTGGGGTCTCCAGGCGATCAGCGCCGGGTACCGGCGGAAGGACTTCGGAGAGTTTTCCGTCTTCTACGACTTCCACCCGTCTGCCGACGGCCCGCTGGTGAGCCTTCCCCCGGTCGGGTGGCGGGCGGTGGCGAACCCGCCGGGCACCGATCCGGCCCGGGCCTTCGACCGGGACGTGGACACCGCCTGGCTCAGCGCGAAGCCGCTCCAGCCCGGGATGTGGTACGGGCTGGACCTGGGAGGGCTGGTGCCCGTCGGCGGGATCACGATCTTGCCGGTCCGCTCCGCCGTCGGGCTCCCGAAGGGGTACCAGCTCGAGGTTTCCCGGGATGGACGGAGCTGGGACGCGGTGGCGTCAGTCCCGGAGTTTGACGTGACGGTGCGCTGGCGTGACGGTCAGCCCCGGGTCGACCAGACCGGCCACGTCATCAGCCTCTTTCCGCCACGCCCGGTGCGGTATGTCCGGATCACCCAGACGGGCGCGGACCCCAAAGAAGGCTGGGGCATCGCCGAGCTCTTCATCTACGGGCCGGCCCGCGTCCCGCCGCCGGAAGGCCAGGAGGCCTCGGCTCACCTTCGAGAGGGACTTCGCCTGGGGGCGGAGGGCCGGTGGGGGCTGGCGGTGGCCGCCTACGAGCGAGCGGTTCGGCTCGATCCCGAGTCGGAGGCGGCGCACTGGCGGCTGGCCGAGGCGTATCAGAAGGCCGGCCTTCCGCCGGACGGGAGCGATCCCTACCAGCGGGGCCTGGTGTTCGAACGGCTCGGGATGGCGAGCCGGGCGCTCCAGGAGTACGAACGGCTGCTCGGGCCGGCGGCCGAGGACGGCCAGCACAGCGACGTCCTCGATCGGCTCGCCGAGCTCTACCGGCGCCAAGGGAAGCCGGAGCGCGCGGCGGATGTCGAGCGGAGGCTCCGGGAAGACTATGCGCCCCCGGTGCGGGCCGACGTCCGCTTCGGCCGATCGGCTCGACTGCTCGGCTATGGTCTCGAGCCGCGGGAGCCGCACGTGGGCGAGGTCGTGGCGCTGTCCTACTACTGGCAGGCCCTCCGGCGCACGACGGAGGACCTGACCGTCTTCGTGCATTTCGTCCAGGGCGGCAAGATCGGCTTCGGGCAGGATCACGGGCCCCTTCACGACCGCTACCCCACCAGCCGGTGGAAGGAAGGCGAACTGGTGAGAGAGCGCTACCGGGTGCGGCTGCCGGAGACGCTGCCGCCCGGCGAGTACGACGTGTGGATCGGGCTCTGGAATGCCGAGACCGGGAAGCGTCTCAGTGTGGCGGACACGGCGCTTCCCCACGCCCGCTCCCACGTCCGTCTCGCCACGGTGCGCGTCCTCCCGCCTCGATGAGCCGATCTCCGGGAGGCTGCCCTCCCGCTCATGGGCATCGGAGGGTGAGGCCCCGGCCCCGCGACGTCCGGCGGCTCAGTCGGTGACCGGCGCGCAGGCCCGGCGCAGATCGGGAAACCAGCGGGTCAGCCGCGAGGGCTCGATCACGATGGTCTCGTCGCGGGCCGGGCCGGTCGAGATGAGCGAGATCTCGCAACCGATCAGGTCCTGAAGCCACGCCAGGTAGTCGCGGGCCCGGCCCGGGAGATCCTCCCAGGCCCGCAGCCCCTCGGTGGGCGCCATCCACCCCGACCGTTCCTCGTAGATCGGCTCGATCTTCGCCAGCGCCCGCTCCTCGAGCGGCAGCTCGTCGAGCCGGGACCCGCGGTAGCGGTACGCCACGCCGACCCGCACGCGGTGGCACTGGTCCAGCACGTCGAGCTTGGTCACCGCGACCGTCTCGAGGCCGTTGACCCGCACGGCGTGACGGAGCACCAACGCGTCGAACCAGCCGCAACGCCGCGGCCGTCCGGTCACCGAGCCGTACTCCTTCCCCCGGGCCCGGATCAGCTCGCCGAGGTCGCCGGTGACCTCGGTCGGAAAGGGTCCTTCCCCCACGCGCGTCGCGTAGGCCTTGGTGACCCCGAGCACCCCGTCGATCCGGGTCGGCGGCACGCCGGTGCCGGCCGCCGCGCCGCCGGCGGTGGCGCTGGACGAGGTGATATAGGGGTACGTCCCGTGGTCCATGTCGAGCATCGTCCCCTGGGCGCCCTCGAACGCCACGCTGGCGCCCGCGGCCAGCCACCGGTGGAGGAGGAGCGTCGTATCGACCACGTGGGGCGCCAGCCGCTCGGCGTGGAGGCGCACGCTCGCCACGACGTCCTCGATGCCGAAGCCGGGGTGGCCATAGAGCCCGCGCAGGAGGTGGTTCTTGACCGGCAGTACCGCTTCCAGCTTCTCCCGGAGCACCGCCTCGTCGAGCAGATCTCCCATCCGGATCCCGAGCCGGGCCGCCTTGTCGGCGTAGGCCGGCCCCACCCCCTTGCCGGTGGTGCCGATCCGGGCCTGGTCGTAGGCCTGGTCCAGGGCCCGGTGGTACGGCATGATCGCGTGGGCGTTCTGCGCGACGTAGACCTGATCGACGGCGATCCCCGCCGCGATGAGGCCGTCCATCTCCTCGAGCAGCGCCTGGGGATCGACGACCACCCCACAGCCGATCACGCTCCGCTTGCCGGGCCGGAGCACGCCGGAGGGGATGGACTGGAGGACGTAGCGGCGGCCCCCGGCCACGATGGTGTGGCCGGCATTGGGGCCGCCGGAGTAGCGGACGACGACATCCACACAGGGCGTGACGAGATCGACGATCTTGCCCTTGCCTTCGTCGCCCCACTGGGCGCCGACGACGACGACGTTAGGCACGGGGGGCGGGCTCCAGCACGCGGCCGGGCGCGTCCATCAGGTCCCGGAGAGGGATCGGCTCCTCGTGGCCGTTCGCGGGATCGAGCAGCCGCACCTCGCCCCGGGCCAGCCCGGCCGCGTCGATCACGAGGGCCCGCGCGGCGCGGATCTCCCGGGCGTAGGCGAGCGACTCGCTGAGCGGCCGGCTCATGATGTCGCGGCAGACGGCGAGTCCGCGATCGCGAAGCCGGCGGGAGAGCGCGAGGGCCGTCGTCTTGTCGTCGGTGAAGTCGATGATGAAGACCTCCGGCCCCCGCACCGGTAGCTCGAACCCCTGGGCCTCGAGTGCCAGGATGAGCCGGTTCACGTCGAAGGCAAAGCCGGTCGCCGGGCACGATTCACCGAAGCGGGCCAGCATGTGGTCGTAGCGCCCGCCCCCGCACAGCTCCGCGCCGTACCCTTCGGCGTAGCCCTCGAAGTTCACGCCCGAGTAGTAGTCGAAGCCCCGCACCTCGCCGAGGTCGAGCATGATGGCCTCGGCCAGGCCGTAGGCCGTCAGCAGGCGGTGGACCTCGCTCAGGCTCTGGACGGCCCGCTCCGAGCGCGGGTTCTGGGCGAGGACCGCGGCCCGGGTCAGGACCTCGGTCCCCCGCCCGTGGAGGGTCGGCAGCGCGAGGAGCAGGTCGGCGGTCGCCGAGGACACCTGGAGCTCGCTGACCTGCCGCTGGAGCTCGGGGGCGTCCTTCCGCCGGAGGGCGTCGCGGAGCCCGAGGACGACCTCCCGCTCGACGCCGAGCCCGTCCAGCACGCCGCGGACGAACTCGACCTGACCGACGTCGATCTGGAAGCGACCGAGCCCGGCCGCCCGGAAGCCCTCGATCGCCATCGCGATCATCTCGGCGTCGGCCTCCGGCTTGTCGAGGCCGATCAGCTCGACCCCGGCCTGATAGAACTCGCGCTGGCGCCCCACCCGCGGCTCGTCGTAGCGGAAGATGTTCGTCCGGTAGGCGAGGCGGTAGGGCTTCGGCCGGTCGCGGAGACGGGTGGCGGCGATGCGGGCGATCTGCGGGGTCACGTCGGCCCGGAGGGCGAGCATGCGCCCGGTCTCGCGATCGACGAAGCGGAACATCCGCTCCTGGAGCGCGGGGTCGGTGCCCACGGCGAGGACGTCGAAGAACTCGTAGGTCGGCGTCATCACCTCCCGGAACCCCCACAGGCGGAAGACGGCCATGAGCCGCTCCTGGAGCCCGCGGAGCCGGGCGGCCTCGTCGGGGAGGTAGATCTTTACCCCGGTGGGAAGCTGCGAGTGGAGACTACGTCGGTCCATGACACTGGCGCCCCGAGAGGGCAAACCCGCAGAAGTATACGGGCAAACGGCGCCCGGCGCCAGGGGGCCATCGGCGCCGCGGGCCGGCCGGCGGGCTTAGAGGTGCACGAGCCGCGCCGAGCGGATGTTGGGCAACGCCCGCAGCTCGGCCAGCACGTGGTCGGGAACGGGGCTGTCGAGGTTCAGGATGGACACCGCCCGCCCGCCGGCGTGCTGGCGACCGAGCTGCATCCCGGCGATGTTGATCCCGTGAGCGCCGAACAGGGTCCCGATCCGCCCGATGACGCCGGGGACGTCGTCGTTGGTGAAGACGACCATCCAGCCCGCCGCGTGGGCCTCCATGCCGTAGCCATCCACCTGGACGATGCGCGGCTCCTTGCGGTGGAAGAGCGCGCCCGCCACCTGCCAGGTTCCGCGGTCGGTCCCCAGCTCCGCGGTCAGCAAGCTGGCGAAGTCCTCGCTCACCGGCGTCTTCGATTCGACCAGCCGAAGGCCCCGCTGGCGGGCCAGGTAGGGCGCGTTCACGTCGGTGACGTTCTCTTCCAGGATCACGGCCAGCAGGCCCCGGAGGAAGGTCACGGTGAGCGGTTGGAGCGCGTGCGAGGCCACCTCGCCGGCGCAGGTGAACCGCACCTCGGCCATGCGCCCCTCGGCCACCTGGCCCAGGAACGAGCCGAGCTTGGCTGCCAGCGTGAGGTAGGGGGCCAGCTCCTTCAGGACCTCGGGGTCCACGCTCGGCGCGTTGACCGCGTTGCGGACGATGCCGCGGACGAGGAGGTCGGCCACCTGCTGGGCGATCGCCACCGCCACCGACATCTGCGCCTCCTCGGTCGACGCGCCGAGGTGTGGCGTCACCACCACCGGGTCGAGGTCGAGGACCGGCGAGCCCCAGGGGGGCTCCCGCTCGAAGACGTCGAGCGCGGCCGCGGCCACCTTGCCGGCCTGGACGGCGGCGGCGAGGGCGGCCTCGTCCACGATCCCGCCCCGCGCGCAGTTCACGATGCGGACGCCCGGTTTCATCTTGGCGAACTCGGCGGCGCCGACCAGACCCCGGGTCTCCTTGGTCAGCGGCACGTGAACCGTGACGAAGTCGGCCCGACGGTAGAGGTCGTCGAGATCCACCAGCTCCACCCCCAGGCGCTGGGCGACCTCGGTGGTGAGATAGGGATCGTAGGCGATCACGTTCATGGCGAAGCCCTGGGCCCGCCGCGTCACCTCCTGCCCGATCCGACCCAGCCCCAGGACGCCGAGGGTCTTGCCATACACCTCGGTGCCGAGAAAGCGCTCGCGCTCCCACTTCCCGCCCTTGAGCTGGGCATGGGCCTGGGGGAGCTGGCGGGCCATCGCCAGGAGCAGCGCCATGGTGTGCTCGGCGGCGGCGATCGTGTTCCCCCCCGGGGTGTTCATGCAGACGATGCCCCGCCGGCTGGCGGCGTCCACGTCCACGTTGTCGAGCCCGACCCCGGCCCGGCCGATGACCTCGAGCGCCGGCGCCGCCCCGATGACCTCGGCGGTGACCTTGCTCGCGCTCCGCACGATCAGTCCGGCGTAGGGCGCGAGGCGGCGGGCCAGCTCGGCCGGCGGCAGCGTGGGCACGACGTCCACCTCGAGGCCCTCGGCCCGGAGGGCCTCGACGCCCACCTCCTGGAGGGAGTCGGTCACCAGGACCCGTTTGGCCATCGAGGCTACTCGTCCTTGGCCAGGATTCGTTGGGCGGCCGCGACGCCGGCACCGAAGTCCACGGGCACGCCGAGGCCGGCCAGCACGCGCTCGAGCGCGGCCAGGCCGACGATGATGTCGTACTCGCCGACGTAACCGAGGTGGGCCAGGCGGAAGATCTTACCCTTCATGTCGCCCTGGCCGCCGGCGATGGTGATGTTGTGCTCCTCGCCGTAGCCGCGGACCACCCCCTCCCCGTCCACCCCCGAGGGCGCGACGACGGCGGTGACGGCCGGGCTGGGCGTGGCCCGGGGGAACAGGGTGAGGCCGAGCGCCTCGACGCCGCCCCGCATGGCGCGGGCCAGCCGGTCGTGGCGGCGGTAGACGCGGGGCAGCTCTTCGGCCTGGAGGAGACCGATGGCGATGTCCAGGCCCATCAGGAGCGAGACGGCCGGGGTGTACTGGGCCTGGCCCTTGGCCTGCCACTTCCGCTCGGTCCTGAGATCCCAGTAGAACTTCGGGCAGGTCGCGCCCTCGGCCGCCCGCCACGCGCGGTCGTTCAGTGCGATGAAGGCCAGCCCAGGCGGGCACATCAGCCCCTTCTGCGAACCGGTCACGACCACGTCCACCCCCCACGCGTCCATCGGGCAGGCGACCACCCCGCACGAAGACACGGTGTCGACGACCAGCAGCGTGTCGGTCCGCCGGGTCAGCGTCGCGTAGGCCTCGATGTCCTGGAGAACTCCGGTCGAGGTCTCGCTCTGGGTCGCGAAGAGGGCCTTGGCCCGCGGATGCGCCCGCAGCGCAGCGGCGACCCGCTCCGCCTCGACCGTCTCCCCGTACGGCGCGTCGAGGGTGTGAGCCGTGACGCCGAACGCCCGGGTAATCTCGCCCCACCGCTCGCCGAACTTGCCGCACCGGATCACGATCGCCTCGTCGCCCGGTGACAGCAGGTTTACCACCGCCGCCTCCATGGCGCCGGTCCCCGATGCGGCCAGGACGAGGACTTCGCTGCGCGTCTCCATGAGGTCGGCCAGTCCGCCGCGGACGCGCGCGAACAGGGCCTCGAACTCGGGGGTGCGGTGGTGGAGGATCGGCCGGGAGAGCGCCTGGAGCACCTCGGGCGGGATCGGCGTCGGCCCGGGCGCCATCAGGTAGTACTTCTTCATCGCCGCTCCTTTCCCAACGGGTAGGGTCTCGTACGCGATAGGTCCACTATAGGCTGGGTGTTCCAGCCGGTCAACCGGCAGGCGCAGGGATCGCCGGGGCTGAGAACCGAGCAGCCTCGGGACGACCAATCAGGACGACGGGATGCGGGCGGGTGTCGCCCGGCCGCTATCGGCCGAAGCTGTAGGGCGGGCGGAAGACGCCGCGCTCGGTGATGATCGCGGTGATGAGCGCGGCCGGCGTCACGTCGAAGGCGGGGTTGCGCGCCGGCGTGCCGTCCGGCACCAGGCGCAGGCCGGCCAGCTCCTGCACCTCGCGCGCGTCGCGCTCCTCGATCGGGATGACCCGGCCGTCGGGAAGGGACGAGTCGATGGTCGAGAAGGGCGCCGCCACGTAGAAGGGCAAGCGGTGGGCCTGGGCCAACACGGCGAGGCTGTAGGTCCCGATCTTGTTGGCGGTGTCCCCATTGGCCGCGATGCGGTCGGCGCCGACGACCACCAGATCGATCTCGGCGTGCGCCATCATCGAGGCCGCGGCGACGTCGGCGATCACCGTGTGGGGGATCCCCTCCTTGGCCAGCTCCCAGGCGGTGAGCCGTGCGCCCTGGAGCACCGGGCGGGTCTCGTCCACCCAGACGAACGGCCGCTTGCCCGCCTCCACCGCGGCCCGCACGACGCCGAGCGCGGTGCCGTAGCCCGCCGTCGCCAGACCCCCGGCGTTGCAGTGAGTCAGGATGCGGGCGCCGTCGGGGACGAGCGAGGCCCCGTGGGCGCCGAGGCGCCGGTTGGCGGCCACGTCTTCCTCCAGGATCGACTCCGCCTCCGCGACGAGGCTGGCCCGCAGGTCGCCGGCCGGGAGCGCGCGGTGCTCGAGGGCGTGGCGGCGCATCCGGTCGAGGGCCCAGAAGAGATTGACCGCGGTCGGCCGGGTCGCGGCCAGACCCTTGATCCCCACCTCGAGGTCGGCGACCAGGTCGTCAGCCGTGGTGGCCGGGCTCGCCAGCGCCGCCAGCGCGGCGCCGAAGGCGGCCGTGACCCCGATGGCGGGGGCGCCGCGGACGGCCAGGGAGCGAATCGCCTCCGCCACCGCTTCCCAGGTCCGACATTCGACAGAGACCTCCTCGGTCGGGAGGCGGCGCTGGTCGAGGAGGAGAACCCGGTCGCCGAGCCAGGCGACCGTGGTGAACGCGAGCTTCGGGGGCGTCACGCGGGCAGCGCGGCCAGGCGCGCCTTCAGCTCGGCCGGTGTCAACCCGGCGATCCCCAGCAGCTTCGTGCGCGCGCTGTGGCCGCGCAGGATCGTCACCGCCGACGGCGGGCAGGCGAGGGCCTGCGCCACCAGATCGCGGACCGCCGCGTTGGCCGCGCCCCCGGCCGGCGGCGCCGTCACCCGCACCCGGAGGGAGGTCCCGCCGCGCGCCACGATCTCGCTCCGGCTGGCCCGCGGCTGCACCTGAACGGTGAGGCGAGCCGCCGCCGGCTCAGGCCTTGCCATCGGCGAGCCGCTGCTCGACGAGCCGCTGGTACATCTTGAGCGTCGAAAGGAGCTCTTCGGACAGCTGACGCTTGAGCTGCTTGAAGCCGTCGATGTCCAGGGTGAGCTTGCCGAGCTCCTGTCGCTTCTCTTCCATGAGCTTCTCGGCCTGGAGCTGGGCTTCTCGCAGCACGATCTCGGCCGCCCGCCGGGAGTTCTCCTTGAACTCCTCGGCCATCTTCTGGGCCAGGATGAGGCTCTCCTGCAGCGTCCGGTTCTGGTCGTCGGTCACCTTCTTCTGGTCTTCCAGCGTGCCCAACTGGCCCTTGAGGAGGTTGTTCTCCTTGAGCAGCTCTTCCCAGTCGTCGGCCATCTCTTCCAGGAACGCGTCCACCTCTTGCGGATCGAATCCCCGGATCAGCTTGACCGCGAACTGCTGCTGCCGGATGTCCATCGCCGACAGTCGCATGCGCGCACCTCCTCAGCTCAGCCTGAACGCCGCCTCCCGGATCACCGGGACCAGGAACCACTGGAGGAAATAGATCCCCAGGATGACGATGAGAGGCGAAAAGTCGATGGGAGAGGCGGGGAGCAGGCGCCGGATCGGGCGCAGGACCGGTTCGGTGATCTGGTGGAGGAAGCGCACGATCGGGTTCCAGGGATCGGGGTTCACCCACGAGACGAGCGCCCGGATGATGATGATCCAGAGATACGCCCACAGCAGGTAGTCGATCAGCGCGGCAAAGGCGAGCAGGAACTGCCGCAGCACGAACATGGCTACTTCGACTCGCCCCGCCCCAGCTCGCGGGAGCGATGGGTCGCCCGCTCGACCGCGTCGATCAGGGTGCGGCGGAGCCCGCCCGCCTCCAGGGTGTGGATGCCGGCGATGGCGGTGCCGCCTGGCGACGTGACCATGTCCTTGAGCTGGCCGGGGTGGGTCTTGGTCTCGATCAGCAGCCGCGCGGAACCGAGCACGGTCTGGGCGGCGAGCGTCATCGCGGTCTGGCGGTCGAGCCCGACCCGCACGCCCCCGTCGGCCAGCGCCTCGATGACCAGCGCGATGTAGGCGGGCCCGGAGCCGGAGAGCCCGGTCACCGCGTCCATCAGCTCTTCCTCGAGCACGACGACTTTGCCGACGGCCGAGAAGATCTCCTGGGCCGTCTCCAGATCCCCGGGCTCGAGTCCGTCCGCGCGCGCGATCGCGGTCGCGCCCTCCAGGACCAGGGCCGGCGTGTTGGGCATCGTCCGGATGAGGCGGACCCCGGGCGGCAGGTGGCCCCGGATCACCGCGGTGGAGACACCCGCCGCGATGGAGATCACGAGCTTGCCCGCCACGGCCGGCCCGATCTCGCGGAGGACGGCGGCCAGGATCTGCGGCTTGACGGCAAGGATCACCACGTCCACCCGGCGCACCAGGAGCGGGTTGTCCGACAGCGTGTGGAGCCCGTAGAGGCGGGCCAGCTCTTCGAGGCGGTCGAGCCGTACGTCGGTGACGAAGAGGTCCTCGGGCGGGATGAGGCCCGTCTTGAGGAGGCCCCGGATCAGGGCCTCGCCCATGTTGCCGCCGCCGAGGAAGCCGATCTTCCGACCCTTGACCGACACTTAACCTCGGAGGGGGGCTCCGCCCCCCTTCCGAACCTCCCCCCGGGGATGGGCGCGCCGCAGGACGTCGCGGGGCTGGGGCCCCGCCGTCCGAGGCGCGCGGACCCAAAGTTGCGCGGGCAAAGCCCGCGCTCGGAGCGCTTCGACTGGAGCCGCGCGGACAGTCACGGCCGGGTGGCGTCTGGGCACGCTCAGCGCTCCCGCGGCCCGAAGATCGCCGTCCCGATGCGGACCATGGTCGCCCCTTCCTCGACGGCGACCTCGAAGTCGCCGCTCATCCCCATCGACAGCTCGCGGAAGCCGGGCCCGAGCCCCCAGCCCTGGGCCGCCTCCAGCAGCTTCCGCAGTTCCCGGTAGTGGGGGCGCGACTCCTCGGGATCCCGCGGCAGCGGCGGAATCGTCATGAGCCCGCGCAGCACGAGGCCCGGCAGCCGGCCGATCGCCTCCAGCGCCGGCCGCAGTTCGGTCGGAGCCAGCCCGCCCTTCTGCGGCTCCTCCGCCACGTTGACCTGGATCAGCGCCTCGACCCCCCGCCCCTCGCGGGCGGCCCGCGCCGCGAGGGCCTCGGCCAGCGGCACGCGATCGACGGACTGGATCAGGTCGAAGCAGGCGAGCGCGTCGCGGACCTTGTTGGTCTGGAGGTGGCCGATCAGGTGCCACGGCACCGCGCGTCCGACCGCCGCCACCTTGGCCTTCGCCTCCTGGACCCGGTTCTCGCCCAGGGCGGGCACGCCGGCCGCGATCGCCGCCCGGATCCGCTCGACCGGCACCGTCTTCGAGACGGCGACCACGAGGACGTCGCCCGGGCGGCGGCCGGCCCGCTCGGCGGCCCGGCCCACCCGCTCGCTCACCGCGGCCCAGTTGGCACCGAGGTCGATGTCAGCCATGAGCAATCGCGTATTGTAGCCTCTTCCGGCGCAGGGGGCCAATGAATCTCACGAAAAGCGTGGCGCATCGAGGCGAGCGAGGCTCTCCTCCTTGTGGACATGCTCGTCGAAGCCGATCTGGCGGAAGAGGTCGGCGAGCGTCGCGAACTGCCCGTAGTCCTCGGCAAAGACGCTCTCCCAGGGCTCGCTCGCCAGCTCGGGAAGCTCGCGGATGAACTCCATGTACTCGTGCTCGGCGTGGTCCTCGAACTCGGCGTTCAGGCGATAGGAGTGGCCGGGCCGGATCACGTAGAGGAGCCACGAGACGTGGTAATAGGCGAAGGCCAGGAGCTGGGGGACGAGCCAGTACCAGAAGAACCCCTGAGGCACCCCGCGCCGCTGCAGGAGCTCCTCGATGATGAACAGGTGCCACTGCTCGTTGTCCTGGGCCCGGCGGGTCTCGTGGACACGGTCGTGGATCCGGCGGGCGAAGTCGGGCGTCCGGTAGGTGTGGGTGATGGCGACGTAGGCGACCTGCTCCCACGCCTGGTAGGGGACCCGGGCCACGATCTCGAGGACCTTGAACTTCTCGAGCGAGCGGCGCCGCCCGTAGCAGAGGTCCATGGTGACGAAGAGGACCCGGGCGAGCAGCCCGTAGGCCATCCGCGGGGTAGCCAGGATCTCGGCCTGGACCTTGCGCAACGCATCGGGACTGAGCCGCTCCATGCTCGCCGCACCCTCGCCGATTGTAGCAGGCGGCTCAGTCGGGCCGGGGGGGGAGCTGCGTGCTCCTCCCCCGGACCCCCCTCCGGGTGTCTCCCTGGTCACACGGCAGGGGCGATTCCCTTCACGGGCTCTCTCAATCCAGACAGGCGAGCGCGGCCAGGCTTCCGCCCCGCCCCTCCCGCCGGTAGGAGAAGAACAGGTCGGACCCACAGGCCGTGCAGAGGCGAGGATTGGCGACCGCGTCCGGCGGCACGCCGGCGGCGACGAGCTGATCGGCATTGGCCTGCCAGAGATCGAGCCACCACTTCCCCGGCGCCTGGGGGCGCGCCCAGCGGGCCCAGTCGGCCGGAAACGCCGCCCGCAGCGGGTCGATGACGGGGGCGTCCACCTCGTAGCAGCAGGGACCGATCGAGGGGCCGATCCCCGCCTGGAGACGGTCGGCCCGGGCGCCGGTGTGCCGGACCAGGGCCTCGACCAGCCCCCCGGCCAAGCCCGCGACCGTCCCGCGCCAGCCGGCGTGGGCCACCGCCAGCGCGCGACGGTCGGGGTCCACGACGACGATCGACAGGCAGTCGGCGGTGAAGACGGCCAGGGGCAGCCGGGGTCGGGTCGTGAGGAGCGCGTCGCCCTCGCCCACCAGACCGGGACGGGCGTCGTCGGCGACCAGGCAGGCGGTCCCGTGGACCTGGCGGGCATAGCGGACGGCGGGGGCGTCGAGGCCGAGCCCGGTCAGTGCGGCCGGGGCCGCGTCGTCCCCGAACGGCTGCCCCGGCCGAGCCGCGAAGCTCCCGTGGTGACGGGTCGTGAAGGCGTGGCGCACGCCAGCCGCCTCGAGCGGGTCGAGGGTCAGATACGTCGGCGGCGTCCCGTGGAACGTGACCACTGCTCGCGCCCGGCTCCCTTCACCCTCGCCCTCTCCCGCGGGGCCGAGGGATGCGGTCAGTCGGCCTGGCGCCGCAGGAACGCCGGGATGTCGAGGTCGTCCGTGAAGGCATCGGCGCCATCGGCCCGGACGCCGTCCACGCGCGGCCGGCGCCACGGTGCCGCCCGCTCGCCGCCGCGGAAGGTCTTCAGGTCCACGGTCCGCCCGGCCGTCGACGCCGAGGCGGTCACCCCGGCCAGTGTCGCCGCCGCCGGCACCGGCGCCGTCGCCAGGCTCGCCCGCCGGTCCTCGAAGCCGGTCGCGATCACCGTCACCCGGATCTCTTCGGTCAAGCCCTCGTCCACGACCGCGCCGACGATGATGTTCGCCTCCTCGTGCGCCGCCTCGGCCACTGCGCTCGCCGCCTCGTTCACCTCGTGAAGCGTGAGATCGGCGCCCCCCGTGATGTTGATCAGCACGCCGCGGGCGCCCTCGATCGAGGTCTCTTCGAGAAGCGGGCTGGCGATCGCCTTCTGGGCAGCGTCCACCGCCCGATGCTCGCCCCGGGCCACCCCGACGCCCATGAGCGCCAGGCCCATGCCGGACATGATCGTCCGCACGTCGGCGAAGTCGAGGTTGATCAACCCCGGGACCAGGATCAGATCGGAGATGCCCTGAACCGCCTGATGGAGGACCGAGTCGGCGACCCGGAAGGCTTCCTGGAGCGAGGTGCCCTTCTCGACGACCGCGAGGAGGCGCTGGTTGGGAATCGTGATCAGGGTGTCCACGATGCCTCGCAGCTCCTGGATCCCCGCCTCGGCCTGGCGGCTTCGGCGACTGCCTTCGAAGCCGAACGGCTTGGTCACCACCGCCACCGTGAGGGCGCCGATCTCCTTGGCCAGCGCCGCCACGACCGGGGCCGCGCCGGTACCGGTGCCGCCGCCCATGCCGGCGGTGATGAAGACCATGTCGGCGCCGGTCAGGGTTTGCTGGAGGGTCTCGCGATCCTCGGTGGCGGCCCGACGGCCGACCTCGGGGTCGGAGCCGGCGCCGAGGCCGCCCGTGAGCTTGGCCCCGAGCTGGAGCTTGAGCGGCGCCGGCGACACCCGCAGCGCCTGGGCATCGGTGTTGGCGATCACGAAGCTGACCCCGGTGAAGCGCGACGCGATCATCCGGTTCACGGCGTTGGAGCCGCCGCCCCCCAACCCGATGACCTTGATCTTGGCCGCCAGCTGCTCGTCCTCCTCCTCCAGCCGGAAGAGCACCGCTTCCGCCATCATGCCCCCTTTCCTCCCGCGGTCGTGACCCGCGGGCTTCCTCGGCTCTCGGCTCACGGTCAGTCTGCTCAGTCGGGCCGGGGGGGAGCTGCGCGCTCCTCCCCCGGACCCCCCCTCCGCGTGTCTCCCTGCTCACCCGGAATGGGCGATTCCTTCACGGGGCTCTCAGAACAGCTGGCCGACCCACTCCCGGACCCGACGGACGGCGCGGCCCACGCCGGGCAGGCCGTCGCCGACCCCGAGCATCCCGACGCCGTTTCCCGCCTGGCGGTCGCGACGGGCGCCGGCCAGGACGAGGCCGACCGCCGTCGCGTAGGCCGGGCTCTCGACCCGATCGTAGAAGCCGCCCACCCACTTGGGGATCCCGCGGCGCACCGGCAGATCGAAGATGGACTCGGCCAGCTCGGGGACGCCCTCCATCACCGACGCGCCGCCGGTCACCACCACGCCGGCGGTCGCCGTGTCCTCGAGGCCGGCCTGCCGGATGCCCCGGGCCACCAGGGCGAAGATCTCCTCCACCCGGGCCTGGATGATCCGGGAGAGCGTCTGGCGCGAAAGGACGCGGGCCTTGCGACCGCCGATGGACGGCACCTCGATCGTCTCGTCCTCGAGGATGAGCGTCGTCTGGGCGCAGCCGAAGAGCTTCTTCAGCTCTTCGGCGTCGACGGCCGGCGTGCGGAGCCCGACCGCGATGTCGTTGGTGATGTGATCGCCCCCGAGCGGGATGACGGCGGTGTGCCAGACGGCGTTCTCGCGGAAGAGCGCCACGTCGGTGGTCCCGCCGCCGACGTCGACGACGAGCACGCCGAGGTCCCGCTCGTCCGGCATCAGGACCGACTCGGCCGAGGCCAGCGGCTGGAGCACCAGGTCCCGGACGGTCAGCCCGGCCCGGTTCACGCTGCGGACGACGTTCTGCGCGGCGGCCACCGCGCCGGTGACGAGGTGGACCTCGACGCCCAGACGGTGGCCGAGCATGCCGAGCGGCTCCCGGATGCCATCCTGCTCGTCCACCGAAAAGGCCTGGGTCAACACGTGGAGGATCTCGCGGTCGGGGGGGAGCTGCACGTCGCGGGCCACCTCGAGCGCGCGCTCGACGTCGAGCGGGGAGACCTCGCGGGTCCGGCTCTGGATCGCCACCACGCCCTGGCTGTTGACTCCGCTCAGGTGCCCACCCCCGATGGACGCGTAGGCCGACTCGATCTCCACCCCCGCCATCTGCTCGGCCTCGGTAACGGCCCGCTTGATGGCCTCCACGGTCGAATCGATGTTGACCACCATCCCCTTGCGGAGACCCCGCGAAGGGTACTGGCCGATGCCGACGATGTCCACGCCACTCGGCGTCAGCTCGCCGATGAGGGCGCAGATCTTGGTGGTGCCGACGTCGAGCCCCGCGATGGTCGGCAACTTCCGCATCGTCACCGTTCCTTTGCTCGGGGCCTCCAGACCACGAGGTCCCGGAAGCGGAGGTCCACGGACTCCACCGGTTCGCGGCGGGCGTCGAGCTCGCCGAGCACGCCGTCGAGTCGTCCCAGGCGCTCGTCCCACGCCTCCGCGCCCATCCACACCGCGACGCCGTCGGTGGTGTAGAGCACGGGGCCGCCGGCGGGGGCGACGTCGATCTCCGAGATGCGCTCGGCCACCCGTCCGCCGGCGCGCTGGACCGCGCGCAGGAAGGCCAGGCCCGTGTGGAGGCGGTCACCCACCGCGTGGTCACCCGCCACCGGCGGCTCCACCCCGCTCACGACCGGCAGCCGGGGCGCGATCGGCCGCCGCTCGGGCCCGACCAGGTGGCCTTCGGCATCGACCCAGAAGAGGCCGCCGGCGCGGCCGCTCACCAGCGCGAACGGCTCCCGCTCCTCGATGAGCACGGCCACGCGGTACGGGAGGTGACGGACCACGTGGGCCCGGCGCACCCCGGGTAGCGCTCCCACGCGCGCGGCCACCGCCGCCGCGTCGAGGGTCAGCAGGTTCATGCCCGGCTCCACCCGCGCCGCCTCGAGGATGCTCGCCGCCGGAACCCGCCGGGCGCCGATCACTTCGACCGTCCGAACGGCCAGCAGCGAGCTCGTGGCCAGCCCGTGAGCCACCGCCGCCGCCGTGATGGCCAACGCGAGGCCCGCCAGCCCCACCGTGCCCAGCCGGCCGAGGACACGGCCGGCGCGCCGGAGCTGCCGCCACCGGCGGGCGGGATGGCGCTGGTCGGCGATGAAGGCGTCCCCGGTCGCCACGTCCAGCGTGCGCGCGGGACGGGCCCGGGAGACGAGCAAGACGGGTCGGGCGGCGACGGTTGGCACCCAGTCAGTCTCCGATGATGCGAATCTCAGCCTCCAGCCTCGTGCCCGTCTGCTTGAACACGCGCTCGAACGCCATCTCCATCAGGGCCAGGATGTCGGCCGCCGTCGCACCGCCGCGATTCACGACGAAGTTGGCGTGCTTGGCCGAGATCTCCGCGGCGCCGACCCGCTTGCCCTTGAGGCCGGCCTTCTCGATCAGCTTGCCGGCATAGTCGGCCGGCGGGTTCTTCCAGACGCAGCCGGCCGAGGCCAGCGCCAGCGGCTGGGTGGCCTTCTTGTGCTTGAGCCGGGTCTTGATCTCGGCGTAGATCTCCTTTTGAGGCTTGCGGTGGAGGGCGAGCCGGGCACCGAGGAGGATGGAGCCGGGCGGGAAGTTGAAGGTTCGATAGGCGAAGGTGCCGGTGGCGGGCTTCAACTCGCCGATCGTCCCGTCGGCGTGGAGGAAGTAGACCGCGGAGACGAAGTCCCCGATGGCGCCGTCGTGGGTCCCCGCGTTCATGGCCAGCGCGCCGCCGATGGTGGCGGGGATCCCGACCAGGGACTCCACCCCGCCCAGTCCCAGCGCGGCGGCCTCGCGGATCATCGTCGAGAGCCCGGCGCCGCCGCCGATGGTGACCTCCTCGCCGTGGAACTCCATGCGGCCGAGGCAGCCTTCGAGCTTGACGACGACCCCCCGGAGGCCCCGGTCCTTGACGAGGACGTTGTTGCCCCCGCCCAGGACGACGACGGGCAGCTTCTCCTTGTCGGCATACATGAGCGCCTTGCGGACGTCGTCCACGTCCTGGGGGAGCACGAAGATGTCGGCGGGGCCCCCGACGCGGAGGGACGTGTGGTAGGCCAACGGCTCCTTGAACCGGACCTCACCGCGGATCTCACCCAGCATGCCGGTCTCCTCCTGGGCTCCGACCGCCCCCGCGCGGAGGGCGATCGGCGGCCGCGTCGGCGGCCAGCCGCTCGAGCAGCTGGTCAGCGACGCCTCCGATGTCCCCGGCCCCCATGACGAGGACCAGGTCTCCGGGCCGCACGACGTGGAGGAGCTCTGCCACCAGCGCTCCCCGGTCGCTCATGTAGCGGACTTCCCGGGTCGTCCGGGCGGCGATGCCCTCGGCCAGGGTCTGCGCGTGGACCCCGGGGATGGGCGCCTCGCCGGCGGGGTAGATGTCGGTCATCAACAGCACGTCGGCCTCGCCGAAGGCGGTGAGGAAGTCGGCGTGCAGATGGTACGTGCGGGTGTAGCGGTGCGGCTGGAAGACCACCACCAGCCGGCGCTCGAACCCGCGCCGGGCCGCGGCCAGCGTGGCCCGGATCTCGGCCGGATGGTGGCCGTAGTCGTCCACGACCAGCACCCCGCCCGCCTCGCCTTTGACCTGAAAGCGCCGCTGGACGCCGGTGAACCCGGCCAGCGCGCGCTGGATGACCGGGAACGGCACCTCGAGGTCGAGGCCGACGGCGGTGGCCGCCAGCGCATTGGCGACGTTGTGGGCGCCGGGGACCTGGAGGGTCAGCTCGCCGAGCGACTCGCCGCGGTGAAGGATCTCGAAGCCGGCCTGGAGCTCCCGCAGCCGGAGCCCGGCGGCCACGAGGTCGGCGGGGGCGGCCAGCCCATAGGTGATGACCCGCTTCTCGACGCGCGGGACCAGGGCCTGGATGTCGGGCTGGTCGGCGCAGAGGACGGCGACGCCGTAGAACGGGACCTTGTTGACGAAGGCGAGGAAGGCCTCCCGGATCGCCGCCAGGTCGGGGTAGTAGTCCAGGTGCTCGGCGTCGATCGTGGTGACCACGGCGATCGTCGGGGTGAGGCGGAGGAACGAGCCGTCGGACTCGTCGGCCTCGGCGATCAGGAACTCGCCCTGGCCGAGGCGGGCATTGGCCCCCAGCGCGGTCACCCGGCCGCCCACCACGATGGTGGGGTCGAAGCCGGCCTCGGCCAGGACCGCGCCGACCATGGAGGTCGTGGTGGTCTTGCCGTGCGTCCCGGCGATGGCGATGCCCGACTTGACGCGCATCAGCTCGGCCAGCATCTCGGCCCGCGGGATCACCGGAATCCCCCGCTGGCGAGCCGCCTGCAGCTCGGGGTTGTCGCGGGCGACCGCCGACGAGTAGACGACGACGTGGGCGCCCTCGACCTGGCTGGCCGCGTGGCCGACGAACACCTTGGCCCCCAGGCCGGCCAGCCGCTCGACCGCCTCGTTCCGCTTGGCGTCGGAGCCCGTCACCTGGTAGCCGAGCGTGAGGAGCACCTCCGCGATGCCGCTCATGCCCGCCCCGCCGATCCCGACGAAGTGGACCTGCTGGTAGCGCCGGAACATCCGCCCGGTCGTCACGGTGCCGGCGCCTCCACGAGGCGACTGCGCGCGCGGGCCGGCCGGGGGACCAGATCCGCGTGCTGAGAGATGTTGAGCATGATTCCGACCCCCACCATCGCCACCAGCAGCGAGGAGCCGCCGAAGGAGACGAACGGGAGGGGCAACCCCTTGGTCGGCAGCAGCCCGACGACCACGCCGAGGTTCACCAGCGCCTGGGTGGCCAGCATCGCGGTGAGCCCGAACGCGGTGTAGGCCCCGAACGGATCGGCCACCCGCAGGGCGATCCGGACGCCCCGCCAGAGCAGGAGCCCGAAGAGCACCACCGTGACGACGGCGCCCACGAACCCCAGTTCCTCCCCCACGATGGCGAAGATGAAGTCGGTGTGCGGCTCGGGGAGGTAGAAGAGCTTCTGCTTCGACTCGCCGAGCCCACGGCCGGTGAGCCCGCCGCCCCCGAGCGCCAGATAGGACTGGATGATCTGGAAGCCGGCCCCGCGG
>DASYUM010000051.1:0-15048 GCA_036001225.1 Candidatus Methylomirabilota bacterium | reverse complement strand
CAGCAGGCCAAGCCCGACGTGGTGGCCGCCGCGGTGGGCGGCGACGACCTGAAGGTCATGCAGAAGCAGGTGGTGGACATGAAGCTCCACCGCCAGCCGGCCTGGCTGCAGAACCAGCTCGACTGGCCCGACGTGTACGGCCTGGGCGTGGAGTCGGTGTTCGGCGTGTTCTGCACCACCTGGTACCACAAGCTGGAGCTGCCGGGGGTGGCCGACCTGGTCCGGCGCTACCAGGCCCGCTGGCCGGAGACCCGGATCGACGTGCCGGGGAACGTCTTCCACCAGGCCTACATGGCGATGGGGGAGCTGGCCAAGGCCATCGAGCGGGCCGGCAGCACCAACAACCTGAAGGTCATCAAGGCGCTCGAGGGCCATCGCATCCCGGCCCGGGACCGGATGCAGCACTACGACGCCCTGATCGACCCGAACTCCCACCACCTGCAGCAGACGATCTACCTCGCCACCGCCAACGACAAGCCGGTCGACAAGACCGACTACTTCAAGATCCTGAGCTGGGCGAAGCCGGAGGACGTGAGGGACGCCGGGGAAGCGAGCTGCAAGCTGGAGTCGTACCAGGACACCCCGAGCTACGAGCAGTAGGCGTCAGGACGGAGGCCGGGCCCGCGGGTCGGGCCCGGCCGCGCCGTCCGGCCGGATCTGACCGTGGAGTTCGTCGTCAGCCTGTTCCCGCATCTTCTGAACGGGGTGGCCCTCGGCCTGCTCTTCGCCCTGGTCGCCCTCGGCTTCATGCTCATCATCGGGGTCATGGAGGTCATCAATCTCGCCCACGGCTCGCTGTTTGCGCTGGGGGCCTACGCCGCCCTCGTCCTCCTCACGCCCGACGGCGGCCTCAAGCTGCCCGCCCTCAGCGGGTATTTCGCGCTGCCGGTCGGCTGGCGCTTCGCGCTCGCCTTGCTGGTGGCGCCGGTGGTGGTGGGGGTCGTCGGCATGGGGCTGGAGCTGTGCCTCCGGCGGACGTACGGCCGCGACCCGCTCTACGGCCTGCTCCTCACCTTCGGCGCCGCGCTCGTCCTGGAGGAGGGCATCCGCCTGGTGTGGGGGCCGACCGAGCGCTTCCTGACCATCCCGTCCGCGATCACCGGCGGCGTCTCGCTCGGCGGCCTCATCTACTCGGTCTACCGCTTCTTCGCCTCCGGGTTCGCCATCGGCATGATCCTGCTCCTCTGGGTGTTTCTGCAGCGGACGCCGTACGGCGCCCTCATCAAGGCCGGCGCCCACGACAGCGAGATGGTGCGGGCCCTCGGTGTGAACCTGGCCCGCCTGCGGCTCTTCGTCTTCGCCTTCGGGGTCGCCTTGGCGGCGGTGGCCGGTATCGTCATGGCGCCCATCTGGGGCGTCCGGCCGCACGTGGGCGTGGACGCCGTGGTGCCGGCGTTCGTCGTCATCGTGCTGGGCGGGGTCGGCAGTTTCTGGGGGGCGGTCCTCGCCGGGCTCCTGGTCGGCATGGTGGTGGGCCTCACCGGCGCCTTCCTGACCGACTGGTCGCTGATCTCGATGTATATCCTGCTGATCGTGGTGGTGACGTTCCGGGCCCGCGGCCTTCTCGGCAAGAAGAGCGTTCTGGAGCAGTAGACGATGGCCTTCGTTCGGGGCTGGCTGACGCCTCCGATGCTGGCGGCGTTTGTCGTCTTCGGCACCCTCCCGCTGTGGATCCGGCCGGTGGGGCTCTATGAATACCTCGGGGTCGAGATCCTCATCTGGTGCATCTACGCCCTCGGCTTCAACATCCTGCTCGGGTACACGGGCCTTCCGTCATTCGGCCACGGCGCCTACTTCGGCATCGGGGCCTACGCGATGGGGCTCACCCAGTTCCGGCTCTACCCCAACCTCTGGCTCGGCCTCCTGGCCGCCACCCTGGCCGCCGCCGCGTTCGGGGGGCTGGTCGCCCTGTTGATCTCGCACCGGCGGGGAATCTACTTCGCCCTCATGACCATCGCCTTCGGTCAGATGTTCTTCTTCGTCGCCAGCAAGTGGACCTCGGTCACCCGCGGCGAGGACGGCCTGCTCAACATCAAGCGGCTGCCGGCCGACTTCGGGGTGGTCGCTTTCGATCTCAAGCCCAACATCGCCCTCGCCTATTTCGTCTTCGCGTGCTTCGTCGTCGCGGTAGTCCTCCTCTGGCGGCTCGTCCACTCCCCGTTCGGCAAGGTGCTGCGGGCGATCAAGCAGAACGAGGCCCGGGCCGCCTTTCTCGGCTCCCACGTCTTCCTCTACAAGTGGGCCAGCTTCACCCTCTCCTGCGCCATCGCGGGATTCGCCGGCGGACTCTTCGCCATGGCGCAGAACGGGGCCTACGTCCAGGCGATGAGCCTCCAGTGGTCGGGGGTGGTGGTGCTGATGACGCTGATCGGCGGTGGCCTGGTGAGCTTCTGGGGGCCGGTCATCGGGACCGCGCTCTTCTTCGTGGCCCGCGACCTGCTCGGCGCCTACACCGAGACCTGGCTCCTCTGGTACGGGCTCATGTTCATGGCGATCGTCATGTTCAAGCCGGAAGGCCTGGCCGGCCTCGGCCAGGACGTCGCCCGCCGTTGGCGCGGGCGGCGGCGGGCGGCGGTGGGCATTCCCGCGGCGGCGCCGAGGTGACGATGGCGCTCTTCGAAGCGCGACGGCTCCACAAGCGATTCGGCGACCACGTGGTCCTCGAGGAGATCAACCTCGCCTTCGAGGCCGGGCGCCTGAGCGGGATCATCGGCCCCAACGGCGCCGGCAAGACGACCTGCTTCAACGTGCTGACCGGCCGCTACAAGCCCGACCGCGGCCGGGTGCTCTTCGACGGCGAGGACATCACCGGGCTGCCGCCGCGGGTCATCGCCGGCAAGGGCATCTCGCGGTCGTTTCAGATCATGAACGTCTTCGACGAGTACACCGCCCTCGACAACGTCCTGATCGCGCTCCCCGAGGTGCGGGCCCGCGGCTTCGATATGCTGCACGACATCGGACGGGACACCGCGGCCCAGGACCGGGCGGCGGCCGTCCTGGCCCGGGTCGGCCTGGCTGGCCGCGAGCGGGAGCCGGCCCGCGGGCTTCCCTACGGCGACCGGCGCGCGCTCGAGATCGGCATCGCGCTGGCCGCCGAGCCGCGGCTGCTCTTCCTCGACGAGCCGACCTCGGGGCTCGGCAGCGAAGCGACCGCCCGGCTGGCCGACCTGGTGGGCGAGCTCCGGCGCACGGTGACCCTGGTGATCATCGAGCACGACATGCAGTTCCTGTTCGGCCTGGCCGACCGGATCTCGGTCATCCACTGGGGCCAGGTGATCGCCGAGGGGAGCCCCGCTGAACTCCGCGCGAACCCTTGGGTGCAGGCCTCCAACCTCGGCAGGTTGGCATGATCCTCGAAGTCGAGGACATCCACACGTACTACGGCGAGACGCAGGCGCTCTTCGGCGTTTCGCTGGCGGTCGGGGCGGGGGAGGTCGTCGCCCTCCTCGGTCCCAACGGCGCCGGTAAGACGACGACGCTCCGGTCCATCCTGGGGCTCACGCCGGCCCGCAGGGGGAACATCCGCTTCGACGGCCGCGACGTCACCCGCCGGCCGACCCACGAGATCGCCCGGGCCGGCGTCGGCTGGGTGCCCGACGACCGCCGGGTCTTTCCGACGCTGACCGTCGAGCGGAACCTCGCCATCGCCGTGAAGCGGACGCGCTTCCGCCCGTGGCGGGTCCGGGAGGTGTTCGAGATCTTCAGCGCGCTCGAGCACCTGCGGACCCGCGAGTGCGAGAACCTCTCGGGCGGGGAGCTGCAGATGGTGGCCATCGCCCGGGCGCTGGTGGGGGCGCCCGGGCTGGTGCTGCTCGACGAGCCGAGCCAGGGGCTGGCCCCCAAGATCGTTCAGGACGTGCTGACCACCATCCGGCGGCTCAAAGGCGAGGGGATCGCCGTTCTGCTCGTGGAGCAAAACGCGCTGACGGCCCTCTCGGTGGCCGACCGCGTTTACGTCATGGACCGCGGTACGATCGCGTACGAGGGGCCGGCGCCCGCCCTGCTGGCCGCCTCCGCCGAGCGACGGCGGCTGCTCGGGGCTTGACCGCCATGGCCCGGCCGCCGCTCCTCGTCCTGGACCGGGTCCGCAAGGTCTACGCCCGCGGCTGGCCGCGCCGGCGCATCACCTTTTCCATCGAGGCCGACCTCGTCTTCGATCGGCCGGAGATCGTGGGCATGCTGGGTCCGAACGGTGCGGGCAAAACCACGCTGTTCGAGCTGATGACGGGAAGCAACGTCCCCACCGCAGGCCGGGTCCTCTGCCTCGGCCAGGACATCCACCGGGTCAAGTACCGCCAGCGCGACCGCCTCGCCATTCACTACCATCAGTCCTACCAGGTCCGGAGGTTCCGGCGGACGGTGCCGAGCGTGCTCCTGGCGCCGGCGCCGACGGACTATCCGGTCGTGCACCTCTTCGACGAGCCCGCGTTCAACACCCAGGATGGCTACATCGGATTCATGCTCGACTTCTTCCGCCGCTTGCGGGGCGAGGGGCGGTTGGTCTTCATCTGCCTGCATCCGACCGAGAGCTACCAGCTCGACCTCCTGCGCGAGCTCTGCGATCGCTACGTGTTCGTCCACGCCGGCCGGGCCACCCTGACGCCCGACTTCGCGACGCTGCTCCGCGACCCACCCGCCCAGGCGTATCTCGGCCGTTCGATCGCCGGGCGCTAGAGCCGCCCGACTTCTTGCGGGCGGAGCGGGCCCGCGGTACAGTGCCGCCTACCAGTCGCGGACGGAGGTGAAGGTGGCGCTCTCCCCAGGCGGGCCGGCTCCGGCGGCGGGCCCTCGCGAGGTCTTCGGTCGCATCGCCGGCAATATCGAGCGTGTCATGGAGGGGCAGACCGGCGCGATCCGCAAGCTCCTGGCCGCGTTCGCCAGCGGCGGCCACGTCCTCCTCGAAGACTTCCCCGGGACCGGCAAGACCACCCTGGCCAAGGCCCTGGCCCGCTCCATCGGGGCGCGCTTCACCCGCATCCAGTTCACGCCCGACCTGCTCCCGTCGGACATCCTCGGCGTCTCCGTCTACGATCCTCGCGACCAGATCTTCCGCTTCCATCCCGGCCCGGTCTTCACCAACATCCTCCTCGCCGACGAGATCAACCGCGCCTCCCCGCGGACCCAGTCCGCCCTGCTGGAGGCGATGGGCGAGGGCCAGATCACCATCGAGGGGCGGAGCCAGCGGCTGGACGAGCTGTTCTTCGTGATCGCCACCCAGAACCCGGTGGAGTTCCGCGGCACCTATCCGCTCCCCGAGGCCCAGATGGACCGCTTCGCCCTCCGCTTCCGGCTCGGCTACGTGGCGCCGGAGGAGGAGGTCGCGATCCTGGCCGCCCAGGAGAAGCGCCACCCGCTCGAAGACTTGACCGCCTGCGTCTCCCTCGACGACGTGCTGGCGCTCCGTCGCCAGGTGGCCGCGGTCCGGGTGAGCGCCGAGCTGAAGCGGTACGTGGTGGACGTGGTGCGGCACACCCGGGAGGCTCCCGGCGTCCAGCTCGGCGCCAGCCCTCGGGCCTCGCTGGCCCTGATGAAGGTGGCCCAGGCCCTGGCATTGCTGGGCGGCCAGGAGTTCGTGGCCCCCGAGCAGATCCACGAGCTGGCCGTGTCCGTCGTCGCGCACCGGATGGTCATCGACGCCCAGGCGCGCTTCTCCGGCGTCACCGCCGAGCAGGTGGTCGAGGACATCCTCAAGACGGTCCCCGTTCCAGCCTAGAAGGTTGTCGGAGTAATCGGGCGCAGCGTGACGCCGAACCGCCGCGCGTGTGGTGTTCCGCTTCGAGCGGCGGCTTTTGCCGCCGCAATTTCTCCTGGGGGAGGTTTCGGAGGGGGCCGTCGAGGCCCCCTCCGATGACTAGTGACTGGCTCGGATGCCCCGCTGCCGCGGAATACGATGAGTGAGTCCGCGCCCCGCTGGATCGGCCGGTCGGTGAAGCGGAGCGAAGACCACCGCTTCCTCGTCGGCCGGGGTCGGTATCTCGACGACCTGCGGCTTCCCGGCCTGCTGCACCTCGCGCTGGTCCGGAGCCCGCATGCCCACGCCCGCGTGCTCGGGATCGACGGCCGCCCGGCGCTCGGCCGGCCCGGCGTGCAGGCGGTGATCACGGCCGCCGACCTCGACCTGGCCGCCGGGGTCCCCCCGCTGGTCCCCACCCGCGCCTTTCCGTCTTACGTGCACCCCGTCCTGGTCCCGGAGACGGTCCGCCACGCCGGGGAGGCGGTCGCCGCGGTCGTGGCCGACGACCCGTACCGGGCGGCGGACGCGCTCGACGCGGTCATGGTGGAGTACGCGCCGCTGCCCGCCGTCGCTGACGCCGAGGCGGCGTTGCGGAACGGCGCGCCCCGGGTCCACGAGCGCTGGCGCGACAACCTGGCCGGCGTGTCGGGGGGACAGGTCGGGGACGCCCGCCGCGGGCTCGACGAAGCCGACGTGGTGGTCGAGGCGTCGCTCCGCTATCCGCGCGTCCTCGGACTGCCGATCGAGCCGCGCGGGGTGGTGGCGGCCACCGACGAGGCGACCGGGCTCCTGACCGTCTGGGCCTCGACCCAGGTCCCCTTCGCCGTCCGAAGCGCCGTCGCCACCGCGCTGCGTTTGCCGGAGGCGCAGGTCCGCGTCGTCGTCCCCGATGTGGGCGGCGGGTTCGGCACCAAAGGCCATGTCTACCCCGAGGACCTCCTGGTGCCGGCCGTGGCGCGACGGCTCGGGCGGCCCGTGAAGTGGGTGGAGACCCGGCAGGAGCACTTCGTGGCGGCGGCCGCCGATCGGGACCAGGTGCACCGGGCTCGGCTGGGGGTGCGGCGCGACGGCACGCTGGTGGCGCTCGAGAGCGAGTTCAGCCGAGACCTCGGCCCCTATCCCGCGCTCGGCGACGCCATCACCCTGAACACGATCAATCACCTGCCCGGCCCGTACCGGGTCCCGCACTTCCGGGCCACCGGCCGGAACGTGGTGACCAACAAGACCTTCGCCGCCGCCTACCGGGGGGCGGGGCGGCCCGAGGCCGCCTTCGTGCTCGAGCGGCTCCTGGACCGGGCCGCCCGCGCCCTCGGGATGGACCCGGCCGACCTCCGCCGGCGCAACTTGATCCGCCCCGACGAGATGCCGTACGCCTCCGGGCTCACGTACCGGGACGGCGTCAGCGTCGTCTACGATCCGGCCGACTTCCCGGCCGCCTTCGAGAAGGCCCTCGCCCTGCTCGACTATCCGGCCTGGCGGGCCGAGCAGGACCGGCGTCGGGGGGGCGCCCGCCCGCTCGGGATCGGGCTGGCGGCCTACGTCGAGGGGACGGGACTCGGGCCCTACGAGGGCGCGCAGGTGCGCGTCGATCCGAACGGCACCGTCTACGTGCTGGTCGGAGTCTCGACCCAGGGGCAGGCCCACGAAACGACGCTGGCCCAGATCTGCGCCGACCAGCTCGGGGTGCCGATCGAGCAGATCGTCGTGCTCGGCGGCGACACCCAGCTCGTCGGGTACGGGATGGGGACCATCGCCAGCCGCGTCGCCGCCGTCGCCGGTCCCGCGGTCGCCCGGACGGCACGCGAGGTCGCCGCCAAGGCGCGGCTGGTCGCGGCCGACCTGCTCGAGTGCGCGCCTGACGATCTGGTGCTGTCCGACGGCCGCGTCGCGGTGCGGGGAGTGCCGGGCCGCGGCGTCGCCCTGGCCGAGGTGGCCCGGGCCGCGGTCCGGAGCCCGCGGCTCAAGACGGCCGGGGGTCCGGGGCTGGAGGCCTGCGTGTTCTATTACCCGGACACCGTCACCTGGGCCTTCGGCGCCCACGGCTGTGTGGTGGACGTGGACGTGGACACCTGCGCGGTGCGTCTCCTCAAGTACGTGGCCGTGCACGACTGCGGGCAGCCGATCAACCCGATGGTCGTGGACGGGCAGCTTCACGGCGGGATCGCCCAGGGTATCGGGAGCGCGCTCACCGAGGAGCTGGTCTACGACGCCCAAGGCCAGCTCCTCACCGGCAGCCTGCTGGAGTACGGACTGCCGCGCGCCGATGAGATCCCGCCGCTCGACGTGCTGTCGCTCGACTATCCCTCGCCCCTCAACGAGCTGGGCATCAAGGGCGTGGGTGAGAGCGGGATCATCGCGCCGGGGGCCGCGGTCGCCAACGCGGTCGAGGACGCGCTGGCCGACCGCGGGGTCCGGGTGGAGGCCCTGCCGATCAGCGGGGTCCGGCTCTTCGGCTGGCTGGCCGAAGCCCGCCGCGCCGCCGGACCGGCCTGAAGGAGTCCGTCATGCCGCTGGTGGCCGCCGTCACCTGCGCCCACACCCCGCAGCTCCTCGTCCGCCCGCCGACCGAGGATCGCGCGCTCGTCTTGCGCGTCCACGCGGCCTTCGCCCGGATCAAGGGCATCCTCGCCGCCGCGCGCCCGGACGCGATCGCCGTCGTCGCCGGCGACCACATCGAGGGGTTCTTCCTCGACGCCGTCCCGGCCCTCGGCGTCTTCGTGGGGGCCGAGGTCTCCGGCCGGTTCGGCCGCTACCGATATACCTTCCCGGTCCACGAGCCGCTGGCCCGCGCGATCCTGGAGCAGGGGATCGAGCGTGGCTTCGATCTGCTCTACACGCAGGACGTCCGCCTCGATTACGCCTTCTACGTGCCGCTTCACTTCACGATGCCGGAGCCGGCGGTGCCGATCGTGCCGCTCTACGTCAACGTCTACCTGCCGCCCCAGCCGACCCCCCGCCGCTGCTACGCCTGGGGGCAGGCCTTGCGGGCGATCCTCGACGCCCGACCCGAGCGGGTGGCGCTGCTCGCCTCCGGCGGCATGTCGCACTTCCCCGGGACCGACCGGTACGACTCGCCCGACTACGAGTTCGACCGCCGCCTGCTCCAGATGCTCGCCGAGGGCCGAGGGCCGGCGGCCGCGGCGCTGACCGGCGACGAGCTGGCCAAGTCGGGGAACGTCGAGCTGCGGACCTGGGTGACACTGCTCGGGGCCGTGGGCGGCGTCCGGGCCGAGGTGCTCTGTTACGAGCCGTCGTGGCACCATGGCAATGCCGTCGTCGCCTGGCCACTCTAGTGCGGGGCCAATTGACTTCGCCTAGCTTCGTCCTCGGTCGTCGGCGCGCCTCAACTTTGGGTGGCTCGCCCCGGACGGCGGGGCCCCAGCCCCGCGACGTCCGGTGGCTCGCATGCGCGGCATACGCCTCGGCGCGCCTCCTCCCTGCGTCCTCGCTATGCTCGCCACTTGGCCCCGCACCGCGGGGCTACGACGCGCGGATTGACGCGAGTCTCTTAGAGCCACTCTAGGAGGGGCGCCTTGGAGATGCACTACTTCTTCCCCCCGGCCGCGGCCTACCGGCTGAACCAATGCCTGTTCCAGCTCAAGTCCGACGACGCCTTCCGCGCGCGCTACCGGACGGACCCCGGCGCCGCCCTGGCGGAGCTGGGGCTGGACGCCGACATTCAGGTGGCGGTCCGCGCGCTTGACCGCGATCGGCTCGTCGCGCTCGGCGCCCACCCTTATCTCGTCTTCATGGCCGCGCTGCGCCTCCGGATGGAGAGCGAGGCGGAAGCCTTCGAGTACTTCTGAGACCCCGATGCTCCAGCGCGCGGTTTATCGCACCTTCCGAACGCTGTCGGCGGCCGACCACTGGGTCGGGCGGCGGTTCACCCCCGGCGGGCGGCTGCTCCTCGCCGCCCTGAGCGGGGCCGCCGTGCTCGGCCTCGACACCAACCAGACCGTGGCTTACCAGGCGTTCACGTTCCTCTTCGCCGTGCTCCTCCTGGCCATCGGGGCGAGCGTGTTCTTCCGAGGCCGCGTGACCGCGCGCCGCCTGTTGCCGCGGTTCGCCACCGCCGGAGAGCCGGTGGTCTACCGGCTCGTGGTGGCCAATCCCACGGGTCGGCCGCTCGCCGGCCTCGTGCTGCTCGAGGATCTGGCCGACCCGCGCCCGTCGCTGGACGAGTTTCTCCACGCCGACGAGGCGGCCGAGGCGGCCGACAACTGGTGGGACCGCCTGATCGGCTACCCGCGATGGCAGGCCCTGGTCGAAGCGCGCCGGGGCGCGGTGGCCGAGCCGCGCCCGCTCCCGGCCTTGCCCCCCCGGGGCGCGGCCGAGGTGCGGGTCGAGCTGACGCCGGTGCGGCGCGGCCACCTCCGCTTCACCGGGGTGACCGTCGCCCGGCCCGATCCCCTCGGCCTGTTCCGGGCTTTCCGGCGTCTCACGCTTCCTCAGTCCCTCCTCGTGCTGCCCCGACGGTATCCCGTCCCGCCGATCCGGCTGCCCGGCATCCGCAAGTTCCAGCCGGGCGGGGTCGCCTTCGCTTCCTCGGTAGGCGACTCGGAGGAGTTCGTCTCCCTCCGCGACTACCGCCCCGGAGACCCGCCTCGCCGGATTCACTGGAGGAGCTGGGCCCGCGTGGGCCGGCCGGTCGTGCGCGAGTACCAGGACGAGTTCTTCGTCCGTCACGCGCTGGTCCTCGACACCTTCGCGCGAACGGAGCACGGCGAGCGGCTCGAGGCCGCAGTCTCGGTCGCCGCCTCGCTGGCGTGCGCCCTCGAGACCGGCGAGGCGCTCCTCGATCTGATGTTCGTGGGCGCGCAGGCCTACTGCTTCACGGCCGGTCGCGGGCTGGCCCACGTGGACCAGGTGCTCGAGATCCTGGCCGGGGTTCGGGCCTGCCGAGATGAGCCCTTCGCCGCGCTCCACCGGCTGGTCGCCGGTCGGGCCGCCGCGCTCAGCGGCTGCATCGCCGTGCTCCTCGCCTGGGACGCGCCCCGCCAGGCCTTCGTGAGCCATCTCGACGGCCTCGGCGTGCCGACCCTGGTCCTCCTCGTGAGCGACGAGCGCGAGCCGGCGCCGACCGAGACGGGCACCGGCGTCCGGCTTCATCGGCTCGAGGTCGGTAAGCTGGCCGAGGGTCTCGCGCGACTGTGAACACGCCCCCGGGGCTGGTCGGCGCCGCGCTGCTCTTCTGGGGATGGCAGACCGGCCTCGCCGTCCTCGCGGTCCCCTTCGCGCTGCTCCTGGAAGGCGCGCGCCTGGTCGGCTGGCGCTGGGACCTGGCGCGGGCCGAGCTCGACCGGGTGGCCGACCTCTGCCGGCTGATCCTGGTCGCCCTGGCCGTCTACCTGGCGGCGACGCGAGGCTCGGCCCGGGTCGTCCTCGGGCTGGTCGAATGGTTTCCGCTGGCCGTCCTGCCGCTCGTGGTCTGCCAGGCCTATGGAACCGGCGATCGGATCGGGCTGCGCACGTTCTTCCTCATCCTCCGCCGCCGGACGTCGGCGGGGGACCAGCCCGTGGATCCGGCCTATCCCTACGTCGCGCTCTGCATGGCGGCGGCGAGCGCCGCCAACGTGCGCTCGCCGGGGTTCTACCTGGGACTGTGCGCGCTGACCGCGTGGGCCCTGTGGTCGCAGAAGCCGGCCGCCGCCGCCCGGCCGGTGTGGCTGGGCATGCTCGCCGTGGGCGCCGTCGCCGGCTACGGCGGCCACCTCGGCCTTCACGAGCTGCAAGCCGTCGTCGAGAGCACGCTGGCCGACTGGGTCTTCGACTACATGGGGCGGGACACCGACCCGTACCGGAGCCGCACGGCCATCGGCTCGATCGGCCGGCTCAAGCTCTCCGACCGAATCGTCCTGCGCGTGGACACCGGCGAGCCCGTCTCCGGGCCGTTGCTCTTGCACGAGGCGAGTTACAACTTCTACGCCGGCGGCGTCTGGGGGGCGGTGGACGCCGGGTTCGAGGCCGTGCCCCCCGAGCCCGACCGCCGCACCTGGCAGCTCCTGCCGGCGACGGCGCCGGCCGACGCGCTGACCGTGTCGGTGTATCTCAAGCGCGGTCGCGGCGTGGTGCCGCTTCCGCCCGGCACCTTCCGCGTCGACGGACTCCTGGCCCTCCAGATGAAGCGAAACCGGCTGGGGGCGGTAAAGGTCGAGGAAGGGCTCGGTCTCGCCAGTTACCGGGCGCTCTTCGCCCCCACCGTCTCACTGGACGGCGCGCCGACCGAGATGGATCTGAGGATCGCGAAGCTGGAGGGCCCGCTCCTCGCCCGGCTGGCGGCGGAGCTCGGCCTCCCGGCGAAGTCGCCGCGTGAGGCGCTCGGCACGATCACCGCCTACCTCCGCGAGCGCTTCCGCTACTCGACCTACCTCGCTGGCCCCCCGCGGGGGGCCGCGGCGCTCGAGGACTTCTTCCTCCGCTCGCGGGCCGGCCACTGCGAGTACTTCGCCACCGCCACCGTGCTCCTGCTGCGGGCGGCCGGGATCCCGGCCCGCTACGCGACCGGCTACTCGGTCCAGGAGTGGAGTCCCCGCGAGGGGCGCTACCTGGTCCGGGCCCGCCATGCCCATGCCTGGGCCGTCGCTCACGTGGAGGGCGGTTGGCGTGATCTCGACACGACGCCGTCGGTGTGGGCGAGCGCGGAAGCCGAGGGGGCGGCCCGATGGGAGCCCCTGACCGACCTTGCGTCGTGGGCGTTCTTCCTCTTCTCGAGGTGGCGGTGGGGTGACCGGGAAGCGGGCATGGTGCGGTACGCCGGCTGGCTGCTGCTCCCGCTCTTCGGCGTCCTGGCCTGGCGATTGTACTTCCGGCGGCGGGTCGCCCGGGAAGCCGCCGCCGCCGCATCCGCGGTGGCACCGCGCCCCCGCCCCGGCGAGGACTCCGAGTTCTACCTGATCGAGCGACACTTCGCCGAGCGGGGACTCGGTCGCCGTCCGGCCGAGCCCGTCGCGCACTGGCTGGCCCGGATCCGGACCGCCGGGCCGACCGGAGTGACCCTCGAGCGGCTCCCCGCGATCGCGGCGCTCCACTATCGCTATCGCTTCGACCCCCGCGGTCTCGGCGACGCCGAGCGCCACGCCCTGCAGGCCGGCGTCCACGCGTGGTTGGCGGAGCACGCCGGTTCCCGGTGACCGCGGCCGGCTCCTCGGAGGCCGCGCGCCGCCGAGCTCACATGCCGGCGCAGACTCAGGGCCTCTACCTCCTGGCGGGGGAAGGCGTGCGATCTCGCTGAGGGAGGCCTCGCCCGGGCCCGCCCGTGACGGGCTAGACTAGGGAGCATGTCGCTTCGCTTCCTCGGGACGCGGCTTCTGCTGGCCGTCCTTTCGTTGTGGGGCGTCAGCGTCATCGTCTTCGTCATCCTGCGGGTGGTGCCGGGGGACCCGGCCCTGCTGATGGCGCCCGTGGGCTCGACGGCGCAGGATATCGAGCAGATCCGCCGCGAGTTTGGGCTGAGCGGCTCCTGGTGGCAGCAGTACGGCGCCTTCTTCGGCGGCCTCGTCCACGGCCACTTCGGTCGCTCCCTCTGGCTTCAGCAGGACGCGCTCCGGGTGATCGTCGCCCGACTGCCGGCCACGCTGGAACTGGCGCTGGCCGCTCTCGGGCTCGCCGTCGGCGGGGGCGTGATGCTCGGCGTGGTCTCGGTGTGGCGACGGCGGAGCTGGCTCGAGTCGGCGGCGGTCTGGGTAGGGACCCTGGGGCTCTCCATCCCCAACTTCGTGTGGGGTCTCCTCTTCATCGTGGTGTTCGGCGCCTTTCTCCGGCTCTTGCCGATCTCGGGCCGGATCGCGGCCGAGCTGGAGGCCGAGGAGCTGACGGGTTCCGCGCTCCTCGACACGCTGCTCCGCGGCGAGCCGGCGGCACTCGCCTCCGTCCTCGCCCACCTCCTCCTGCCGGCGGCGGCCCTCGCGCTCCCGCTCCTGGCCGCCGTCTTCCGCACCGTCCGCTCCGACCTCCTCACCGCGCTCCAGGAGGAGTACGTCGTGACCGAGCGGATGAAGGGGCTCGGCGAGGCCCGCATCCTCTTCTGGCGGGTGCTGAAGAACGCGCTCATCCCGACCACCACCCTCGTCGGTGTGCAGTTCGGCTTCGTGATCGGCGGCACCGTGCTCATCGAGACGATCTTCGCCTGGCCCGGGATCGGCCAGCTCACGCTCCAGGCCTTTCAGTACCGCGACTTCCCGCTGATCCAGGGGATCGTCATCGTCTATGCGGTCATCGTGATCCTCGCCAACCTCGCCGTGGACATGGGCTACGTGCTGCTGAACCCCCGAGTGCGGCTGGTCGGATGAACGGCAAGCTGGTCGTCGGCGCCGCCATCGCGGGGCTCCTGGTCCTGCTGGCGGTGGCCGGGCCGTGGGTGACGCCCCACGACCCGAACCGCCAGGACCTCGGCGCCATCCGCCTCCCTCCGGTGTGGGCGGGCGGCCTCTGGGTCCACCCCTTCGGAACTGACAGCCTCGGCCGGGACGTTTCCTCGCGGCTCCTGTGGGGGGCCCGGGTGGCGGTCGTGGTCGCGGTGGCCAGCGCCGTGATCTCGGCGCTGGTCGGCGTGCCGGTGGCGCTGGTCGCCGGCTACTGGCGCGGTCGTGTGGACACTACGCTCATGCGGCTGGTGGACGTCTGGATGTCGATCCCGGCCGTGCTCCTGGCCATCGCGCTGATGGCCGTCCTCGGGCTGGGGCTGTGGAAAGTGGTGCTGGCCATCGTGATCGTGGACTGGACGCGGTTCGCCCGGGTGGTCCGCGGGGAGGTCCTCGCGCTCCGGGAGCGGGAGTTCGTGGAGGCGGCCCGGGCCATCGGCCTCGGGCCGCTCCGGGTGATGGGGGAGGAACTGCTCCCCAACCTGGTGCCGCTCATCATCGTGCTGGCCTCGCTCGAGATGGCGATCGCGGTCGGCGTCGAAGCCCTCCTCTCCTTCGTCGGGCTCGGCCTGTGGAAGGTGGTGCTCGCCATCGTGATCGTGGACTGGACGCGCTTCGCCCGGGTGATCCGCGGCGAGGTCCTCGCGCTCCGCGAGCGGGAGTTCGTGGAGGCCGCCCGGGCCATCGGCCTCGGCCCGCTGCGCGTCATGGCCGAGGAACTGCTGCCGAACCTCGTGCCGCTGATCATCGTGCTCGCCTCCCTGGAGATGGCGATCGCGGTCGGCGTCGAGGCGCTGCTCTCCTTCGTCGGCCTCGGGGTCCAGGCCTCGGTCCCCTCCTGGGGCGCGATGATCGCGGAGGGGCGGGGCTACCTCATGGTCGGCTGGTGGGGGATGGGGCTGCCCATGCTGGCCCTCATCCTGGCGGTCATCGGGTTCAACCTCCTCGGCGAGG
>DASYUM010000050.1:0-10083 GCA_036001225.1 Candidatus Methylomirabilota bacterium | reverse complement strand
CCCGCCGCGCGGCCTAGCGGCTGCGGCATTGCCCGCTCTGCCGGGCGCCCGTTATACTGCAGGTGTTCATCCAGGCAACCCCCTTCGAGCCAGGAGGCACCCCATGGCCCACCTCGCGTGGCGCGTCCTCTTCGTGGTCCTCCTCGGGTTGGCGCTCGTCACCGCCGCGGCGGCCCAGCAGGCGCCGCCCACGTGGAAGCAGGGTCAGCCCGCCGAGATGGCAGCCTCGCCGCTCAGTCCCCACGCCCAGCCGCCGGCGCCGCTCCCGGCCGAGAAGATCCCGGCTGACACGATCAAGGTGCCGGCCGGGTTCAAGGTCGAGCTGTGGGCCTCCGGGCTCAGCAATGCCCGCGCCATGACGCTCGGCAGCAAGGGCACGCTGTTCGTCTCCAGCCGCGTGGTCGGCAACGTCTACGCGCTGGTGGACAAGGCGGGGAAGCGCGAGGTCAAGACCATCGCCAAGGGCCTCGAGCTGCCCAACGGCGTCGCGTTCAGGGACGGCGCGCTCTACGTCGCCGCCCAGAACCGCATCCTGAAGTACGAGGGGATCGAGGATCGACTGGACAGCCCCGGGGAGCCGGCGGTCGTCATCGACAGCCTGCCCAAGCACGGGCCCCACGGCTGGAAGTATCTGGCGTTCGGGCCCGACGGCAAGCTCTACTTCAACATTGGCGCACCCTGCAACATCTGTCTGCCGCCGGAGACCAACGCCAACATCTCGCGGATCAACCCGGACGGGACCGGCTTCGAGTACGTCGCCCGCGGCGTGCGCAACAGCGTGGGGTTCGACTGGCACCCGGCGACCAAGGAGCTCTACTTCGCCAATCACGGCCGCGACTGGCTGGGCGAGGACGTGCCGAACGACACCCTGCATCAGGTCTCCTCGCGCTCCGTCCCGCACTTCGGCTATCCCTTCTGCCACCAGGGTGACATCCTCGATCCCGAGTTCGGGCGCGGCCGCGCCTGCAGCGAGTTCAATCCGCCGTTGCTCAAGCTCGGGCCCCACGTCGCCCCCATCGGGATGGCCTTCTACGTCGGTAGCATGTTCCCGCCGGAGTACCAGAACCGGATCTTCATCGCCGAGCGCGGCTCCTGGAACCGGAAGGAGAAGGTCGGCTTCCGCGTGGTGATGGTCACGCTGATGACGGGGCAGCCGCCCAAGCACGAGGTCTTTGCCGAGGGGTGGCTGCAGGGCGACCAGTTCTGGGGCCGACCCGTGTACCCGTACGTGATGCCGGATGGGGCGCTGCTGGTCTCCGACGACTACGCGGGCGCCATCTACCGGATCACCTACCAGCGCTGAGCCGCGTCTCCCTCGCGGTTGTCACGCTGGCCACCGCCCTGGCCGCGGCCGGCGTGACCGTGGCCCGGGCCGCCGACGTCGAAGCCGGCCGGGCCCAGGCCCAGGCCTGCGCCCACTGCCACGGTCCGGACGGCAACTCGGTCCTTCCCACGGCGCCGTCGCTGGCCGGCCAGCCGGCCTTCTACCTCCACTGGCAGCTCATCCTCTACCGCGACGGCCGCCGGCGGGACCCCGAGATGTCGCCCTTCGCCGCCAGCTTGAGCGACGCCGACATGGCGAACCTGGCCGCCTTCTACGCGGCCGTGGAGCCGAAGCCGCGGCTGGAAGCCTCGACCGCCGGCGACCAGGCGGCGGCCGGCCGCCGCCTCAGCCAGCTCCATCACTGCGAGTCCTGCCACGCTCCCGAGTTGGCGGGGACGCGATACGCGCCGCGCATCGCCGGTCTCTCCTACGAGTACCTGCTGAAGCAGCTGCGTGGCTTCAAGGCCCAGACCCGGGGCAACCTCGACGGCACGATGACCGCGGCGGCCCAGCTCCTCACCGATGCGGAGATCGAGATCCTCGCCCGCTATCTGGCGAGCCTGCGTCCGCTCGCGCAGCCGTGAAGGGCTAGGGACCCGTCGAGCGGCGGCCGCCGAGGCAGGCGGCGAGGAAGCGCTCGACCTCGGCGTGGTGGCGGACGGCGTTCCGCCAGTTCCCGTAATCCCGCCGGTGGCCCTCGTCGGGGAAGCTGACGTAGCGCACGTCTTTGCCGGCGGCCTGGAGCGCGGCCACCATCTGCTCGGATTCCCGCACGCTGACGCGGGCGTCGTTGGCGCCGTGGATGATGAGGATCGGCCGCCGGACGTCGCCGGCCCGCAGCAGCGGGGACTTGGCGAGCAGCCGCTCGCGGCCCTCGGGGCGGCTCGGATCGCCCACGTACTTCAGGAAGCGCGGCGCGTAGCTGAGCTTCCAGTAGGGCGGGATGCTCTCGAAGAAGGTCAGCAGATTGGAGATCCCGACCACGTCCACCCCGCAGGTGAAGACCTCGGGCGTGAAGGTCATCCCGACCAGGGCGGCGTAGCCGCCGTAGCTGCCGCCGTAGATGGCCACCCGGGCGGGGTCGGCGATGCCCCGCGCCACCGCCCACCGCACGGCGTCGATCAGGTCGTCGTGCATCTTGCCGGCGTACTCCCCGACCGCCAGCTCCGCGAAGGCGCGCCCGTAGCCGGTCGAGCCGCGGTAGTTGACCTGCAGCACGGCGTAGCCGCGGTTGGCGAGGAACTGGACGAGGCGGTCGTAGCCCCAGTGGTCGCGCACCCAGTGGCCACCGTGGACCAGGAGCACCAGCGGGCCCGGTGCGGCGAAGCCGGACGGCCGCGTCAGGTAGCCATGTAGCCGGAGGCCGTCCCGGCTGGTGACCACGATGGGCTCCACCGTCGCCAGCGCGTGGGCGAAGGCCATCGTGTGCGAGCGGCCGAGCTGCCGCGGCTCGGCGCCTCGCTCGAGCAGGTAGAACTCGTAGCCTTTGTCGGTGAAGACCTCCACCGTGGCCCGCCGCTCCTCGTCGTCCAGGCTGAGGATGCGGAGGCCCGTCGTCGTCGCGCGCCGGAGCCGCCGGAGGTCGGCGGCCAGGACCGGATCGAAGACGTGCGTGGCGGGGTAATCGGGAGCGGCGTAGGCGGCGAGGGGCGCGCGCGTCCGCTCGCTGAGCCGGATCCATTCGACGTCGACGCGGGGGTGCTCGTGGACGAGGGTCTCGGCGCCGGTCTCGATCTCGACCCGCAGGAGCGAGCGGCGATCGCGACCCCGGCTGGAGAGGAGCCAGAGCCCGCGGTCGTCGGGGGTGACGCCCAGCAAGCCGACGTCGAACTCCTCGAGGTCGAACGCCTGGAGCCCGGCCCAGCCGCCGCCGCGCCAGACCTCGAGCTGGCGGGCGTCGGGCCCGGCGTGGCGGAGCCGCGCCCGGGGACGCCCGTCCCAGTCGGTCATCCAGTCGACCACGTCCCCGGGATTCTCGGCGATGAGCATCGCCTCCCGGCTGCCGATGTTCACCCGGTAGAGGTCGAAGACGGAGCGATCCCGCCGGTTCGAGGCGACGATGACGTGGTCGGGATCGGCGCGAATGACGCGGTGGACCCACGAGCGCGTGCCGTCCCACGGCGTGAGGTCGACCGGCGGGGCATCCGGCTGCTCGGTGGACGCGAGGTAGACGTGGAAGTTCTCGTCACCGTCGCGGTCGTGCAAGTAGAGGACGCGCCGGCTGTCCTGGGCCCACGCGAAGCCGAACACGTTCCGGGGCGTATGGGTGTCGATGATCCCGACCGCCTCGCTCGCCAGCTCCTTGAAGAAGATCGTGGTGCGTCCGCGGTGGGAGGTGATCCAGGCGAGCCGGGTGCCGTCGGGCGAGACGCGGTAGCCCCAGTTCGCCTCCCGGCTGGCGAAGAACCGGGTGAGCGCGATCAGGTCGGGCGGCGCGGAGGCCGCCGCCGGGGGTGGCGGCGTGCTGCGACAGCCGAGGGCCAGGAGCCCGAGGAGGGCGAGCCCGGGAGCGAACCTCACCTAGATCTTCCGCCGACGGTTGGCCACGTAGTCCACCAGGACGTAGTCGCCTAGGCGGTCGGTCTCGGCGTAGAACGCGCGGCCGCGGTTCACCCGCGTCACGTACTCCACGAACTGCACGAGGTACGGCGTCCGGTCCAGCATGAACGTGTTGATCAGGATGCCGGCCCCCGTGCAGCGCCGGACCTCGCGAAGCGTCTCGAGGAGGGTGCGCCGCGTGGGCGGGTAGCTGAAGAACGCCTCGCCCTCCTCCAGGTGCGCGGTCGGGTCGCCGTCGGTCACCATGATGATCTGCCGGGTGCCGGCCGGGTCGCGGGCCAGGCGCCGGCGGGCCAGCATGAGGGCGTGGTGCATGTTGGTGCCCTGGCGCCACATGTTGGGCTCGGCGGCCGGCAGCTCGGCCGGCTCGATCTCCGCGGCGTAGTCCGAGAAGCCGATGACGAACAGCCGGTCACGGGGGAACTGGCCGTGGATGAGCGCCTGCAGCGCGAGGGCGACCTTCTTGGCCGCCGGCCAGCGGCCCTGATGGAACATCGAGCTGGACTGATCGAGGAGGAGGGCGGTGGCCGCGCTCACCGTGGCCTCCATGCGGTCGATCTCGAAGTCCGCGAGCGCGAAGCGGACCGGTGTGCCGGGCCCCCGGCGGGCGAGGGCGTTCAGGAGCGAGCGCATGAGGTTCAGGTCGAAGGGATCGCCGGGCTCGAACGGCTTGGTGTCGCCGGTCGGCTCGCCGCCGCCGCCGGCGGTCACGATCCGGTGGCCGCCGAGGCGTCCCCGGCCCAGTCGGCCGAAGACCTCGGCCAGCGCCTTCTCGCCGAGACGGCGGATGGTGCGCGGGGTCAGCTCCCACCGCTCCCCGTGCTGCCGCGCGTACCCGTGCTCGACCAGCTTCTCGGCGACATTCCGGAGGTCCCGGAGGGCCCGCTCCGCGTCGGGGCCGAGGAGATCCCGGACACGCTCGGGATCGAGGCGGTCGAGGTCGCCGTGCCGCTCGGCTTGCTGCAGGGCCTGCTCGAGGGCGTCCAGCTCTTGCAGCTCGCCCATCATCCGCATCGCCTCGTCGAGGGCCATCGCCTCGTCCCCGCGGAAGCGGTAGCGCTGGGCGAGGTCCGACGGCGGCGCCAGCGCTTCCATGAGCGAGCCCAGCTCCGCCATTTCCCGGATCGTCTCCGGGTCGAGGGCGTCGGTGAGGGCTTGCATCAGCGATTCCCGCTGCTCCGGAGAGAGGCCGGCCATGAGCGACTGCATGCGCGCCATCTGCTGCTGCATCCGCTCGAGCAGCTCGTCCAGGCTTTGCGGCGGGTTGGGGCCGAAGAAGTGGCCGAAGCGCTGCATGAAGCCCGCGAAGTCGGGACTGCCGCCGCGGAGCCGCTCGCGGAGCATCCGGTTGAGGGCGCGGAGCATCTCCCGCATCTCCTGCTGCTGGCCGGCGGTCATGCCGCGGAGCGAGTCGGCGACCTCGCGCGACACCTGGCCTGCCATCTGGCCGCGGAGCAGGTCGAGGAGCGCCTGGAACTCCTGCCGGGCCATGGGGTCGAGGAAGTCGTGCTGGCCGAGCGTCCGGATCGCGCCGCCGAGGCTGCGGGGGAGCGTCTCCAGCGTGCGCCGCGCCGTCTCGACCCGCTCGCGCAGCTCGGGCTGAGCGGCGGCGCGTTCCACGCCCGCCCACTCCAGCTCCACGACCCGGTCGAGCCGCCGGCGGAGGTCCTCCAGCACCGAGTCGAGGTCGTAACGGTCCAGCCGCTGCTGTCGCTGCCCGCGGAGCTGGCGCAGGAGGTCCTGGAGGCCAGGCAGGCGCTGCCCCTGACGGCCGCGGACGCCGCGGCGGAAGAGGTCCTGGAGGGCACGGGCGAGGTCGCCGTGCTCGAAGAGGCCCTCGGCCAGCGCGTCCAGCAGCTCCTCGGCATCGGGCGCGAAGGGCTCCTGGCTTCCGTCCCAGCGGCTATAGCGGAAGTGGAGGGTCACGCTCATTCCTCGCGCCGGCGCTCCCGGCGCGGCCGCCCGCCCGTCTCATCGGCCTCGCGCCCGGTGGCCCGCCGGTAGGCGTAGCCGCCGCCGACGCGCTCCCGGTTCAGCCGGCGGTGGAGGTGGAGCCCTTCCAGCACGAACTCGACAGCCGCCGCCGTCTCGGCCGGCGAGCCGCCGCCGGCCAGCCGCTCGGCTGCCGCCCGCAGGCCCTTCACGGTGTCCCGGAGGCGCACGTACTCGGCAGCCGGCACCGCCGAGCCCGTCGTCACGCTCAACCCGTCCTCGAACGCGCCGACCAGACCCGGGAGGTCGGCGGCGGGGAGGCGGCGGGCGAAGACGGCCGCCACCGCCCGCTTGGTCAGCTCTTCGACGACGGCGTCCTCGCGCCCTTCCTCCACCGACTCCAGCTCGATCTTCCCGCGCATCGAGGCCACGATCGCCGGAAGGTCGGTGATCCGGGGCGCGGCCGTCTTCTCGCCCAGCCGGAGCGCCCGCCGGAGGGCGGCGCTGCGGAGGGTCTCGGCATTGGCGATGCTGACCCGCACGCTGACGCCCGAGCGCTGGTTGATCTCGCCGCTCTTGCGGGCCAGCGCGCTGATCTCGGCCACGATCTCGGCCATGTAATCGGGCATCACCACCCGCTGCTCGGCGCCGCCGAAGCGGGTGCGCTCCTGCTCGACGATGGCCAGCTCGTCGGCGGCGCTCCGCGGGTAGTGGGTGCGGATCTGGGCGCCGAAGCGATCCTTGAGCGGGGTGATGATGCGGCCGCGGTTGGTGTAGTCCTCGGGGTTGGCGGTGGCGAAGACGACGAGGTCGAGCGGCAGCCGGATGCGGTAGCCCTTGATCTGGACGTCCCGCTCCTCCATCAGGTTGAAGAGCCCGACCTGGATCCGCTCGGCCAGGTCGGGCAGCTCGTTGACGCAGAAGATGCCGCGGTTGGTGCGGGGGATGAGGCCGTAGTGGATGGTCAGCTCGTCGGCCAGATAGCGCCCCTCGGCGACCCGGATGGGATCCACGTCGCCGATCAGGTCGGCCATCGCCACGTCGGGCGTGGCCAGCTTCTCCCCGTAGCGCCGCTCCCGTGGCAGCCACTCGACCGCGAGGGCGTCACCCTCCTCGGCGAGCCGCCGGCGGGCGGCGGGGCTGACCGGGGCGAGGGGATCGTCGTTCAGCTCGCTCCCGGCCACGACCGGGACCTCGGGGTCCAGGAGGCCGATCATGGCTCGGATCAGGCGCGACTTGGCCTGGCCGCGCTCGCCGAGGACGATCACGTGCTGGCCGGCCAGGAGCGCGTGGGTCAGCTCGGGGATGACGCTCTCCTCGTAGCCGACGATGCCGGGGAAGAGCGGCTCCCCGGCCTCCAGCTTGCGGACGAGGTTGGCGTGGATCTCTTCGCGCACGGTCTTCGGCCGGTAGCCGGCAGCGCGCAGCTCGCCCACCGTGCGCGGCGTGGACGGGGTCGGCATCCGATCCTCCTCGGTAAGTGGGACTGGTGTAGTCCCATCGATGATACCCCACCAGTGGCCCGTTCCCTGTGCCTGGCGGCCGTTGACCTCATCCGATTCAACCGCCTACGATGATGGGTATGGCCACTGCAGCCAGACGGAGCTCGCGCGGCTTCCCGCGCCGACGGCCAGACCGGGCGGGCTCAGGCCGTGATGACCGGCCGGGCGTCCCTGCCGGCCGACGCGAGAAACCGGCTATCCGACGTGAGGCCGCAAATCGTGCGCGCGCGGTTCGCCGGCGCCAACGGGTCCACCGCTCGAAGGCCGCCGACCTGATTCGGGAGGACCGAAACCGATGAAGCTCACCGGAGTCCCCCGGGCGTCCCACTTCCCCCGCATGGTCCGCGTCAAACAGCAGTTCGGCGGGCCCATGCTGGCCGACGTGGCGGCCGGCGTCCGCGAGGCGCTGGGGGCCGTCGCGCTCCCGGTCCAGGCCGGGCAGACGGTCGCGCTCACCGTGGGCAGCCGCGGCATCGTCAACCTCGATGTCATCGTCCGGGCGACCGTGGATCACCTCCAGGCGCTCGGCGCGCGCCCGTTCATCATCCCGGCCATGGGGAGTCACGGCGGGGGGACGGCTGACGGGCAGCGGGCGGTGCTCGAGCACTACGGGGTGACCGAGGCCGCCATGGGGTGCCCGATCCGGGCCACGATGGACGTGGTCCAGGTCGGCGAGGTGCAGGGGCTCCCGATCTGGATGGACCGCTACGCGGCCGAGGCCGACTGGGTCGGGGTGCTGAACCGGGTCAAGCCCCACACCGGCTTCACCGGCGAGCTCGGTTCCGGGCTCCTGAAGATGATGACCATCGGCCTCGGCAAGCACCGGGGCGCCGTCCAGGCCCATCGGGCCAACATCCGGCTCGGCTACGAGACCATGATCACCGCGCTCGGCCGCGAGATGCTGCGCACGGCCCGCATCGCCTTCGGCCTCGGCGTGGTCGAGAACGGCTACGACGAGACCGCCCTGGTCCGGGCGTTCCTCCCGGCCGACCTCGAGGCCGGCGAGCGCGCGCTGCTCCGGCAGGCCAAGGCCTGGATGGCGAGGCTCCCCTTCGACCCGATCGACCTCCTGATCGTGGACGAGATGGGCAAGGACGTCTCGGGGACCGGGATGGACACCAACGTCATCGGCCGCCACGCCACGTTCTTCGAGCGGCCCTTCACGTCGCCCCGGATCACCTTCATCGTGGCCTGCGACCTCACGCCCAACAGCTACGGGAACGCCAGCGGGATCGGGCTGGCCGACTTCACGACCCGCCGGCTGGCCGACAAGATCGACTGGGAGCCGACCTACGTCAACGCGCTGACCGCCTGCTCGCCGGGCGGACCCAAGCTGCCGGCGGTGTGCGACACCGCCCGGGATGCGATCGCGGTCGCACTGGCCTGCCTCGGGCTCCCGCGGATCGAGGACGCGCGCGTGGTCCGGATCCAGAACACGCTCCGGCTGGCCGAGGTGGAGGTGTCGGACGCCTTGCTGCCCGAGCTGGCCACGCGCGAGGACCTCACGCCGCTCGGCGAGCCGGCGCCGCTCGCCTTCGGGCCCGACGGCGGGCTCCTGCCCTTCTGACGCCGCGGCCCGCCGCGGCGCCGTCGAGCGCGGGACATGGGCGGCGGTCGGACGCGCGTAGGCCAGCGCGCGCGGGGGCAACCGGTCACTCATCCGGTGCGGCGCTTCTTCGCCGACCTCGGCCCCGGTCTGATCACGGGGGCCGCCGACGACGACCCCTCCGGCATCTCGACCTACTCGGTGGGAGGCGCGGCCTTCGGGTACGCTCCCCTGTGGACGGCGCTCTTCTCCTTCCCGTTGATGGCGGCCGTCCAGCTCATGTGCGCGCGGCTGGGGATGGTGACCGGCCGGGGGTTGGCCGGGGTGGTCCGCCACCACTACCCCCGCTGGGTGCTCTGGGGCGCCTGTGCCCTGCTCGCGGTCGCCAACATCATCAACATCGGCGCCGACCTCGGCGGGATGGCCGAGGCCACCGAGCTGGTCACCGGCGTGGATTCCAAGATCTGGACCCCGCTCTATGCCGGGCTGATCGTCTCGCTCCTGTTCTGGTCCTCCTACCGGACGATCGCCCGCATCTTCAAGTGGCTGACCCTCGTCCTGTTCGCGTACGTGGCGGCCGCGTTCCTCGCGCACCCCGACTGGGGGGCGGTGCTGCGCGCGACCCTGGTGCCCCGGATGGAATGGTCCCCGGACTACCTGGCCACGCTGGTCGCCATCCTCGGCACCACCATCTCGCCCTACCTCTTCTTCTGGCAGGCCTCGCAAGAGGTGGAGGAGGAGCGGGCCCACGGCCGGCGCACGGTCAGCCAGCGGAAAGGCGCGACCGACGCCGAGCTGCGCCGGGCCCGGACCGACGTCCTGGCCGGGATGTTCTTCTCGAACTTCGTCATGTACTTCATCATCCTCACCACCGCCGCCACGCTTCACGCCCACGGCGAGACCCGGATCGCCACCGCGCGCCAGGCGGCGGAAGCGCTCCGGCCGCTGGCCGGCGATGGCGCCTACTGGCTGTTCACCCTGGGCCTGATCGGGACGGGCATCCTGAGCATTCCGATCCTGGCCGGGGCCTGCGCCTATGCCGTGGCCGAGGCCGAGGCCTGGCGCGGGTCACTGGAGGATCGGCCCCGCTCGGCCAGCCGCTTCTACGCCGTGGTCGCGGTGGCCATGCTGCTCGGGCTGACCCTGGACTTCGCCGGATTCGACGCGGTGGCCATGCTGTTCTGGTCGGCGGTCGTCAACGGTGTGCTGGCGCCCCCGCT
>DASYUM010000049.1:0-25424 GCA_036001225.1 Candidatus Methylomirabilota bacterium | reverse complement strand
TGGGTGGGTGGGCCGCCGGCAAAGCCGGCGCTCGGAGCGGAACACCGACCGCTTGGCGGTTCGGCGTCGCGCCGCGCGCGTCCGACACGCTGCTGGTTCTTCGGAGGGGCCGCGACGGCCCCCTCCGAGGCCTCCCCCAGGAGAAAATTGCGGCGGCAACAGCCGCCGCTCGGCGTGGACCACCGAACGCGCGCGGTTGGGCTTCCCGTTGCGCGCGGTTATCCGACACGCTCCTAGCGTTTCGGGGTCTCGGAAGGCTCCCCGATGTCCCTCCCCGGGAGGCCGCCGGGCCGCGGTCAGCGCCAGTGGCCGAGGCGTCGGTCCAGGCTCTCGAGACCGAGGACGATGCCGACCGAGAGCAGGGAGACCAGCGCGGTCGCCGCGAAGAGCTCGGCGGCCCGGAAGGCGTTGGCCATCATGGTGAGCAGGAAGCCCATCCCCCGGATCCCGCCGAACATCTCGACGACGAGCACGCCGAGCAGGCAGTAGACGATGCCGAGGCGCATTCCGGCCAGGACGGCCGGCAGCACGGCGGGCAGGATCACCTTCCGGTAGATCTGCCACGTGGTGGCCCCCATCGAGCGCGCCACCACGATCGGATGCCGCTCGACGTCGCGGACGCCGCCGACCACCAGCAGGCAGACCGGGAAGAACCCCTGCAGAACGCCGTACACCACCGCCGGGGTGACGCCGAGCCCGAAGACCAGGAGGATCCAGGGGAGGACGAGGATTTTCGGAAGCGCGTAGAGTGCGACGAGGAACGGGTTCAGCACGTCGTAGAGATAGCGCACGGCGCCGATGAGGAGCCCGGCCCCGACGCCGAGCGTCACCGCGAGGGCGTAGGCGAGAAGCGCCTTGCCCAGCGTCTCGCCGAGAAGGCGCACGGCCTCGGGCCCGATCGCGCCGAGGGCCCGGACCACTGCCGACGGCGCCGGCACGAACAGCGGATCCACCCAGCCGAGCCGCACCGCGCTCTCCCAGAGCCCGACCAGCGCCGCGATCGACGCGAGCCGGACGAGCCGCCGCGCGCGCGCCGTCAACGGGCGACCCACCGGCGGGCCCGGGTCTCGACCAGCGCGGCGAGGCCGTCCACCACGACCACCAGGCCGAGCGCCAGGATGGCCAGCGCCGCGTAGTCCGGGGTCCGCAGGAATCCGTAGGCGTGGTTGATGAGGTAGCCGAGGCCCCCCCGGGCGCCGAGAACCTCGCCGACGATCACGCCGACCACGCTCAGCGCGAGCCCGGCCCGGAGCCCGGCCAGCAGCGTGCCCGTCATCGCCGGCAGCATCACCTTGAAGAAGCAGGCGCCGGGTCCCGCTCCCAGCGCCCGGGCCACCGTCAGGAGATGGCGATCCATCGACCGGATGCCGGCCAGCACGGCCAGGACCACCGGAAAGAAGCCCAGCAAGACGCCGAAGGCGATCTTGGAGGCGGGGCCGAGCCCGAAGAACAGCATCAGCGACGGATACCACACCACGCTCGGGACCGCGTAGAGCGCGGCCAGGATCGGCTCGTAGATCTCGCCCACGTGGCGAGGCAAGCCCAGGAGGAAGCCGAGGCCGATCCCGAGCGCGACGGCGAGCGCGTACGCCACGAGCACCTCGGCCACCGTGAGGCCCAGATGCTCGGGGAGGTTGGGATAGGACTCCAGCCGGACGAGGCGGCCGAAGGCGGGCAGCACCCGGGAGGGTGGAATGAAGAGGAGCGGATTCTGCTGGCGGGCCCACGCCTCCCAGGCGCCGAGCAGCCCGGCGAGGAGGGCGGCGCGGGCCGCGAGGACCTTCACGGTTCGGCCTCCATCGCCCGCAGCGACTCCTCCCGGATCTCCTCCCACAGCGCCGCCCGGAGGGCGGTGGCCGCCGGCGCGGTGAGGTCGCGGGGAGCCGGGAGGGCGACCTCGAAGCTGCGCTTCAGACGCCCTGGCCGCGCGGTCATGACGACGATGCGCTGGGAGAGCATGATCGCTTCCTGGAGGCTGTGGGTGACGAAGACGACGGTCTTGCGCGTCTTGGCCCAGATGCCCAGGAGCCACTCGCCCATCAGCAGCCGTGTCTGCTCGTCGAGGGCGCCGAAGGGCTCGTCCATGAGCAGGATCGGCGAATCGAGGGCGAGCGCCCGGGCAATGGCCACCCGCTGCTTCATCCCGCCCGACAGCTCGCGCGGGTAGCGGTTCTCGAAGCCGCGGAGGCCGACCGGCTCCAGGAGTCCGCGCGCGATCTCGCGCCGGTGGCCGGCCGCCACCCCCTGGAGCTCGAGGCCGAACTCCACGTTCTCCAGCGCGGTCCGCCACGGGAAGAGGCCGGGGTCCTGGAACACCATCGCGACCTGGCGAGGGTCCGGCCGGTCCCACCGGCGGCCGGCGATGCGGACCTCCCCGACGTCGGGGCGGACCAGGCCGCCGATGATCATGAGCAGCGTGGATTTCCCGCAGCCGGAGGGACCCAGGACGGTGAGGAATTCCTGGGGGGCCACCGCGAGCGAGACCCGCTCCAGCGCGGCCACCACGCCGTCGCGGGTCGGCCAGCCCTTGCTGAGCTCGCGCACCTCGATGGGGGGGGCCGGCATCGGACAGGATGGTACTCCACTCGCGCGGCCGGGGCGAGCGGGCCGCCCCATCGCGCCGCCCCATCGCGCCTTGACAGTGTGGGGACCGGCCCGTACACTCCGACCGCCATGCCGCCCCGGTGGCGCGCGATCGTCGCCCGCCTCGAGCCCTACGTGACTCCGCCACCGCTGGCCGCGCTGGAGGCCGAGGTCGGCGGCCCCGTCGTCCGGCTCTCCGCGAACGAGAACCCGCTGGGACCATCGCCGCTGGCGCTGGAGGCGATCCGCGCCGAGCTGGCGCGCCTGCACCTCTATCCTGACGGCCGCGCGCCGGCGTTGCAGGAAGCGGTGGCCGCCGTCCTCGGCGTGAGTCCGGCCCAGCTCCTGTTCGGCAACGGGGGCGACGAAATCCTCACCATCGTCGCCCGCGCGCTCCTGGAACCGGGCGATGAGGTCGTCGTGCCCGACCCGGCCTTCGAGCCCTACACCACGACCGCGCTCCTGGCCGGTGCCACCGTAGTCGGGAGCCCGCTTCGCGACTACCGCATCGACCTCGACGACGTCCTGGCCCGCATCACGCCTCGCACGAAGCTCGTCTGCCTCGCCAGCCCGCACAATCCGACCGGGGTGGCGCTGCCCCGGCCGGCGTGGGAACGCTTCGCCGCCCGCTGCCCGGCCGACGTGCTGCTCCTGCTCGACGAGGCGTACATCGACTTCGTCGAGGACCCCGCGGCCGCCGCCGACGGGCTGGCCACCCTCGTCACGCGACCCGACGGCCTCGTCCTGCTCCGCACGTTCTCCAAGATCGTCGGGCTGGCCGGCCTCCGGGTCGGGTACGCGATCGCGATGCCGGGCGTGATCGATGCGCTCGACCGCGTACGGGAGCCCTTCAACGTCGGGCGGCTCGCTCAGGTCGGGGCGGCGGCCGCCATTCGGGACGCGGCGCACCGGGAGGCCACCCGCCGGCTGGTGTGGGCGGAGAAGCGGTCGCTGTATGCGGCGTTCGAGGCGCGGGGGCTCGCCTACGTGCCGACCGACGCGAATTTCCTGCTCGTCCGGCTCGGGCGCGAGTCGGGACCGGTGGCGGCGGCGCTGCGGGCCCGGGGGGTGCTGGTGCGAGACGGGGTCGCCGTCGGGCTGCCCGGGCACCTTCGGATCAGCATCGGGACGGCGGCCCAGAACGCGCGGCTCCTCGCGGCGCTGGACGCGGCACTCGCCCGCGGCGCCGAGCCGGCCGACGCCGCCCGCCGCTCCTAGCCTCCTTCGACGATGTGATCCGAGCGGCGGCTTTTGCCGCCGCGATCTTTGGGTTCGCGCACCTCGGACGGCGGGGCCCCAGCCCCGCGACGTCCTGCGGCGCGCCTTTCCTGGGGGAGGCCTCGGAGAGGGACCGTCGAGGCCCCCCCGAGAAACTAGCGAGCTCTCTTCGCGCTGACAGGCGTCGCGCGGGCCTTCTCGCGCGCGGCCGCGCTGCGCTGCTCGGCGGCCCGGACCGCCACCGCCCGCTCCTGGGCCGCCCGCTCGAGGGCCACCACCCGCTCGACCAGCGCGCTTCTCTCGGCGCCGAGCGCGGCCACTTTCTTCTGGAGGGCATCGACCTCACGCTGAGCCTCGTCGGCGCGCAAGCGAAGGGTCTCGCCGTCCGCCCGCAGCGCGTGGACCTGGGAGCGGAGGGTGTGCTCGCGGCCGGCGGCCTGCTGCCACTGATAGCCGACGAAGATCACGGCGAGGGCGAGCACGACGCTCAGGATGGCACCCCACGGCCGGCGCCGGGGCTCCTCCTCGTAGAGCTCGTCGAGCTCCTCCTCGGGTGTCGGCGCCTTCAGCTCCTGCTGGATCATCGTCATGGGCACCTCCCCGCCGCCGATTCTACGGAGCGCCGCGCGGCGACCCCAAGGAAATTCGCCGAACCTTGGCGCCCCCCACCGGCTGCGGTATAGTGAGAGGCCAGCGATGGCGGAATCGCCGGTCGCCCCCAGCCTCAAGCGGTTCTTCGACCGCCTGGTACGACGGAGCCTCGAGGATCTGTGGATGAGCGGCGAGCCGGTCGCCGACTACCTGGCCAGCCTGCTGGCGCGCTTCGCGCGCACCGACCAGCTCTATGCACTCCGGGGCGCCGCTGGCCAGCGGCTGGAGACGGTCGTGGAGATGCTTCTCGAGGGCGAGCGCGTCTGGACGTTCGACGACCCTGGCTTCGACCCCTTCCGCGAGCGCGAGGTCCGCCAGCACATCGGCGACTACACGCTGTTCATGACTGGCCTCTTCCGCGAGCACGTGGAGCGGCGCGCCAGTACAGGCTTCTACGTGCGGGAGGGCCGGCGCGCCTACCAGGTCGTCGCCGACTTCGAGCGCTCGGCCCTCAAGCCGGACGCCCGGCTGTTCGCCGCCCTCGCCGCCCGGTTCGAAGGCTACGCGAGCGCGCTCCAGTACATGAAGCGCGTGTACCTCCGCCCGGCCGACGCGCCGGCGGCCTGGCAGCCCGGGTTGCGCCTGCTCACCGAATGGTAGCCGCGCTTCTCGAGGCCCTCGTCGGCGAGGACCCCGGCGACGAGGCGCTGGCCGCCGCGCTCACCACCATTCCGAGCGCGGAGCTCGCCGACGCCCTCCGGCTGCTGGCCCGCCAGCATGGGCTCACGGCGCTCCCCCTCCTCCGCCGCTGTCTCGCCGCTCGGCCCGACTGGGCCATCGCCGCCGCCCACGCCCTCGCCACCCTGCCGGACGCGGCGTCGGCCGCCGCCCTGGCGGCGGCGGAGCCACAGGCGTCGAGCAAAGCCGTCCGCACGGCGATCCGCCGGGCCCTCTACCGGCTCCGCCAGGCTGGGGTCACGCCGCCCGCCGGCCCCGCGCCGGCCCGGCCGGCCCCTGCCGCGCCCGTGCCCCGCGAGGCGTGGGCCTCGGCCCTCGACGGCACCGGCTCCCGCGGCTGTTGGGTCGTCCTGGAAGGGCCCCTCGGCGAGCGGACCCTCCTCTCCGCGATCGTCAACGACACGGTGGGCCTCCTCGACTTCGCGGCCGGCCCCATCGCGAAGAAGCGGCTCGAGGAGCGGTTGCGGGCCATCCGCGGGGAGAGCGCGCTGCCCTGGGTCGGCCTGCCGCCGGGGTGGGCGCTCCATCTCCTCGCCGAGGCCGCCGGGCGCCTCGAGGCCGCGGGGACGCCGCTCCCGGGGAACCTCGCCCGCTGGCGCTCGACGCTTCCGCCGCCGGTGGAGGCCACGCCGCCGGTCTACGACCACATCCCCGCTCGGAGCGTCGCCGACGACCCGTCGCTCCTGGAGCGCTCGGCGGAGCTGCTCGCCCTGCCCGAGCTGGCCGGCTGGTTCCTCGATCCGCCGGCCGTCCAGGCCGAGGCCCTCGAACTGCTCCAGGCGAAGGAAAGCCGCCTGGTCGTCAGCGATCAGGTGAAGGCCGAACGACGAGCCGCGGTCATCGAGGGCGTCATCGAGGCGCAGTTCGGGCCCGAGGCCCGTCAGCGCTGGCAGCGGCGGCTCGAAGAGCAGGCGTGGATCCTTCTCGAGACCGGTCGCGCGGCCGCGGCGCGGCTCGCCGTCGCCGCCGCGCGCGCCCTCGCCGACCCCGCCCGGCCCGCGCACCGCATCCCCTTCGTGCGCGCCCTGGTGGAGCGCAGCCTGGAAGTCGCCGGCGAGGTGGCTCTCGGGCGCGTCCCCGCCGAGCAGGTGCGCCGGATCCCGCGCCCGCCCCGCGCAGCGCCGGTCGCGTGACGGCCGGCGGCATCACCGACGTCCCCGGCCTGCTCGTCGGCCACGCGACCGACTCCGCCGGCCTCACCGGGTGCACCGCGATCCTCTGTCCCGGTGGCGCCGTCGCCGGCGTCGAGGTCCGCGGCTGGGCCGCGGGGGTGGCCGGCCTCGAATTGCTCGACCCGCGCCATCTGGTGGAGCAGATCCACGGCGTCGTCCTCGCCGGCGGGAGCGCCTTCGGCCTCGAGGCCGTCTTCGGCGTCATGGCCCACCTGGAGACCCAGGGTGTGGGCTTCGTCACGCCCCGCGGTGTCGTTCCCCTGGTCGCGGGGGCGATCCTCTACGACCTGGGGCTGGGTGATCCTCGGGCACGCCCGGACCGCGCGATGGGGCGGCGGGCGGCCGCGGCGGCGACGGCGGGACCGGTAACCGAAGGGTCGGTCGGCGCCGGGACCGGGGCCTCGGTCGGCAAGGTCTTCGGGCTCGCGCGGGCGACGATGGGCGGGCTCGGCACCGCGAGCCGGCGGGTCGGGGGCGCCACCGTCGGCGCCGTGGTGGCGGTGAACGCGGTGGGCGACGTTCGCGATCCGGCGACCGGGGCGCTCATCGCCGGCGCCCGCGACGCCCCCGACGGCCGCCGCCTGGTGGATTCGGCCCGGGCCCTGCGCGCCGGCGCCACCCTCAGCGGGCTCCGCGGCACGGCCACCACGATCGGCGCGGTCGCGACCGACGCCCGGCTCACCAAGGCCGAGGCCACGCGGCTGGCCGGCCTCGCCCACCTGGGGCTGGCCGCCGTCCTGTCGCCGCCCCACACGACGCTCGACGGCGACACGCTCTTCTGCCTCTCGACCGGCGCCGCCGCTGGCTCGCGGGACGCCCTCGGCCTGGCCGCGGCCGACTGTGTCGCCGAGGCGGTGGTTCGCGCCGTGCGCGCGGCGACCAGCCTCGGCGGGCTCCCGGCGGCTTGCGACCTCGCCTCCCCCTAGCCCCAGACCCCGGAGGCACCATGCTCCTCTACAGCTTCGAAGGCCGCCGCCCCCGCGTCCACCCCGAGGCGTTCATCGCCCCCACCGCCACCCTGGTCGGCGACGTCACCGTCGAGGCGGCCGCCTCCGTCTGGTACGGCGCGGTGCTGCGCGGCGACTTTTCGCCCATCGTCGTGCGGGCCGGCGCCAACGTCCAGGACGGCGCCGTCGTTCACACGACCCCGACCGGCGGGGCCGAGATCGGACCCGGCGTGACGGTGGCCCACGGCTGCGTCATCCACGCGGCGGTGCTGGAGGAGGAGTGCCTCATCGGCAACGGCGCCGTCGTCCTCGACGGCGCCCGGATCGGGGCGCGAAGCCTGGTGGCGGCCGGCGCCGTGGTGCCGCCCGGAACGCAGGTACCCGGTGGCGTCCTGGTCGCCGGCGTCCCGGCCGGGATCAAGGGGCCGCTGGCCGGAACGGCCGCCGAGCGGTGGGTGCAGGTGAACCCGCAGGTCTACCAGGCGCTGGCTCGCCGCCACCGGCTCGGAGTCGCGCCCGTCACCGACTAGCGTCAGACGTCGAGACCCGGCAGGCCCGCCGCGACCAGCAGGTCGTGCATCAGCCGGTGGGTGCCGAGGACCGCCGGGCCCGAGGTCCGCGGCTCGCTCCGGTCGCGCACGCAGGCCAGGAAGTGCTCGACCTCCTGGCGGAAGCCCATCTTGTCGGCGACCGCGGCCCAGCCCATGGCCTGCGGGGTCATTTCCGTCAGCTCTTCCACGCCGTCGTGGCCGATGCGAACCCAGTCCGGGCTGCCGACGACGGCCGACCAGCCGCTCCCGTAGCACTCCAGCCGCTCCACCCAGTGCGAGGTACTTCGATTGGCAACGAGGCAGCCGAGCGCGCCCGACGCGAAGCGGATCGTCCCGACCAGCGAGGTCTCCACGTAGGGATCCCCCTGGTGCTGGGTCTCGGCCGTGACGTGGACCGCCTCGCCGCAGAACCAGCGCAGGAGATCCACCATGTGAATGGCATTTTCGAGGCTGGCCCGGTACTCGGTCCCCGGGCGGTTCTTCATCGCCAGGCAGACATCGAGCTGCCGCTGGCGGAAGGCGGCGTGGGCGCGCTCGTAGACGGGGGCGAAGCGCCGGTTGAAGCCCACCATCAGGAGCCGGCCGGCCCGCGCCGCCGCGGCGACCGTCGCCTCGGCGTCGGCCAGGCGCATCGCCAGCGGCTTCTCGCAGAAGACGTCGAGCCCGCGGGCCAGGCAAGCCTGGGCGAGCCCGGGATGGGTCTCCTTGGGCGTGAGCACGAAGACGCAGTCGGGGCGCGCGGTGTCGAGCAGCACCTCCGCGCTCTCGAAGACCGGCAGGCCGAAGACCCGGGCGGCCTCGCGGCCGGTCGGCCGCGGGTCGGCCACCCCGACGACCTCGACGGCGGCGAGACGGCGGAGAATCGGCAGGTGGATCTCGCAGGCGATGGCGCCGGCGCCCAGGACGCCGACCCGGAGCGTGTCCATGGCGCCCTATCCTACGCGAGCCGCCGCGGCGTCGCGAGCCGCCGCGTTGCCCGGGCTTGCCGGTCCTGCTAGCATGAGGCCATGAGTGGGCGCGTGATCCCGTTCCGCCGGCCCTCCCCCGAGCCCGGCCCGGTCGAGTTCGAGGAGGTGACGCGCGCGCGTGACCAGGCGGAGGCGCTCGTCGTCAGGAGCCTGCTCGAGGCGTACGGCATCCAGGTCCTCCTGCGTACCCACGTCGCCCAGTCCGTCCACCCGTTCACGGTCGGCGACCAGGGCGAGGTGCGGATCCTGGTCCCCCAGGCCGCGGTCGCCGAAAGCCGCCGGCTCCTCGCCCGCCTCGACCCCGACCCGCCCTAGGGGGGCCTTCGGCCCAATCACGCGTAGCGTGAAGCCGAATCGCCGAGCGCATGCTGACCCGTTCCGAGCGGCGGCTTCGCCGCCGCAATTTTCCTGGGGGAGGCCTCGGAGGGGGCCGTCGAGGCCCCCTCCGACAATCTAACGCTGCCCAACCGCCAAGGGTCGGTGTTCCGCTCCGAGCGCCGGCTTTTGCCGGCGCAATCCCTGGGGGGGCATCGGGGGGGGTTCCGAGACCCCCCCGAGAATCTAACGGGCCTCGAGCTCGCGACAGAACGCCGCCAGGAGCGTCTCCACCCGGGACAGCGCGGCCGGCTCCAGCGTCTCCGGCGCGTCGTCGGCCGTGTGATACGTCGTGAAGGGCGCCGGGCGTCGCGCCGGCGCGACCAGGATTCCCCGCACGCCGCCGTAGATGAACGCCCGCAGCGCCTCGGCCGCCGCGGTCGGCACCACGGTGAGCCCGACGCCGGGGACGCCGCGGTCAACGAGGGGGCGGTGATCGCTCCCGAAGAACGGCACCGGCTCGGTCAAGTGATAGCTCTCGTCCCGGCGATAGCCGAGTGCCTCGGCCGTGGCCACCCACCCCCGGACGAGCGGCGTGCCGGCGACCCCCGGGGTCACGTCCCACAGGGCCAGGCTGTCCCCGATCCCGCACAGCTCGAGGCTCACCACGCCGACCAGCTCGTCGAGGGCCGCGCTCCGGGCATACACGCGCGAGCCCAACATGCCGCGCTCTTCGTCGCCGAAGAAGGCCAGGCGGACGGTCAGCTGGCGCGGCGGATCGGCGGCCAGGCGCTGCCAGAGGCCGACCAGGATGCCCACCGCCGCGGCGTTGTCATTGGCCCCGGGACTGCCGGGGACCGCGTCGTGGTGCCCGGCCAGGAGCAGCACGCGCGAGCCGGCGCCGACGTCGACGAACAGGTTGACCCCCGCGCCCTCGACGGTCCGGTAAGCGCGCCGCGTCACCGGCGCGCCGCGCGCGCGGAGCGCCGCCTCCAGCAGCCGGGCCCGTTCGGCATTGGCGCGACCGGCGAGCAGGCGGGCCGTGTCGAGGGCGGTCGGCGCCGCCAGGGCCCGATAGGCCTCGAACGAGAGGGCCGGGGGGGACGGCCCGCGGCGCCGAAGGTTCAGCAGCCGCGCGGTCAGGATGTTCAGCGCGCCCCCGACGGCGCGGCGGAGCTCCCGCCGCCAGAGCCTCAGGCGGCGAGAGGCGCCGGGATCCTCAGCAGCGCGCACGCGTTGGCCGTGGTCCGCTGGGCCACGATCGCCGGCGGGGCGCCGATCAGCTCGGCGACCCGCGCGGCGGTTACCGGCAGGTAGGCCGGCTCGTTCCGCTTCCCGCGCCAGGGCTGGGGCGGCAGATACGGACAATCGGTCTCCAGCACGAGCCGGTCGAGGCCGAGGCTCCGGACGACCTCGGCCAGACGCCGCGCGTTGGGATACGTGACCGGGCCGGCCACCGAGATGAGCAGACCGAGGTCGAGGCACTGTCGCGCCACCGCGACGTCCCCCGAGAAGCAGTGCATGATCCCGCCGATCTCGGCGTCACCCTCGGCCGCCACGGCCGCCAGCAGGTCGGCGTGCGCCTCCCGGCAGTGAAGGAGGACGGGCTTGCCGAGCTCGCGAGCCAGGACGAGCTGGGCGCGGAGGGCCCGGGCCTGGGCCGGCCGCGGGGAAAGGTCCCGGTAGTAGTCGAGCCCGATCTCGCCCACCGCGACGACCTTGGGGGCCTGGGCCAGCGCGGCGATGCGAGCGAGCGCGGCGTCGTCGGCGGCGGCCGCGTCGTGCGGATGGATCCCCACCGCCGCGTAGACGTCGGGCTGGGCCCCGGCCAGCGCGACCGCGGCCGCCGACGCCTCGGGGTCGGTCCCGACCGCGAGGAAGCGACCGACCCCGGCCGTCCGAGCGCGGGCCAGCACCTCGGTCCGATCCGACTCGAACTCACCGTCGTGGAGATGGGCGTGGGTGTCGAAGAGCACGCTAGGGTACGACCGTGAAGCGGACGCGTCCGATCAGCTGGCCGGAAGCGGTGACGACATCCACCGACCACCGCCCCCGGGCATCGGCCGGGAAGTCGGCCTTCCGGGAATAGGTGCGGAAGCCCGCGGCCCGCCCGCCCACCACCGGCGTGGGCAGACGGACCGTCGTCACCACGCGGCCGTCGTGGCGCCAGCGGTGAAGAATCGGTTGCCGGAGGCCGGCGGGGGCGACGACCGGCGTGTAGGCGACCAGCGCGCCCCACTCGGCCAGCGTCCTCGCCGGCACCCTCGCGCCGAGGACGTCCACCGGCTCCAGGTCCACCACGGCGCGGGCCACCGTCGAGCGGGCGAGCTGGAGGGGCGCCGGCGGGATCGCCGGCCGGGCCACCCACACCAGCGCCGCCGCACCGGCCGCCGTCAACCCCGCCAGCCCGGCCGCCCGCCACCACGAGCCCGCCCGCTCCACGAACGCCGGCATCAGCGCCAGGCCGGCCAGGGCCGCGCTCCCGAGCAGGGCCGCCGCCGGCGGCACGCCGACCAGGGGCAGCGCCACGTTCAGGCCGGCGAAGAGGGCGAAGGCGAAGAACCCGCGGGCGACCGGCGGGAAGGGGTGGACGAGGGCCCGGAACCAGGGATCGATGGTCGTGATCAGCGCGGCGCCGGCGAGGACGAGAAAGAAGGGCAGCGTCACGCCGTCGAAGGTCGTGCTGGCCAGGTACCCGGGGAGAACGAAGAGCAGCAGGCCGTGGTAGAGGGTCTGGATCGTGTAGTCGCCGGCGACCAGCACCAGGCGGCGCCCGCCGGCCAACAGGCGCGCCCGCACCTGGGTCAGAACGGCGAACAGGAGCCAGAGGACCACGATGTACCCCACGATCCACCCGACGTGGGGCACGCCGCGGCGGAAGACGAAGAGCGCGGCCAGCCCGCCGATCAGCGACGCGATCGAGATCGCCCACCGGGTGACGATGTGCCGCCACAGCGTCCCGTCCAGCCACGTCGCGCTGCGCTGGCGGACGAAGGGGTCGGGCGGGCGGGCGACCTCTTTGGGTTCGCGCGCCTCGGACGGCGGGACCCCAGCCCCGCGACGTCCTGTGGCGCGCATTCCTGCCAGCCGCAACCTTCCTACGTGATTCGGGCGCCAGGCGGGAGATCGCGGTCCAGCGTGAGCAGGGCGAGCGTCTCGCCGTGGGAGCCGGCCAGGACCATGCCGTTCGACTCGACCCCCATCAGCGCCGCCGGCTCGAGGTTCGCCACCACCACGACCTTCCGCCCCCGCAGCTCCTGCGGCCGGTAGTGCTCGGCGATCCCGGCCACCACCGTCCGGGTCTCGTCGCCGAGCTTCACCGTCAGCTTGAGCAGCTTCTTGGACTTCGGGACCGGCTCCGCCTCCAGAACCTCGGCCACCCGCAGGTCGAGACGGCGGAACTCCTCGATGCTCACGCGCGGGCGCGCGACGTCGGCCTTCGCGGCGTCGGGCGCCGCGGCGGCGTCCTTGGCCGCCACGACCCGCGGGAAGAGCGGGGCTGCCTTGGCGATGCGGGAGCCGGAGACCATGCGGCCCCAGGTCTCGGCGTCGGCGAGGCGCGGCTCCCCACCGAGGCCGAGCTGGCGGCGAATGGCGGCGGCCGACTCGGGCAGGAACGGGACGAGCAGGATGCCAAGGATGCGGAGCGCCTCCGCCAGCGAGTAGAGCACGGTGCGGAGCCGTTCCTCCTGGCTCGGGTCCTTGGCCAGCGCCCACGGGGCCTGGGAGTCCACGTAGCGGTTGAGGGCGCCGATCCACTCCCAGATCGCCGCCAGGGCCCGATGGAAGGCGAACTCCTCCATCGCGGCCTGGACGGCTTCGCGCGCGCGCCCGAGGTCGGCGCGGACCTCCGACTCGGCCGGTCCGAGGGGCCCGGGCGCCGGCACCACGCCCCCGGCGAAGGTCGTCAGCATGGCGACGGCGCGGCTCACGAAGTTGCCGAGGTCGTTGGCCAGATCGGCGTTGAGGCGGTCGACGAGGGCATCCTCGGAGAAGTTGGCGTCGAGCCCGAACGGCATCTCGCGCAGCACGAAATAGCGGAAGGCGTCGCGCCCGTAGGTCTCGGCCAGCTTCAGGGCCTCCACCACGTTCCCCACGCTCTTCGACATCTTCCCGCCGGCCAGCGTCCAGTAGCCGTGGACGTTCAGGTGCCGGTAGACGGGGATCCCGGCCGCCTTCAGCATCGGCGGCCAGTAGACGGCGTGGGGTTTGAGGATGTCCTTGCCGATCAGATGCTGAGCGTGCGGCCAGAAGGTCCGGAAGCGCGGCCCGTCCGGCCAGCCGAGCGCGGACACGTAGTTCAGCAGCGCGTCGAACCAGACGTAGGTGACGAACCGGTCGTCGAACGGGAGCGGGATTCCCCACGGCACCCGCGCCTTCGGCCGGCTGATGGCGAGGTCCTGGAGCGGCTCGCGGAGGAAGCCCAGCACTTCGTTCCGATAGCGCTCGGGCCGGATGAAGTCGGGCTGGTCCTCGATGTGGCGGATGAGCCACTCCTGGTAGCGGCTCATCCGGAAGAAGTAGTTGGGCTCCTTGATGAAGGTCGGCACCGTGTCGTGCTGGGGGCAGCGTCCGTCCACCAGCTCCTTCTCGGTGTAGAACCGCTCGCAGCCGTAGCAGTACTGGCCGCCGTACTCGCCGAAGTAGATCTCGCCGGCAGCGTGGATCCGCTGGAGGACCTGCTGGACGACGACCCGGTGGCGCGCCTCCGTCGTCCGGATGAAGTCGTCATATCTGATGCCCAGCGCGTCCCACTGGGCGCGAAACGCCGCGGCGATCCGGTCGGCGTAGGCCTGGGGCGTCTCGCCGGCCTGGGCCGCCACCTGGGCGATCCGCTCGCCGTGCTCGTCGGTGCCGGTCAGGAGGAACACCTCGTCGCCGGCCAGCCGCCGGTAGCGGCACATCGCGTCGGCCACGATGGTCGTGTAGGCGTGGCCGAGGTGGGGCGTCGCGTTGACGTAGTAGATCGGCGTCGTCAGGTAGAAGACGCGCCGCGGGGGACTCGGGACCGACATGGCGGCGGGCTCCGGGCGGGCGCCGGACCTACTCGAGCGGGGTCACGTGGGGTCGGCCTTCCCAGGTGAGCTGATCGAGGGGCACCTCGGCCTCGGTACCGTCGGCGAAGCCGACCAGCACGGTCTCCTTCAGGACCTTGACCGACTTGACCCGCCCCTCCATGCAGCCGCCGCCCCCGCACTCGGCCTGACAGGCGGATCCGACCCGCGGCAGCCGCGCCCGGAGCACCTCGTAGGTCGAGAACTCGTAGAGCAGGCAGCACTTCAACCGCCCGCAGTTGCCGAGGAGGCGACTATCGGTGAGCGGCATGTCCTGCGTCTTGGCCATCCGGACCGAGATCGGGTCGAACTTCCTGAGCCAGCTCGAGCAGCAGAGCTGGCGGCCGCAGGGGCCGATCCCGTCCTGGACCCGCGTCACGTCGCGGGCGCCGATCTGCCGCATCTCGATCCGGGCCCGGAACTCGCGGGCCAGCTCCTTGACCAGCTCCCGGAAGTCCACCCGCCCCTCGGCCGCGAAGAGCACGGTCACCCGCCGGCCATCGGGGGCCAGCTCGACGTCCACGATCTTCATCGCCAGGGCGTGGCTCTTGGCCCGGATCTGAACGGTCGCCATCGCGCTCTTCTCGCGCTCGCGCCGGCGCCGGTACTCGGCGCCCTCGTCGGGCGTGGCGAGCCGGACCACCCGAGGGAAGGTCCGCTCGCGCTTGGACTCCGGCACCGCCCGCGCCGGACGCCGGATCTCGCCGACGGCGTAACCGTTGGGAACCTCCACCGTGACCAGGTCGCCCACGTGAAGGCCCGCCGCCTCGGTCAGGTAGTCATCGGCCCGGGCCGCATCCCGCAGCCGCACGCCTATCAACTGCGCGGGCGCCGGCGGCTCCGGCCCGAGTCCGTCCAATGGTTCCGTCGTCATGGTCGCGCGCTCCCATCTCCGCTCATCGGCCCGAGGCTCACGCCGCTCCTGGGGCCAACGCCAGCAGTGCACGCTCCAGGCAGAGCCGCGGACTCACGTTGGTATCGAGGGCCAGCCAGGCTTCCTTGATCGCCCGCATCGCCTCCGCCAGCGCCGGCAAGGGGACCCGGCCGGCCAGCTCGCCCAGTTCGGCCTGCCGGTCGTCGTTGACCAGCAGCGCCGGGTCCGCCCCGGCCACCAGACAGAGCGCGTCCCGATACCAGAGCCAGTAGGTCTCGAGGCAGCCGGCCACGCTGGCCCGATCGAGGGCGCCGGCATCCAGCCGGCCGGCCAGCGCAGACGGCGGCAGGGCCAGCAGGTCGAGGGCCACCGCCCGCCGGCCGCGGAGCGCGTCCAGATCCGTGCCGAGGGCCAGCCCCGGCCGGCCACGGGCCAGCCGGGCGACGGCAGCGGCGGTCTCGGCAGCCGCGCCGCGGGCGGTGAGGACGGCCGCCACCTCGGCGGCGGCCAGCGGCCGGAACCGCACGATCTGGCAGCGCGAGAGGACCGTGGGGGGCAAGGCCCGGGGATTGGCGACGATGAGGATGAGCAGCGTGCGAGGCGGCGGCTCCTCCAGCGTCTTGAGCAGGGCCTCGGCCGCCTGCACGGTCAGCCGGTCCGCGTCGTCGAGGACGAAGACCTTGCGTTGTCCCTCGAGCGGGGCCAGCGCGGCCCAATGCTCCAGCTCGCGGATCTGCTCGATGCGCAGGCTCGGGGTCCCGCGCGGGTTTTCCTTCGGGGGCGTCGGCGCCAGGAGCAGCAGGTCCGGATGCTGGGCGGCTGCGACCCGCCGGCAGGCCGGGCAGGCGCCGCAACCGCGACGCCGGCAGAGACCGGCCTGGGCGAACGCGAGCGCGGTGAGGCGACGCCCCACGCCGGCCGGGCCCACGAACGCGTAGGCGTGGGCGACCCGATCGGCCGCGACCGCGCGCTGGAGCAGGGTCACCGCCGGCCCCTGGCCGACGACCGCCGCCCACAGGGGCGCGCCACTCACGCGGGCTCCTCCAGACCGAAGCGCGCCGCCACCAGCGCCCGGATCGCCGCCGCCACCGCGGCCTCCGATCGGCCGGCATCGACCATCGCGATCCGCCCCGGCTCCCGCTCGTGGAGGGTTCGGTAGCCCTTCCGCACGCGCTCGTGGAACTCGAGCCCGAGCCGCTCGAAGGGATCCGGGCCCGGCTCGGCATCGCGCCGCCCCCGGACGCGGCGCAGGCCCTCGCCCACGTCCAGGTCGAGGACGAGCGTCAGATCAGGCGCCAGGCCATCGGTCGCGAGCCGGTTCAGCTCGGCGATCACCTCGAGCGGCACACCACGCCCGTACCCCTGGTAGGCCACCGTCGAGTCCGTGAAGCGGTCGCAGACGACGAGGGACCCGCCGTCGAGCGCCGGGCGGATCACCCGTCGGACGTGCTCGGCGCGGGCGGTCGCGAACAGGAAGCACTCGCTGAGCGGGTCGAGCGCCGCGGGCTCGGCCAGGACGCGGCGGACCCAGACGCCCAGCGGCGAGCCGTCCGGCTCCGAGGTCGTGACCACGCGCAGGCCGCACTCCGCCAGCCAGGCCGCCAGCCGGGCGACCTGCGTGGACTTCCCTGCCCCTTCGACGCCCTCCACCGTGACGAGGCGCCCCCGGGGGTCGAGCGGCCGCACGTCAGGCATATTCAACCGAGGCTAGCACACGACCCGACGGCGCTCAATGCGCCGAGACGCCCAGGATCGGGAAGACCAGCCGCTCGAGCGCCGCGACCTGCCGCTGCGCGTACTCGCGGGCGGTGTGGACCACCTCGGGCGGGAGCGGCTCCGGCCGGTCCCAAAGGTCGGTCCGGCCGGCGAGGTGCCGGCGGGCGCGGGCCAGGAAGGCCTCCGGCAGACGGTCGGGCAACGTCACGCCGTTCATCAGCGCCCAGGCGATGGTCCAGGCTCGGGCCACGTTCCCGAGGTCGTAGCCGCCGCCGCCCAGCGCGACGAGGCGCGGGGCGAAGCCGAGGATCCGTCGCACGGCCTCGGCGAACCCGTCCACGCTGAGCGCCAGGTGAGTGAGCGGGTCGGTCCGGTGGCTGTCGATGCCGAGTTGGGCCACCACGACGTCGGGCCGGAAGGCCCGGACGATCGGCGGCACCACGGCGTCGAAGACCGCGAGGTAGACCCCGTCATCGGTGTACGGCTGGAGGGGGAGGTTCACGGCGTAGCCACGCCCGGCGCCGGTCCCGATCTCTTCCACGAATCCCGTCCCGGGAAAGAGCCGGTCGCCCCGTTCGTGGGTCGAGATGGTCAGGACGTCGGGGGTATCGTAGAACGCGTACTGGACGCCGTCGCCATGATGGGCGTCGATGTCGACGTAGCAGACCCGCCGGCCGCGGGCCCGCAGGGCCTGGATGGCGAGGACGGCGTCGTTCAGGTAACAGAACCCCGAGGCGCGGTCCGGCATGGCGTGATGCAGGCCGCCGGTGAAGGCGAACGCGCGCTCGACCTCACCGGTCGCTACCAGCTCGGCGGCCTGGATCGAGGCCCCGCAGGCCAGCGCCGAGGCCTCGTACATCCCCGGCCAGATCGGGTTGTCGCCGGGCCCCAGGCCGTAGCAGTAGAGCCTGGGCACGTTCTGGCCGGCGCTCGCCGCCCGCAAGGCCTCGAGGTACTCGGCGGTGTGGAAGCCGAGGAGCACGGGGTCCGGCGCCGAGGTCGGGGCGACGACGCGCGTCTCCGGGAGCGTCGTCAGCCCAAACGCCTCCATGAGCGCGAAGGTCAGGCCGAGCCGCTCCATGCGCAGGGGATGGCCCGGCCCGTAGTCGAACCGGGCCCACACATCGGAGTAGATGAGCGCGGTCTTCAAGGATCAGCCGGGGGGGAGTCCCACCCATCCCCCCCTGGATCGCCGATTCTTTCCGTTGGCCCGTCGCGTCTCATGGTCGGCCTCGGCCCCGGCGCCGCCGGACCCAGTGGCCGCTCCGGCCGCCGGTCTTCTCGAGCAGGCAGAGGTCGGTCAGGACGAGACCGCGATCGATCGCCTTGACCATGTCGTAGATCGCGAGCCCGGCCCCGGCGGCCGCGGTGAGGGCTTCCATCTCCACGCCGGTCTTGTCCACGGTCCGCACCGCCGTCTCCACGTGCACGGCCGAGCGGGCACGGTCCAGCACGAACCCCACGTCGATGCCGGTGAGGCGGAGCGGGTGGCAGAGCGGGATGAGCTCAGCCGTCCGCTTGGCGGCCATGATCCCGGCCAGCCGGGCGACCGCGAGCACGTCGCCCTTGGCGACCCGGCCGGCCCGGATCGCGGCGAGCGTGGCCGGTCGCATGCGCAGCGTCACCCGGGCCCGGGCCTGGCGGGCGGTTTCCGCCTTCGCGGTGACGTCGACCATGCGCGCGTGGCCTTCGGAGTCGAGATGGGTCAGGCCGGCCGGGGCCGGGGCAGGCGGGCGCGCGGAACGCTCTCGACGCGGCGGGGAGACCCGCGACCGAGCCCCGGGGGAGGGGGGCGGCGCGGCGCCGCCTCCCTGGGGGCTGCGGGCCATGGACGAGGACCGCTAGGCGGGCGTCTGGGCCGAGCTCTCCCGGATCAGCGCCTCCATGCGGTCTTTGGTCATGAGCTTCAACTTCTTCAGCTCACTCACCCGCCACTGCTGCTCGGTCGTCAGAAACGGCCGGGCCTGGAGGTCGCCGAGTTCCCGCTCGTAGCCCTGATGTTCGGTGCGCAGGCGGCGGAACTCTTCGCTGCCCTCCGTCAGTCGCTGGATGAGGACCTCACGATCGGGCATGATCCCCTCCTTGGCGGTCGAAAACAAAAACGGCCAGCGCCCCACCGGCCGCTGGCCTCTCTTCTCCCTCAGGCACTCGACGCACTCGGCCCTCTTCCCAGACCCCCGGGGTTGGCCTCTCGCGCTCTTCCCCTTGTACCAAAGGGGAGTCGCGGCTGTCAAGCCAGGCGAGCCGGGCCCTCAGCCGCCGGGCAGGACCTGGAGGGCCCCCCGGTGCATCGACACGTCCCATCCCCGGTCGCGCGCCACGTCCAGCATCTCGTAGACGAGCTTGGGGATCTCGACCTCGAGGTCGTAGCCCCCCTGGCTCGGCTCCCCGGGAGCATCGAGCCGGAAGAGGAGCGTCCAGGCCGTCCCCTGATCGATCTCGTCAACCACGGTCCCCCGCAGCAGGTTCATGTGGTGCGCCGGGTCGGGGCCGGCTCGGTCCTTGCGGATCAGCCGGATGTACTCGGGCCGGACGACGAACGCGACCGGCGTCCCGGGCGGCGCCAGGTAGGGTCGGGCCAGCGAGTTCACCGCCTCCACGGTCTGGCCGCGCCAGACGATCTCGATCCGGTCCGGGCTCGCCTTGACGATCCTCCCCCGCAGGACGTTCCGCATCCCGATCAGCCGGGCCACGCTCTCCGAGGCCGGCCGGAGCAGGAGCTCGTCCTTCGGCGCCGCCTGCACGACGCGCCCCGCGTCGTAGACGACCAGGCGCTCGCCGAGCTGGTAGGCCTCGGCCAGATCATGGGTCACCAGCACTACGGTCTTCCCCCACTCGCGGATCAGCCGGCCCAACTCTTCCCGGAGCTGCCGCCGGAGGGGGACGTCGAGGGCCGAGAACGGCTCGTCGAGCAGCAGCAGCTCGGGGTCGGGGGCGAGGGCGCGGCCGAGCGCGACCCGCTGCTGCTGACCTCCGGACAGCTCGCGCGGGTAGCGAGAGGCGACCTCAGCCAGCCCCAGCCGCTCGAGCACCTCGGCGGTGCGCCGCCGCCGCACCGCGCGCGACCGCCCGTGGAGGCCGAAGCCGACGTTGTCGGCGACGGTGAGATGGGGGAAGAGCGCGTAGCCTTGAAAGACGTAACCGAGCCGGCGCGCCTGAGGACGCAGATGGAGCCCCGCCGCGACGTCGTCGAAGACGCGTCCGTTCACCACGATGCGCCCGCCGTCGGGGCGTACGAGTCCGGCCAGGCAGTGGAGCGTCAGGCTCTTGCCCGCTCCCGACGGCCCGAACAGCGCGACCACCGGGTCGTCGGCCTCCCAGCTCACGTCGAGGGTGAAGCCGGGCAGGCGCTTGGTGATGGCGACGGCCAGCAATCGTCGCTCCCGTTCAGAACCGGAGCCGGGCCACGCGGCTCAGTCCGAGCAGCAACCCGACGACGAGCCCGACCGAGATGAGGGCCAGCACATTGGCGTCGGCCATCTGGTTGGCCTGGACATGGTCGTAGATCGCCAGGGGCAGGGTCTGCGTCCGGCCGGGGATGCTCCCCGCGACCATCAGCGTGATGCCGAACTCGCCCATGGCGCGACAGAAGGCGAGGATGGTGCCGGCCAGCACCGCCCGCCAGGCCAGCGGCAGCGTGACGCTCCAGAACACGCTCCACTCCGAGCGGCCCAGTGTCCGGGCCGCCTGTTCGAGGCGCGAATCCACCGACTCGAAGCCGGCCTGGGCGGCCTTGACGAGCAACGCGATCGAGCCGACGGCGGCGGCGAGAACGGCGGCCCGCCAGGTGAAGGCCAACTCCAGCCCGAACGCCGCGAGCACGCGGCCGACCGGCCCGCGGCTGCCGATGACGACGAGGAGGTAGTAGCCGAGGACGGTGGGCGGGAGCACCAGCGGGATCACGACCAGCGCACCCAGCGCGTCCCGACCCGGGAAGCGTCGGCGGGCGAGGAGCCAGGCCAGCGGGAGTCCGGCCACGACGGTGAGCGCCGTCGCCGTGAGCGAGACCCGCAGGGAGAGCCAGACCGGAAACAGGTCCACGATCGGCTCAGAACTCGCCCGGGAGGAGAAACCCGTAGCGCTTCATGATCAGGCGACCCTCGGGACCGCTGACGAAGTGGATGAGGGCCAGCCCCAACTCGGGCCGGGGGCTCCGGCGGACCACGGCCGCCGCCTGGTCGATCGGGCCGTGCAGGGCGGAGTCGATCGGCGTCCACTCCACCTCGCCGGCGATGGCGACCGACAGGGCGAGGAGCCCCGCCTCGGCGGCCCCCGATTGGACGAGCTGGAGGGCGTGCTGGATGCCCTCGGCGTAGACCAGCTTGGGCTGGACGGGGTCCCACACGCCAGCCCGGCGCAGCGCCTCTTCGGCGGCGCGCCCGTAGGGCGCGTGGAGCGGATTCGCGATGGCGACGTGCCGGATCCCCGGGGCCAGGAGGTCCCGCAGCGCGGTGAGCCGGGTTCCGGCGCCCTTCGCACCGGCCAGGACCAGTCGGCCCCGCGCGTAGAGCGCGCGGGTCTCGGGGATGAGGATCCCGAGCGCGGTCAGCCGCTCGACGAACTGACGGTCGGCCGCGAAGAACACGTCGGCCGGCGCACCGTGCTCGATTTGCCGGGCCAGGTTCCCGGTTGACCCGAAGACCGTCATCACCCGGGCGCCGAGGCTGGCCTCGACGCGGGGCCCCATCTCACGGAAGGCGAAGGCGAGGTCGGAGGCGGCGAAGACGGTGAGCGCGGGCGGCTCGGCCGCCGAGGCCGAGCCGGCCAGGGCCAGCGCGCACAGCCCGCTCAGGAGCCGCCGCCGGGTCACGGAGTCTCGGCCCGGACGCGCCCCGCCTCGGACGCGTCGTAGCCGCCCAGCGCGTCGAGCCGGCGGCGGAAGCGAGGCGCGCGGACGGCCTCGAGCAGCGTCTGGACCGCCGGCCGGAAGAAGACGTCCTTGGGGATGACCATGTCGAAGCGCTCGCGCGTGAGCGGCACGAACCCGAGGGAGAGCGCCTGGGCCACCGAGCGCGTGGCCACGCCCACGTCGGCCTCGCCGCGCAGAATCCGGAGCCCCACCGCCCAGTGAGTGGAGACCTCGTCGCGGTAGCCCTCCAGCGCGGTCGGCGCGACCCCCACCCGCGCCAGCCCGCACTCGACGAAGTGCCGGGTGCCGGAACCCGGCTGGCGGTTGACGAACCGGAGTCCGCGCCGGCCGAGGTCGCCGAGCCCGCCGAGCTTGCGCGGGTTGCCCTTCCAGACGACGAGGCCGAGGTCGCGCTGGAAGAGATTCACCACCACCGCCGGCCGTCCCGTCAGGTAGCGCGGCACGTGGGCCAGATTGTACTCGCCGGAGTCCGGGTCCACCAGGTGTGCCCACGCCAGGTCCGCCCGTCCCGCCCCGACCGCGTGGAGCCCGGCGGTGCTGCCGACCGTAGCGGTGTAGAGCAGCGGGCCCGCCCCCGGGGGTCCCGGCCCGTTGAAGGCATCGAGGAGCAGTTCGAGGGCGGGGTCGTCGCTGCCCGCGGCGAAGAGCGCCGCCGCGTGGGCGGCGCGGGCCGCCGGGCGCGCCCCCCGCTCGCGCTGCCGCGCGCTCGCCTCGAGCCATTCGTCGAGGAGGTGCTCCGGGAAGAGCCACTTGCCGGTCACCCGCGTGGCCGGGATCGCGCCGCGCTGCGCGAGAAGGTAGACGGAGCGCGGGTTGAGGCGAAGGTGCCGGGCCGCTTCCTGGACGGTCAGCAGGCGATGGGCCATGCGAGTAGATCCACGATATAGCAGAAAGATCAATGATGCTCAAAGATTCTGCTAGACCCCGGAGGGCCATCGGCCATGTGCGGACGCGCGCGGACCGGGCGCGTCGGACGGGGGAGCGAACCCTTCGAGGAATCTCTCAGGGGGCCAGGACGCGGCCGGCGGGACGTACGCAGAACTGGCCGTCTTCCACGACGGCGGTCCCGTTGACCCAGACCCAGCGGAAGCCGGCCGGGTAGCGATGCGGCTCCTGATAGCTGGCCCGATCGGCGACGGTCTGGGGGTCGAAGACCACGACGTCGGCGGCGGCCCCGGGGCGCAGGACGCCCCGGTCGCCCAGGCCGAGGATCGTCGCGGCCAGGCCCGTCATCTTGTGGATCGCCGATTCCCAGGTCAGGCGCCGCTCCTCGCGGGTGTAGGTGCCGAGGACCCGGGCGAAGCAGCCGTGCTGGCGCGGGTGGGGCTTGCCGAGGTGGTGCGCCTCGGGGCCGGCGCAGAGGCCGAGGTTGTCCGAGCCGATCGCCACCTGGGGATGCTGGAGCACCCGGACGACGTTCGCCTCGCACATGAGGAAATGGATCATGGCGACTCGACCCTCCGCTCCCACCAGGAGGTCGAGCATCACCTCCGCCGGCTCCCGCTCCCGGGCCGCCGCCAGCTGGGCCAGCGTCTGACCCTCCGTCTCGGGCGCCGGCGGACAGCTCGCGATCATGACGGCGTCCCACCCGGTCGGGCCGTTAGGGCCGCGCCACTCGCCGTCGCTCGTCTGCCCCTCGACGACGATCCGCTGCCGGGTCGCCGGGTCGGCGAGACGCCGGAGGAGCGCGGTCGCCCCGCCCTCGTGCGCCCAGGGGGGCAGCAGGCTCGCCAGCGTGGTCGAGCCGGCCGTATACGGGTACATGTCCCCGGTCACGCTGACGCCCCGCCCCCGGGCCGTGTCGAGGAGGCGGAGGGCCGCGTCCAGGCGCGGCCAGTTCGCCCGCCCCGAGGCCTTCACGTGCGAGACCTGCACCGGCACCCCGGCCCGCTCGCCGATCGAGATCGCCTCCGCGACGGCCTGCTCCAGGGTCGGGCCCTCGCCGCGGATGTGCGAGCAGTAGAGCCGACCCGGCCGCTCGGCGAGGACGCGAGCCAGGGCGACCAGCTCCTCCGTCTCGCTGAAGCTCCCCGGCGCGTAGATGAGGCCGGTGGAAACGCCGAAGGCCCCGGCCTCCAGGCTCTCCCGCAGGAGGTCGGCCATCCGGCGCGCCTCGTCGGCCCCCGGCGCGCGCCGCTCGAACCCCATGGCGGCCGTCCGGAGCGCCCCGTGCCCCACGAACGGGACGACGTTCGCCGACAGCCCGGCCCCGCGCAGGCGATCGAGCCAGGAGCCGAAGCTCGTCCAGTCCCACGGCAGGCCGGGCGCGAGGAACTCGGTGGCCTCCCGCAGGAGCCCGCCCCCCGGTATCGTCGGGGCCGGCGAGAAGCCGCACATCCCGGTGACCTCGGTGGTGACGCCCTGGCGCAGCTTGCATTCGGCCGACGGGACCTGGAGGAGGGAGAAGTCGGAGTGCGCGTGCATGTCGATGAAGCCCGGGGTGACGAAGCACCCGGGGGCGTCCACGACCCGGGTCGCCTCGCCGGCGAGGCCGGGGGCGATGGCCGCGATGCGATCGCCGCGCAAGGCCAGGTCGGCGGCCTGGGCCGGGGCGCCGCTGCCGTCGATGACGGCGGCCCCGCGGATCAACCAGTCGAAGCTCACGGAGGTCAGCTGGCCCGGCCGTTATCGCTTGGGCGGCTCCTCGATCGTGATCGTCTTCATCCGGTCGCCGATCTTGATCTGATCGACGGTCTCGATCCCCTTCACCACCTGCCCGAAGACCGTGTACTGGCCGTCGAGATGGGGCGCCGGCGCAAAGCAGATGTAGAACTGGCTCCCCGCCGAATCAGGGTCCGCCCGGCGCGCCATCGCCACCGTGCCGCGGATGTGCTTGCGCGGGTTGAACTCCGCCTTCAGGGTGTAGCCGGGGCCGCCGCTGCCGTCGCCCTTCGGATCGCCGGTCTGGGCCATGAAGCCGGGGACCACCCGGTGGAAGGTGAGCCCGTTGTAGAAGCCCTTCTTGGCGAGCGTCACGAAGCTCGCCACCGTCTTGGGGGCGTCCTCGGGGAACAGCTCGATGCGGATCTCCCCGCCCTTCTCCATGACGATCACCGCGAACGGATGCATCGGCTTCCCCTGCCCGCTCGCCGGCACGGCCGGCAGCGCCGCCACGATCGCCCACGTCAGTAGCCATTCCACCATGCGCATGCTTTCCCCCCTCGCACGAGCGGCCCATTCTACCATCGGGATGATAGACTGAGGGTTCATGGCACCCGCAATCCGAACCGATCTCCGTAACCTCGCGATCATCGCCCACGTGGACCACGGCAAGACGACCCTGGTCGATGCCATGCTCTGGCAGAGCGGCATCTTCCGGGCCAACGAATCGGTCCCCGAACGCGTCCTCGACTCCATCGACCTCGAGCGCGAGAAGGGGATCACCATCATGGCCAAGAACACCGCCATCACCTACCGCGGCGTCAAGCTGAACGTCGTGGACACGCCGGGCCACGCCGACTTCGGCGGCGAGGTGGAGCGGACGCTCACCCTGGTGGATGGGGTGCTGCTGCTGGTCGACGCCGCCGAAGGGCCGCTGCCCCAGACTCGCTTCGTCCTGAAGAAGGCGCTGGAGGCGGGGCTGCCGCCGATCGTGGTCGTCAACAAGATCGACCGGGCCGACGCTCGGCCGGCCGCTGTGCTCGACGAGATCTACGACTTGTTCATCGACCTCGACGCCGCCGAGGCGCAGCTCGACTTCCCGGTCCTCTACACGGACGCGCGCCGGGGGACCGCCACCTCCCGGCTCGATGAGCCCGGGCGCAGCCTGGAGCCGCTCTTCGAGGCGCTGGTGGCGACGATCCCGCCGCCCCAGTTCGACCCCGCCA
>DASYUM010000048.1:0-6939 GCA_036001225.1 Candidatus Methylomirabilota bacterium | reverse complement strand
TGCTCCGGGATCTCCAGGCCCGGCTCGGACTTGCCTACCTCTTCATCGCCCACGACCTGGCGGCGGTCGTCCACATGAGCCACACGATCGCCGTCATGTACCTGGGGAAGATCGTGGAGCTCGGCGAGACGGAGCGCGTGGCCACCGACGCCAAACACCCCTACACCCAGGCGCTGTTCGCGGCGGCGTTGCCGGCCCACCCGGACGAGGCGCGGCCGGACATCATCCTGGCCGGTGAGGTCCCGAGCCCGCTCGCGCCGCCGCCCGGCTGCGCCTTCCATCCGCGCTGCCCGGCCGCCATGGCCCACTGCGCCGACGAGGCCCCCCGGCTCCTGCCCGAGTGCGGTCGTCTGGTGGCCTGTCACCTCTACCGCCCGCGGCCCGCCGAACGGCAGCGGGCCATGGTAGGCTGAACGTCGCGATGGCCGAGCTGGAGACCCATCTCTCCGTCTGTCCCCACGACTGCCCGTCCGCCTGCAGCCTGTCGGTCACGGTGCAAGACGGGCGTCTGGTGGACGTCGTGGGGGACCCCGCCCACCCCTTCACCCAGGGCGTGATCTGCGGGAAGGTCCACGATTACGCCGAGCGCGTCTACTCGCCGCTCCGTGTCCTCTATCCGATGCGGCGGGTCGGCCCCAAGGGCACCGGTGAGTTCGAGCGCATCTCGTGGGGCGAGGCGATCGAGGAGATCGCCCACCGCTTCACGCGGGTCCTCGCCCAGTGGGGGCCGGAGGCGGTCCTGCCCTTCTCCTACGCGGGGACGCTCGGCCGCATCCAGTACTACGCCGGCCACCCGCTCTTCCACGCTCTCGGCGCGAGCCAGCTCGACCGCACCATCTGCGTCTCGACGGCCTACGCCGGCTGGAAGGCGACGGTGGGCATCGTCGCCGGGAACGATGCCGAGCAGATGGTGGGGGCCGACCTGGTGATCCTGTGGGGCATCAATGCGGCCTACACCCACATCAACGTGATGACGCTCGTCAAGCACGCCAAGGCGCGCGGGGCCTACGTGGTCTGCATCGACCCCTACCGGACGCGGACGGCCAAGCAGGCCGACGAACACCTCATGATCCGGTCGGGGACCGATGGAGCGCTCGCCCTCGGACTCATGCACGTCCTGGTCGGCGAGGATCGCGTCGACCACGCCTACATCGCCCGCGCCACCACCGGATTCGCGGCGCTTCGCGAGCACGTCCGCGCCTATCCGCCGGCCCGCGTGGCCGAGATCACCGGGCTGCCGGTGGAGGCCATCCTCCGGTTGGCCCGCCGCTACGGAAGCACCCCGGCCACGTTCATCCGGGCCGGCATCGGCCTCTCGCGGCACGAGAACGGCGGCATGACATGCCGGGCGCTCGCCTGCCTGCCGGCCCTGACCGGAGCGTACGCGCACCCGGCCGGCGGTGCCCTCCTCGGCAGCTCGGGCGCCTTCGGGCCCGGCGACACCGTGCTCGAGCGGCGGGACCTCCTGCCGGATCCCCCGCCGCGGACGATCAACATGATCCACCTCGGGCGGGCCCTGACCGACCCCGAGCTTGCGCCGCCGGTGAAGGCGCTCTACGTCTACAACTCGAACCCGGCCGCGGTGTGTCCCCAGGCCGAGCGGGTTCTCCAGGGGCTGGCCCGCGAGGACCTCTTCACCGTGGTCCACGAGCAGATGCAGACCGATACCGCGGACTACGCGGATATCCTGCTCCCGGCCACGACCAGCCTGGAGCACACCGACCTCTACCGCTCGTTCGGCCACCTCTACCTCCAGCTGGCCGAGCCGGTGCTGGCGCCGCTGGGGGAGGCCAAGTCGAACTGGGAGGTCTGCGGGCTGCTGGGGCGCGCCCTCGGCGTCCGGGACCGCGGCCATTACGCCAAGCCCGCGCCCGAGCTGATCGACGAATTCCTGGCCGCGAGCGGGGCCCCGGCGGCCGGCATCACGTACGAGCGGCTGCGCACGGAGCACTCGGTCCGGATCAGCGTGCCCCGCCCGTATCTGCCCTTCGCCGATGGGGCGCCGACGCCCTCCGGCAAGGTCGAGTTCTACTCGGAATCGCTGGCCCGGGCCGGGCTGCCCGCGCTCCCCGTCTACGTGCCGCTGGCCGAGAGCGCCGAGGATGCCGCGATCGGCGCCCGCTGGCCGCTCCGCTGCCACGTTCCGCCGAACCGCTTCTTCCTCAACTCCTCCTTCAGCCAGTCGGCGCTGCTTCGCAAACGTCAGGGGGGCGCGGTCGTGACCGTGCACCCGGACGACGCGGCGCGGCGCGGCATCGTGCCGGGCGACCTGGTCGCCGTCCGGAACGACCGCGGTCGCGCGCTTTTCACCGCGGTCCTGTCCGAGGACACGCCGCCGGGGCAGGTGGTGATCGAGGGGGTCTGGTGGCACAAGTTCATGCCCGGCGGGCGTGGCGTGAACGTCCTCACCTCCGACAAGGTCGCCGACCTCGGCGGCGGGCCGGCCTTTCACTCGACGATGGTCGAGATCGGCCGGGCCGACCCCGCCGAGGCGCGCTTCGACCGGGCGGCGGTCTCGGCCGGCTCGATCTAACCGCTCATGGGGCTTGACATCCCCGAGCTCGCCTGGCTAAAATACCGCTAACTCGGTCAAGAATAGAGTATTAGCCCGAAAGGAGCCCCTCATGGCCCGGCCGCTGACCGTCGGCATCCTGGACGAGCACCCGAGCTGGTCCAATCGCCTGCTGGCCGAGCTGGGCCAGCGAGGCGTGCCCGTCGAGAAGCTCGATCCCGCCGCCCACGGCTTCCTCCCCGCCGACCGCGCGCGGCGCTTCGCCGTCCTCGTCAATCGGGTGAGCCCTTCGTCCCATACCCGTGGCCACGCGGCCGCCCTCTTCTTCGCCCACGCGTTCCTCGCCTACGCGGAGGAGCTGGGGATCCCGGTGATCAACCCGGCGGCCGCCTATCGGGTCGAGACCTCGAAGGCTCACCAGGCTCTCCTCTTCGAGCGCCTGGGCCTCCGCTACCCTCGCACCGCGGTCTTGAACGACCCCGCCCGGGTGAGCAAGCTGACCGAGGGGTTCCGCTTCCCGGTGGTTCTCAAGCCGAACGTCGGTGGGAGCGGGGCCGGCATCGTCCGCTTCGACACGCCCGAAGCCCTCGAGGAGGCGGCGGGCGCCGGGACGTTGGGGTTCGGCCCCGACGGCGTCGCGCTCGTCCAGGAGTACCTGGAGCCGGCCGACGGCGGGATCGTGCGAGTCGAAGTGCTGGGCGGCGAGTACCTCTACGCGATCAAGATCTACCGGGAGGCGGCGGCCAGTTTCAACCTGTGCCCGGCCGACATCTGCCGGGAGCCCGCCGCGTCGGCCGCGCCCCGGCCGCCGGATGATCGGGGTCTGTCGGCGGCCGTGGCCCGCGAGGCCAGCCGTACGCGCGCGGCGGCCGCCGACTGGGAGCTGTGCCCGGCCGAGGCGCCGCGCCTCGCGCTCCGGGTCGAGCGCCACGAGCCGGGACCGGCCGTCATCGACGCGGTGCGGGCCGTGACCCGGGCGGCGCGGATCGACGTCGGCGGGGTCGAGTACCTCGTCAGCCGGGCCGACGGCCAGGTCTACTTCTACGACGTCAACGCCACCTCCAACTTCGTCACCGACGCTCCCGCGCTCCTGGGCTTCGATCCGACGGCCCGCTTCGCCGACTACATCCTGGCGGTCGCGGCCGGGGCGCAGCCGGTCTCGGCGGGGGTCGCCGACCGCCGCTTCGCCGCGTAGCCGAGGGCGTCAACCCGGCCAACCTCACCCCCCTCTTTCACGCCGGCGCCGTTCCGGTGTCTAATCCGGTGAGATGGAGCACCGGACGGCGCGCGTCAACGGCATCCGGCTGCACTACGTCGCCGACGGCGAGGGTCCGCCCGTCATCCTTCTCCACGGGTGGCCCCAGACCTGGTATGCGTGGCGGAAGCTCCTCCCGGTCCTGGCCCGCCGGTACACGGTGATCGCGCCGGACCTGCGGGGGTACGGCGACAGCGACAAGCCGGCCGCCGGCTACGACAAGCGGACGATGGCGGCCGACATCCACGAGCTGGTGCGCGCCCTCGGGTACTCGCGCGTCCGGCTGGTCGGGCACGATCGGGGCGCCCGCGTGGCCCACCGGTACGCGCTCGACTTCGAGGACGAGGTCGAGCGGCTGGTGCTGCTGGACATCATCCCGACCCGGATCGTCTTCGAGCGCGTGGACAAGGATGTCGCGCTGGCCTCCTGGCACTGGTTCTTCCACATGGTGCCGGACCTGCCCGAGCTGCTCGTCGGCGCCAACGTCGAGGGGTACCTCCGCTACTTCTTTCGGGCCTGGGCCTACCAGACCGCGGCCTTCACGCCGGAGGACATCGCCGTCTACGTCCACGCCTTTTCCCAGTCGGGGGCGCTCCGAGCCGGGTTCGAAGATTACCGGGCCGGGGGCACCACCGATCTGGCCCACGATCGGGCCGACGCGACGCGGAAGATCAAAGCCCCCATCCTGGTCCTGTGGGGAAGCGAAGGGCGGCTCGAGGCCAGCGGGATCCTCGACGTGTGGCGGGGGGTCGCCGACGACGTTCAGGGCGAGGGGATCCCGGCCTGCGGGCACTTCCTGCCCGAGGAACAACCGCAGGTGGTGGCCGCCAAGCTGCTCCACTTCCTGGGATGACGCCCCTGGGATGACGCCCATTTCACGCCGGCCGCGGGTCGGGGTCTTTTAGGGTAGTGGACGACGCCGGGTTCGAGACCATGGTGGCGGCGCATCACGGGGAGATCTACCGGTATCTCGTGCGGGCGATCGGGCGGACGAGCGACGCCGACGACCTCTCGCAGGAGACCTTCCTGCGGGCGTACCGGGCCTACCGGACGCTCCCCAAAGAAGCGAATACCCGGGCCTGGCTGTTTGCCATCGCCACCAACCTCTCCCGCAACCACTTCCGGGCTCAGAGCCGTCGCCGACGGGCGTACGCGGCGCTGAGCGCGGTCGTCGTGGAGACCGACGGGGCGGGGGGGCCGGAGGGCGCGGCGGTCGGCTGCGAGGTCGCGGCGGCCGTCGAGGCCGTCGTGGTTGGACTGCCGCTCAAGCAGCGGCTCGCCTTCCTGCAGCGGAAGATCCACGGCCTCGACTACGAGGCGATCGGGCAAAGCCTGGAGTGCTCGGCGGAGAGCGCCCGGGCCCACGTCTTCCAGGCGCTGAAGAAGATCCGGCACGCCCTCGACGGGCACGCCGTGTTCGCAAAGGAGTCATCGCGGTGAGCCCCAAGTCGCCGGTCTGTGTCGAGCTGGAAGGGGACCTGGTCGCGACCGCCTCGGGCGAAGCACAGGCCACCGCGGCCCGGCGCGTCCAGGCCCACGTGGGGCGCTGCGCGCCCTGCCGTGGCGAGTTCGAGCGCTACCAGGTGATCGAGGGCGAGGTGGCCGCCATGCGCGGGCACATGCTCGCCGCGCCGCACGCCGCGCTCGCCCGCGACCGGCTGGAGGCGCGCCTGGCCGATCTCCGGAGCCGGCTGGTGGCCTACCGGGTGTTCGCCTCTCCGATCGGCCCCGTCCTGATCGCGCGCTCCGAGCAGGGCGTCCTGCTCGTCGAGTACCTGGACGCGGGCCGCAGCCTCAAGTCCTCGCGGCTCCACGGCCTGCCTCGAGTCGAGGCGGTGGAAGACGGCGGGGAGACCGAGGCGTTCTACCGCGAGCTGCGCGAGTACCTGGACGGGCGGCGGACACGGCTCGACTGGCCGCTCGACCTCCGCCTGGTGCGGAGCGACTTCCACCGGGACGTGCTCCGGACGACGGCGGCGATCCCCTACGGGGCCGTCGTGTCCTACGCCGGCCTGGCCCGCGAGGTCGGCCGCCCCCGGGCGGTCCGGGCCGCCGCCCAGGCGCTCCGCTGGAACCCCCTGCCGATCGTGATCCCGTGCCACCGGGTGATCGGCAGCTCAGGCGCGCTCACCGGCTACGCGGGCGGCGAGACGAGCCGGAAGCAGAAACTCCTCGCGGTGGAAGGGATCCCGACCACCAGGGCGCGCCGCGATTTCCGGATCGTGCGCGAGGCGATGTACGTCCGGGCGCCGGGCGATAGCGAGTACTGCCTGCCGACGTGCCCCTCGGTGGATCCGTTTCCGCTCGGCGGCACCCTCTTCGGCTCCCGCACGCGCGCAGAAGCCGCCGGCTTCGCGCCCTGCTCGACCTGCCGCCCGGACCTGCATCCTCTCGCGCGCTGAGCGCGCGCTCGCCCCGCCTTTCACGTCCGCTCCCGCCCGGGGTCATAGCGGGTGAAGGAGGCGGACATGCTGACGACGCTGGCAGTCCTCGTGGTGACCCTCTCCCCGATCCTGGCGGTCGTGGCCCTGCTCGAGGTGGCAACGTGGCGGGACCGGCGACGGCGGGCGGCGATCGCCCGTCAGATCACCCTCACCGACGCGATCGCCGGTGAGCTGGGCGCGGTGGTGGCCCCGGTAGTGACGAAGCCCCTGTGGGGACCGTGGCAGATCCGGATCGCCGTCCCGTTCACTCGGCCCGCGACGGTAGGCAGCATCATCGCGATCGCCCACCGCGTGCTCGCGTTCGCCGAGCGGATGAGCCCGGGCGACTACCACATCGTGCTGACCCCCCAGGAAGAGCCGGCGCGCGGCCCCCGGTCGACGGTGGTCTCGCGGGCGTGTGCGGAGGCGGCCTGATGCTGAGCGAACTGGCCGTGCTGGGCGGGCTCGTGGGTTTCGTGGTCGGCGTGCTGGAGCTCTCTCATCGCCTGAACGGGTCGCCGGACCCGCCGCTCACCTCCGAAGCCGCGCTTCGGGAGGCGCTGCGGGGCGCCGAGGCGGCGGCGATCCGCGCCGAGTACCATCGGCGCGGCATCGAGGCGCTGCCGTCGCGACCGGTCACCCTCGGCTTCTGAGCCGGAAGCCGCGACCTCATCGCGAAGCGCCTGGCGCGTACGCGCGCGACGGTCGGCCGCAGGCCCGCCCCGACAGGGCGGGCCTGCCGCCCATGC
>DASYUM010000047.1:0-6438 GCA_036001225.1 Candidatus Methylomirabilota bacterium | reverse complement strand
CCTGGTCAACAACGTGGGCGGGTCCACGGGCAGCTCGTTCCAGGAGACGGCGGTCGAAGAGTGGCAGCGCGCCATCGACCTCAACCTCACCCCCGCCCTGCGGGCCACCCGGCTGGTGGTGCCGGCGATGCGCGCGCGGGGCGGCGGCGCCATCGTGAACGTCACCTCGATCTACGGGCGCGAGTGGGGCGGCGCCTACGTCCGGCGGCCGACGTACATGGCCGCCAAGGCGGCGGAGATCGCGATGTCCAAGGCCCTCGCCCTCGAGCTGGCGCCCGCCGGGATCCGCGTCAACAGCGTCGCCCCCGGCTCCATCCTCTTCCCCGGGGGCGGCTGGGAGCGGCGGCAACGCGAGGACCCCGACGGCATCGCCGCGTTCATCGCGGCCGACATGCCCCTCGGCCGCTTCGGCCGGGCCGAGGAGGTGGCGCGGGTCGTGGTGTTCCTGGCCTCCGACGCCGCCAGCCTGGTCGTGGGCGTCTGCCTCAACGTGGACGGCGGCCAGTCGCGCTCGATGATCTGACGGCGCCCGGCGCGTCGTCCCGCGGGGCCGATTCTGATAGAGTACGGAGCACGATGAGCGCCCCGACCCGCGACGAGCAGTTCCGGAAGCTCTTCGGCTACATGGGGGGCTTCCAGGGCACGTGGGTGGCCGCCATCGGGCGGAGGGCGGGACTCTTCCAGGCGATCCACGACGCCGGTGGCGGCGGGATCACCGCCGACGCGCTGGCCAAGCGGCTCGAGTACGAGCCGCGCTACGTGCTGGTCTGGTGCCGCGCCGGCTACGCCTACGAGCTGCTCGACTACGACGCGGCGACCGGTTTCCGGCTGGCGCCCCACCTCGCCGATCTCCTCCTCGATCTGCGGGACCCTCAGTACCTGGGCGGGCGCGTCGCGATCAGCGTCGCCTTCACCGAGGACTTCGCCGCCTTTCCCGCCCGGCTGGCCGACGGCGCGTCGTTCCCCCGGAGGGACCACGCCCCCGAGCTGGTCCGGGCGATCATGGAGGCCAGTAAACCGGACTTCAGCATCATGACCGACCTCGTCCTTCCCCAGGCGCCGGCCGTTCAGGCCCGGCTCGAGGCGGGCGGGGAGATCCTCGACGTCGGCTGCGGCGCCGCCTACGGCCTCCTCCATCTCTGCCATCGCTTCCCGCAGGCCCGCGGCCTCGGCCTCGAGATCGATCCGCCGATGCTCGCGCTGGCGGCCCAGAACCTGGCCGAGGCCAGGGTCGGCGACCGGGTACGAGTGGAGGCGACGAGCGCGCTGGCCATGCCGTTCGCCGACCGCTTCGATCTCGCGGTCATGAACATCGCCCTTCACGAGACGGGGGCGCGGCCCGAGTGGGAGGCGGTCCTGGGCCGCGTTCGGCGAGCCCTCCGGCCGGGCGGCGCGCTTCTCGTCTCCGAGCTGCCCTATCCGGGCACGATCGAGGAGTACCGCGCCCAGCCCGCCTACCGGATGCTGGCCGGTATCCAGCACCACGAGGCGCTGGTCGGCTGCGGCATGATCACCATCCCCGAGCTGCGGGAGCTGCTGGAGAGCGCCGGCTTCGGGCAGATCCGCCGCGTCGAGCAGCCGAACCCGACCCGCATCATGTACCTGGCCGAAAGGTAGGGACGCCGCGATGGGACTCGCCAACCAGGTCGCCATCATCGGGACCGGCACCATCAAGTTCGGCGAGAACTTCCACCAGTCCTACACCGACATGGTGTACGAGGCGGCGACGGCGGCGATGGCCGACGCCCGGGTCGAGCCGCGGGAGATCCAGGCCGGCTGGCTCGGGACCTACGAGCCGCTTCTCTACGGGTACGAGGGGAACGCCGGGACCTTCGTCGGGGACACGCTGAACCTCCCGCCGATCCCGATCACCCGGGTGGCCGCCTACTGCGCCTCGGGGATGGAGGCCGTCCGCAACGCGGCGCTGGCCGTCGCCTCCGGCGAGTACGACGTCGTCCTCGCGGTCGGCGCCGAGAAGATGCGGGAGGTGCCGTCGCGAGGCAGCCTGGTCGCCCAGGCGGTCGAGCGCGGCCACCCGGTGCTGTGCAAGGGCCGGACGGCGCCGGGGATGTTCGCGCTGCTCGCAACCCGTTACTTCAAGGAGTACGGGATCGACGAGAGCGCGCTCGGCCAGGTGGCGGTGAAGAACCACTACCACGGGAGCCTGAACCCGAAGGCCCACTTCCAGAAGGCCATCACCCCCGACCAGCACGCGCGGGCGCCGAAGGTGGCCGAGCCGCTCGGCCTCTTCGACTGCTGCCCGACGACCGATGGCGCGGCCGCCTGCGTCCTCACCCGCGCCGACCTCGCCGCCCGCCGGGGCGCCCCCTACGCCCTCATCCGCGGCATCGCGTTCAGCGTGGCCGCCGGGTACTGGAACACCCAGTTCGACCCCGGCTGGAACTTCACCTCGTTCAAGGCCACCCGGGAGGCGGCTCAGGTCGCCTATCGGATGGCCGGCGTCACCGACCCGGTCAAGGAGATCGATGTCGCCGAGTGCCACGACTGCTTCACGATCACCGAGATCATCAACTACGAGGACCTCGGCTTCGCCCGGCCCGGTGAGGGGCACCAGCTGGTCGCGGCCGGCGTGACCCGGCTCGGCGGCGACCTGCCCGTCAACACCTCGGGCGGGCTCAAGTCGTGCGGCCACCCGGTCGGGGCCTCGGGCGTACGGATGATCAACAACGTCGTGGATCAGCTCCTGGGTCGAGCCGGCGCCATGCAGGTGAAGGGAGCCCGAACCGGACTCGCCCACACCCTCGGCGGGCCCGGCGCGGTCGCGTGCGTCGCCGTCCTCGGCCAGCCCTGAGCGGTTGAGGGCATCGCTCCGCGCGGTCGCCGCGCTGGGCCTGGCCGCCGCGGCGCTCCTCCCGCTCCCCGTGGTCGCCTGCGAGCCGAGTGAGCGCGACCCCGCCGGCCTCCGGCTCGGGCTGGTCTTCTCCGGCGGCGGCGCCAAGGCGGCCTACGAGGCGGGGCTGGCCCTCGCCCTCCGCGAGCGAGGCGTGACCCCGGCGGCGGTGGCGGGGACCTCGTCGGGCGCCCTCAACGCGGCGATGGTCGCCGCGGGCGAGAGCGAGCGACTGGCCACCCTCTGGCGCACGATCCGCCGCGAGGACGTGTTCCGCTACCCGGCCGTCACCATCGCCGGCGGCCTGCTGCCGGGCTGGCTCGTGCCCTGGTACTTCCGCGACCTGCCGGCCCTACTCGACCCGGCGCCGCTTCGGCGGACGATCGAGCGCCATCTCGATCTCGGCCGCGTGCGGGACTCCGGGGTCCGGCTCCTGATCCTGGCCGCCGATCTGGTGGCCGGCGCCCCCCGCCGCTTCGACAACCAGACGTTGACGGTGGACGCCCTGATGGCCAGCGCGACCGTGCCCGGCCTCTTCCCGGCCGTGGTGACCGAGGGTGGGGTCCTGGTGGACGGCGGCATCGTCCAGCGGGCGCCCACCCTGGAGCTCCTCGACGCCGAGCCGCTCGACCGGCTGCTGGTCGTCCTCGGCTACGGGGACGAGCCGCTGCGGGAGCCGACGCTCCAGGCGGTCCTCGAGCGCGCATTCGAGCTGGCGCTCGGCCGCGAGATCCTCCGCGACGTCGAGCTGGCCCGCTTCCGCCATCCGGCCGTCGAGATCCGCGTGCTGCGGCCGTCGGAGCCGTTGCACCTCCGGCCGCTCGACTTCGACGGCCGGCGGCTCGGCCGGCTGGTGGACCTCGGGCGGCGCGACGGGCTGGCGTGTCTCGACGCGCTCCGCTATCCCTGACGGCGGGCCGATGGCCCGCCTTCTCGAGGTCGGTCGTTTCTTCTTGGTGGCCGACCCCCGAGATCTGGTAGGCTCGGGAGCGACGACCACCAGGTGTGCCGAAGAGGCCGCAGCCGCCGGCCTGTTCTCGCGCGCTGGATCGAGGCGTTTCGAGCGCGGGCTTTGCCCGCGCAAGTTCGGGGGGAGGAATCGGAGGGGGGCATAGCCCCCTTCCGACTTATGGAGGACCTGATCAAGCGCGCCGCCGACCTCGTGGCCACGGCGGCGCCGGTCGTCGTCTTCACCGGGGCCGGGGTCTCGACCGAATCGGGCATCCCGGACTTCCGGAGCCCGACCGGGCTCTGGGCCCGTCACGACCCCGACGATTTCAGCTACCAGCGCTTCATCGGCTCGGACGAGGGGCGGCGCCGGTACTGGTCGGTCGGCCGCGAGCTGTACGGGACGGTGCGGGCGGCCCGGCCCAACCCCGCCCACCACGCCATCGCCGAGCTGGACGGGCTCGGCCTCCTCGACTGCGTCATCACCCAGAACATCGACAACCTCCACCAGCACGCGGGGACCGCCCCCGAAAAAGTCATCGAGCTGCACGGCAACGCGACCCGTGTCCGCTGCCTGGCCTGCGGCGTGGCCTGCACGCGCGACGAGGTCCAGGCCCGGCTGGAAGCCGGGGAAGGGGTCCCCGACTGCCGGGCGTGTGGCGGAATCCTCAAGCCCCACACCATCCTCTTCGGTGAGCCGATGCCGGTACGCGAGACTCAGCTCGCCGAGGCCCGATCCCGAACCGCCAGTTGCTTCGTGGTGGTCGGCTCGTCGCTGGTCGTCTACCCGGCGGCGTACATGCCGGTCTACGCCAAGGAGTCGGGCGCCCGACTGGTCATCGTGAACCTCACCCCGACCCACCTCGACCACCTGGCCGACGTCGTCATCCCGGGGAAGGCGGCCGAGGTGATGGCGCGTCTGGTGGAGGCGGTCCGCGGCCGCCTCGCTCGCTAGCATGCCGCCGCGCGAGCGCGTGGGCCGCTGGCTCGACGCTGGCGGCTTCGCCCTCGGCGTCCTGGCCGAGGCCCTGGCTCAGCTCCGGACGCCGCGCGCGGCCGCGCGGCCGGCCGCCAACCAGGCGCGCCCGTCGGCGGCCGCGCCGGTCCTCATCGATGCGAAGCGGTCACGCCAGCGCCGGGCGCGCCCGGGCCCGCGCCCGGGACGGCCGCCCGTCCGGCGGCCGCGATCGCGGCCCGAGTCCTAGAGTCCCGAAAGGAGGCATCCGTGCGACTGGTCATCGTGATGCTGATCGCTCTCGCCTGTGCGCTCGGAGGGGTGGCGTCGGCTCAGGCCGTGGGGGCGGGGCCCACGAGCAGCGCCGCCGAGGTGAAAGCGTCGGCGCCGAAGGCGAAGCGTGCCCACCGGGTCGTCCGGAAGCGGGCCGCGCGGCCGGCGGTCCATCGGGCTCGCGCGGCGCGAGCGGCCAAGGTCAAGGCGCCGCGTCACGCCCCGGCCCGGCCCGCGGCCACCGCCGGGATGCCCAGGGCCTGAGCCGACTTCGCGGGGCCATCACCCTCCTGGAAACGGGGAGTCACGCATGGCGACGTACATCAGCCTGATCCACTACACCGAGCAGGGCATCCGCGACATCCAGGACTCGCCGACCCGGCTCGAGGCCGGCAAGCGGCTGCTGAAGGACCTCGGCGGCGAGTTGAAGTCCTTCTATCTGACGATGGGCCCGTACGACATCGTCATCGTCCTCGAGGCCCCCAACGACGAGGTGGTCGCCAAGTTCGCCCTCGCCCTCTCCGCCCAGGGCAACGTGCGGACGACCCACCTCCGGGCGTTCACCGAGGCCGAGTACCGGAAGATCGTGAAGGAGCTGCCGCGGGGGCCGGCCGGCGGCGCGCCGAAGCCCGGCGCAACGGGCGCGCGCGGGCCTCAGACCGGGCGCTCGTAGCGGAACTCGCGCGTCTGGTTGACGTCGTCCGGCAGCTCGCGCTCGCCGGTCTGCCGGAAGCCCATCCGCGCATAGAGCGCGTGGGCGCGGTCGAAGCGGGTGTCGGACCAGAGGACGAGGTGGGCGATCCCCTCGGCCCGGCACCAGGCGAGGACCGCGTCCACCAGCGTCCGCCCCAGCCCGCGACCGCGGAGGTCGGCGTCCAGGTAGAGGCGATGCAGCTCGGCCGCGCCGCCGGCCAGCCGCTCCACTCCGACCGATCCCACCACCGTATCGCCGTCCCGGATGACCCAGAAGGCGCCGCGCGGCGGGCCGTAGTGCTGAGCGAAGGCGAGGAGGTCGGGGACCTCCTGCTTCGGGTCGAAGATGAAGCCATACTCGGCGAAGACCCGGCCGATGAGGCCGACGACGCCCGGAGCGTCGGCGGCGGTGGCCGGCTCGACGACGAGATCCCGCTCGCCCATGCCGACCGAAGTGTAGCAGCCGCGAGCCGCGCGTGTCCCGGCTTCGGCTGACCCGCCGCCGGCTCCTCGCGCTCGCCCGGCGGTTCGACCGCGCGGAGTCCGGCACGCTCGCGGCGGAACGCGCGCTGAAGTCCCGCCTCGCCCGGCGGCGCCGCCGGGGGGCGTCGTACCTCACGCGGGCCGAGCTGGTCTGGCTCGGCGACTGGAAGTCGCCCCGCATCCGCCCCCAGATCGCCCGCAACACCCCGGCCGGCGTCCGTGGGGTCACCGCCGC
>DASYUM010000046.1:0-45801 GCA_036001225.1 Candidatus Methylomirabilota bacterium | reverse complement strand
GGATGCCGACCTCGGGCAGTCGGACATCGGCCCGCCCACCACGATCGGCCTCGGTCGCATGCGGGCGCCGGTCGAGCGGCTGAGCGCCGCCGAAGTGATCGGCCTCTACTTCGTCGGCTCCACGTCTCCCCAGGGTCACCTCCTGCCCACCGTCCTCGGCACGCGCCTGATGGCCCAGAAGGCGCTCCGGCTCGGCTTCGACCGGGTGATCGTGGACACCTCGGGCCTGGTCCAGGGCGAGCTGGGCCGCCTCCTCAAGCAGCACAAGATCGACCTGGTGGAGCCCGATCTGGTGCTGTGCCTGCAGCGGAACGGGGAGTGCGAGCACATCCTGCGACCCTACGACCGGGGCCCGCGGCCGACCATCCTGCGGCTGGGGTCCTCGGGAGTGACCCGCCGGCGCTCCCAGGAGGAGCGCCGCCAGCACCGGGAACAGAGCCTCCAAGCCTACCTGGCGGCGGCGCGTCCGGTCTCGCTCGACCTCGGCCGGGTCGTCCTGCGCCAGCCCGCCCTCTACGTCGGCCCGCCGGTGCCGGCCCGCCAGGTCGAGGAGCTGGCCGCGCTGCTGGACGACATGGTGCTGTGGGCGGAGCGGCGGGGGAACGAGCTGGTGCTGGTGACGCCCGATCCCCTGAAAGAGCCGCAGGTGCGCCAGCTCCAGAAGCGGCACGAGGACGTCGGGCTCCAGAACTACTCGCTCGACGATTTCCAGGGCGTGCTGGCCGGCCTCGACGACAGTCATCGGGAGACGCTCGGGCTGGGCGTGGTCCGCTCGATCGACTTCACCAAGCAGACACTGCTGGTCGAGACGCCGGTGCCGGAGTCGGAGATCGCAGCAGTCAGGCTCGGTCGCCACAAGCTGCGCTGACCGAGCGCCGATGCCCGTCGAGCAGCGGCGGTGCGTGGGCCTCCGGGCGGGGTCGGCGATTCCCGGCCCTCGGTGTCGGTCGGGGCGGTCCTGAACAAGGTTCTGCCGCTCGCCGAGGCGGTGCGGCGCCACGTGCCGGACGGCGCTGCCGTCGTCCTCGGCACCGCCCTGGAAGCGCTCATCCCGTTCGCGGTGGCTCACGAGCTGATTCGCCAGGAGCGCCGCGACCTCGCCCTGGTCGGACCCATCTCCGACCTCTGCTTCGATCAGCTCATCGCGGCCGGCTGCGCGCGCCGGGTCGTCGCCGCCTGGGTCGGCAACGTGCAGCACGGGTCCGGATACGGCTTCCGGCGGGCGGTGGAGCAAGGCCTGCCGCATCCGATCGAGGTCGAGGATCACTCGAACTTCACCCTCGCCCTCGGCCTGGAGGCGGCGGCGCTGGGGGTGCCCTACCTGCCGACGCGGACGCTCCTCGGCTCCGACATCCTGGCCCGCAACCCGCGCCTTCGCCGGGAGCGCTGCCCGTTCACCGGGGCGCCGCTGGTCCTGGTGCCGGCGCTGGCGCCCGACGCCGCCATCCTGCACGTGCAGCGGGCCGACGCCGAGGGCAACTGCCAGGCGTGGGGCGCCACCGGCGTGAGCGCGGCGGCGGCCAAGGCCAGCCGCATCGTCATCGTCGTCTGCGAGGAGCTGGTCGAGGCGGCGGTGATTCGCAGCGACCCGAACCGGACGCTCGTCCCCGGGTTCCTCGTGACCGCAGTCGTCCACCTGCCGTGGGGCGCGCACCCCTCGCCGGTCCAGGGCCACTACAACCGCGACCACGCCGTCTACCGGGACTACCACCAACGATCGGCCCGCCCGGAAGATCTGCTGGCGTGGCTCCGGGAATGGGTGCGCGACCCCGGCGACCACGCCGGCTACCTGGAGAAGCTCGGCCGCCAGCGGCTCGAAGCGCTCCGCCCGAGGAGCCGCCGGCTGGCCGCTCCGGTCGATTATGGCTGTTGACTACACCCCGGGCGAGCTGATGGTCGCCGTCGCCGCCCGCGAGATCCGCGACGGTGAGGTTGTGTTCGTCGGCATGCGGCTCCCGCTGCTCGCTTTCTGTCTGGCCCGGGCGACTCACGCGCCGAACGCGGTGGGGCTGTTCGAGAACGGCATCGTGCGCGACAGCCCGGCGCTGGCTTTCCTGGTCACGATGTCCGACGGCCCCAACGTCGCCGGCGCGCTGTGGTGCACGGAGATGCGCGAGATCATGGGCCTCTTGCAGTCCGGCCGCGTCGATCTCGGCTTCCTGGGCGGCGCCCAGATCGACCGCTTCGGGAACCTCAACACCAGCTACGTGGGACCGCCCGGCCGTCAGACGCGGCTGCCCGGCTCCGGGGGCGGCGCCGACATCGCCGGCCTCTCCCGCCGGCACGTCGTGATCATGGCCCACGAGCGGCGGCGGTTCGTCGAGCGGGTGGACTACGTGACCTCGCCGGGCTTCGGCGAGGGGGGCGACTGGCGCCGGCGGGTGGGGTTGCCGGGCGGCGGCCCGGCGGCGGTCATCACCACCCTGGGCCTCTTCCGCTTCGATCCGGAGACGCGCGAGATGGTGCTGGCCAGCACCCACCCCGGCGTCACCGTGGAGGAGGTGCGCGAGGAGACGGGATGGCCGCTCGCCTGCGCCCCCAGCGTGACCGTGACCCCGCCCCCGACGGGCGAGGAACTGGCCGTCGTTCGCCGTTTCGACCCGGATGGGTTCTGGACCCGCGACCGCGGGTGAGCCGGCGCGGATGCGCGGCGACCATCGGGAGCCGATCGTGCTCCTCGGTGCCGGGCTGGGTCTCCTCCTCCTGTCCGGCGTCGCCCCCCGCGACCGCTTCACGTGGTTCCTCGAGGTGGCGCCGGCGCTGCTCGCCCTGCCCGTGCTCGTCGCCAGCTACCGGCGCTTTCCGGCTGACGCCGCTGGCCTACCGGCTGATCTTCCTCCACGCGCTGGGTTCTCATGGTCGGGGGCCACTACACCTATGCCGAGGTGCGAACCGAGTCCGGGAGGCTGGACGAAAAAGAGGCGACTCCCGCGGCCGGAGGCCGTCGTTGACCGGGGCGGGCTCTCGGCATAGAGTCTCCTGAGAGGCTGGTGCGGCTCGGGAGGCGGGATGCCCCTCGATTCGACAGACGGAGCGGCGCCCTCGCTGACCCTCGGGTGGTCGGCGGGGGCGTTCGCATCTGGCGCTCGGCGGCAAGGAGTCGGCAGATGGTGAACCTCAGCGAGTTCCAAGACGAGTACTCGGAATCGCTCGAGACCGACTTTCGGAAGCTCGAGGGCGCCCTGGTCAGCGATACGGTGAAGCTCCTCGCGCCGAGCGAGCCGATCAGGCTGCGCGAGACGGCCACCGTCCACGAGGCGATCGTTCAGATGGCGGAGAAGCGGCGGGCCGCGGTGGTGATCGTGGACGCCGAGGGACGCCTGACCGGGATCTTCACCGAGCGCGACCTGTTGCGGCGGGTCGCGGTCCCGGGCCGGGACCCTGGCCAGACCCGGCTGAGCGAGGTCATGACCCCCGACCCCGAGTCCCTGGCTCCCGACGACCTGATCTGCTACGCGATCAACCGGCTGCACCATGCCGGCTACCGCACGATCCCGCTGGTGGATGCTCAGCACCGGCCGATCGGGGTCATGACGGTGCACGACATCGTTCAGTGGCTGGCCGAGCTGTTCCCGGAGGCCATCGTGAACCTCCGCCCCGGCGGCCGGCTCAAGCGCCCCCAGGAGACCGACGCCGGCTGACCCGGGGATCCCGACGCCGGCTGACCCGGGGATCCCGACGCCGGCGCGCCTTCGTGACGGCGGACAGGCCGGCCGACGCTACTGCATCGATACAGGGTACGGAACATGCGCTTCGCCACCATGAGCACGCTGATCGACCCCGACCACCGACTTCCCCACGATCGGCTGCTGGATACACTCCGCGAGCAAACGACGCTCGCCGACGAGATGGGCTTCGAGACGGTCTGGCTCGGTGAACACCATTTCGGGCCGTACGGAATGGGTAACAACCCGAACGCCATTCTCGTCGGGGCGGACCTGGCCGCGCGCACCACGCGCATCCGGATCGGTCAGCTGGCCAATATCGCGGTCTGGTGGCATCCAATCCGATTAGCGGAAGACATCGCGGTCCTGGACAACCTCACCAAAGGCCGGACCGAAGTCGGCTTCGGTCGGGGGATCTGGCCCTACGAAGGTCCGCAGTTCCATCCCCACGCCGATCCTCGGAAGGCGGAGGAGAATCGGGCACTGTTCCGGGAGACGGTCGAGATCGTCAGGAAGGCCTGGACCGAAGAGTTCTTCGCTCACCAGGGGCCCAACTACACTTTTCCGGCTCCGACCACGGTCTTCGCGCATCCCAAGTTTCCCTCCGACCCCACCTGGCAGGACGGCGACCGGGTCGTGAAGTTGAACGTGACGCCGAAGCCGTATCAGAAGCCGCACCCGCCCCTGTGAATGCCGGTGTCTACCGACAGTTCCGTCAGCACGGCCGCCGAGCTCGGGCTGAAGGCCTGCTACTGGCAGCCGCCGCCCCTTCGACTACGGGAGCGGTTCAAGCTCTACGCCGATGTCCGGTCCCGACGGGAAGCTCGACCGTTTCGCTTGGGGGAAGACCAGGCGGTGATGCGGCACACCTACGTCGCCACGACGATGGAGGAGGCCCGGCGCATCGCCGAAACCGGCATCATGTCGATCTTCACCTAGAACAACCCCTTCCGGGGCTTACAGGCGTTCATGAATCCCGGCGAGGAGGTGCGCCCGGACATGCAGCTCGACTGGGACTTCCTCGCCAAGCGCCACTTGCTCGTGGGTAGCCCGGACGAGGTAGCCGAAAAGATCCACGAGCTCAGGGACGTCTGCGGCCTCGAATACCTCGTCATCGACTACGGCCACGGGTGGCTTCCCCACCAGCACGCCATGTGCAACCTCGAGCTGTTCGCCACCAAGGTCATGCCCACCTTCCGAGACTAGGGAAGGACGCCGCCGCCTATTCCGGTGACGAAATCAGATTCACCGGGGGCTCACCCCGCGCGGTCCGGTGGATGTTCTCCGCGATGAGCTTCGCCCGCGCCTCCATCATTCCTTCGGTCCAGCCGGACACGTGCGGCGTCATGAGCACGTTGGGCAGCTCGTGGAAGGCATGGCCCGCCGGAAAGGCGGGGCCGGGGCCGGTTGGATACCGATACCAGACGTCGAGGGCCGCGCCGGCGATCATCCTCTGGGCCAGCGCCCGATAGAGCGCCTCCTCGTCGACGATCTCGGCGCGAGCCACGTTGATGAGGACCGCGGTCGGCTTCATCGACCGGAGCTCGCGCTCGCCGAGGAGGCCGCGGGTCTGGGACGTCAGCGGCAGCGTGATCACGAGGTAGTCGGCGCGGGCGAGAACGTCGGCGAGGGCCTCGGGCCCGCGGAGGACGGCGAGGCCAGGGGGGTCGGGCTGCGTCGCATCGCGCCGGGTGGCCAGGACCGTCATGTCGAACGCTCGGGCGCGTCGGCCCACGCATTGGCCGATCCGCCCGTAGCCGAGGATGCCGAGCGTCTTTCCCGCCAGCTCCGGCCACGGCGCCGGCGGCGGCGCGCCGACCGCCCACTGGCTCTCCCAGGTTCCACGCCGGAGGGCGGCGTCGAGCCGCGCGAAGCCGCGGGTCAGCGTCAGCATCGCGCCCAGCACGTACTCGGCGATACCGGTCTCGTGGCCGTAGGCATTGGCCAGCCGGGTGCCGTCCGGAATGGCGGATCGGTCGATCCGGTCCAGGCCGGCGCCGGGCACCTGGACGAGCTTCAGTCGTCTGGCCGCTGCTCCCATCGCACGGCTGAACGCCATCGTGACGAGCACGTCGAGCTCGGGCAGGCGCGACACGATCTCGACCTCGTCGGCCCGGATGACGTCGCAGGGCAATGCCAGGTGGACCCGCACCCGCGGTTCGAGGCTGGCCGAGAAGGTCCCGGCGAAGGCAATCCGGAGCATGAAATGTGTTATCCTTTCTCGTCTTTTTGACGAGGAACGACATGGCCAAGGCGAAAGTCGCCGTGATCGGCGCGACGGGGGTCGCAGGTCAGCAGTTCCTGGCCTCCCTGTCCAACCATCCGTGGTTCGAGGTGACGGCCCTGGCCGCCTCCGAGCGGTCGGCGGGCAAGGTGTATCGAGACGCCATCACGGACGCCAACGGGGCGTTCCGCTGGTATTGCCAGGAGCCTCTGGACCCGGCCTTCGCCAACATCCGGGTGCAGGAGGCCTCCAAACTCGACGCCACCGTGGTGGACCTGGTGTTTTCGGCCGTCGAGTCGGACGCCGCCCGGCAGTTGGAGCCCCTCTACGCCAAGACCACGCCCGTGGTCTCGACCGCCTCGGCCTTCCGATATGAACCGGACGTTCCCATCTTCATCCCGGGGGTGAACCTCGACCACGACGAGCTCATCCCCGTGCAGAAGCGGAACCGGGGCTGGAACGGTTTCGTGACGCCGGTCCCCAACTGCACCACCACCGGGCTGGCCATGACCCTCAAACCCCTCTACCAGGCCTTCGGCATCCAGCACGTGATCGTGACCTCCATGCAGGCCTGCTCCGGCGCGGGGAGGTCGCCCGGCGTGCTGGCGCTCGACATCGTGGACAACATCGTCCCCTACATCCCCAAGGAGGAGGAGAAGGTCGAGACCGAGACCCGAAAGATCCTGGGGACGGTCGCCGGCGAGGCAGTGGAACCGGCGCCGTTTCGCGTGTCGGCCACCTGCACCCGAGTGCCCGTGCTGGAAGCGCACAGCGAGGCCGTTTACGTGTCGCTGGAGCGGGCGGCGAGCGTGGACGACGTGAAGAGGGTCCTGCGCGCGCACGGGAAGGATTTCGTCGCCTTGAAGCTGCCGTCCTGTCCGGCGGCCCTGATCGACGTGAGCGAAGACCCCTTCCGGCCCCAGCCCCGCCTGGATCGGGACCGGGAAGATGGCATGCTGACCTCCGTGGGGCGCGTGCGCGTCGATCAGGCCCTGCCGAACGGGATCAAGTACGTGCTGGTCAGCCACAACACCAAGATGGGGGCGGCCAAGGGCGCCATGCTGGTGGCGGAATACCTCGCTCACCGGGGTCACATCTAGAACCCGGCGTCGAAACCGCGTTCATCCGCGGTTCTCCAGGCACGCCCCGCCGCTGACCCTCCTCCTGCGCCATCGTGGGCGCGGCTCGCTGAGAAATCAATCACCTGGAAGGTCATTGGCGGCCGTGAAAGTCGGCCGGCTGCGAGGTCCGAGCGTGATTCGGTAGGGCATTGACAGCGCCGTCTTCAGTTTAGTATTCATTAACTGTAGTTCATCGAGCCTGAATCCCAGGACCCGGAGCGTGCGGAATGCGGACCCTTCTCGCCTTGACCGTGAACGGCGAGCGCCACGAGTTGGCGGTGCCGGTCCACAAGACCCTGCTCGAGGTGCTGCGCGAGGACCTCGGGCTGACCGGCACCAAGCACGGTTGCGAACTGGGCGAGTGCGGGACCTGCACGGTCCTGGTGGATGGGGAACCCGTTCTCTCGTGCCTGGCGCTGCCGGTCGAATACCAGGACGCCGAGATCCTCACCGTGGAGGGGATGGCCGAGGCGAGCGGCCTCCACCCCCTCCAGCAGGCCTTCGCCGAGCTGGGCGCCGCTCAGTGCGGCTACTGCACGCCGGGCATCCTGCTCACCGCCAAGGCGCTCCTCGACGGCGAGCCGCGCCCGAGCCGGGACGCGATCCGGGCCGCGCTGGCCGGCAACCTCTGCCGCTGCACGGGTTACACGAAGATCCTGGATGCCGTGGAACTCGCGGCGGGGCGCATGGCCAAGGCCCGCCGATGAGTGACGGCAAGCTCTCCGTCGTCGGCAAGCCGCTGCCCAAGGTCGACGCGTGGGCGAAGGTCACCGGCGAGACGAAGTTCGCCGACGACCTGACCCTCCCGCGCATGACCTACGCGAAGATCCTCCGCGCCCAGCACCCGCACGCCCTGATCAAGCGTATCGACACCAGCCAGGCCGAAGCCCTCCCCGGCGTCTACGCGGTCATCACCGGCCGCGACTTCCCGCCGGTGAAGTTCGGCATCATGCCGGTGAGCCAGGACGAAGAGCCGCTCTGCGTCGAGAAGGTCCGCTACGTGGGCGACCCGGTGGCGGCGGTCGCCGCGGTGGACGAGGAGACGGCCGAGCAGGCGATGCACCTGATCGAGGTCGAGTACGAGACGCTTCCGCCCCTGATGTCGATCGACCAGGCCCTGAAGGCCGGCAGCCACCGCATCCAGGAATACGGCGATGGCCACAACATCCACAAGCTGGTCTCGCTGGAGTTCGGCGACGTCGAGGAAGGCTTCCGGGAGGCCGACCTCGTCCGCGAGGACGTCTTCTTCTTCGAGGGGAACACCCACCTGCCGATGGAGCAGCACGCGGCGGTCGCCCAGTCGACGCTGGACGGGAAGCTGACGCTCTGGTCCTCGACCCAGACGCCTCACTACGTCCACCGTGCCCTCGGCAAGGTCCTCCAGCTCCCTCTGCGCGACATCCGTGTCATCGCGACGCCGAACGGCGGCGGCTTCGGTGGCAAGTCCGATCCCTTCAGCCACGAGATGGTGGTCTGCCGGCTGGCCCAGCTCACTGGTCGCCCGGTCAAGACCACGCTCACCCGCGAGGAGGTCTTCTACGCTCACCGCGGCCGCCACCCGGTCCTCATGTGGATCAAGTCGGGCGTGCGGCGGGACGGGGCGATCCTGGCCATCCAGTTCCGCTCGTATCTGGATGGCGGCGCCTACGGCTCCTATGGCGTGGCCTCGACCTTCTACACCGGCGCCCTCCAGACCGTGACCTACAAGGTGCCCCGCTACAAGTTCGAGGGCTGTCGCGTGTTCACCAACAAACCGCCCTGCGGCCCCAAGCGCGGCCACGGCACCCCCCAGCCCCGCTTCGCGCTGGAGGTCCACCTGGACAAGATCGCCGAGCAGCTCGGGCTCGATCCGGCCGAGATGCGGCGCCGCCACGCGGTGGACGAGCACACCAAGACCGTGAATCACCTCACGATCACGACCTCGGGGCTGCGGGAATGCCTCGACCGGGTCGTCGAGGCCTCGGGCTGGCGAGAGAAGTTCGGGAAGCTGCCGTCCGGCCGCGGCGTCGGCCTGGCGGCGTCGTCCTATATCTCGGGGGCGGGACTGCCCATCTACTGGAACGACATGCCCCACTCGGGTGTCGTCGTGAAGATCGACCGCGGCGGCGGCGTGGCTGCCTTCTGCGGCTCGATCGACATCGGCCAGGGCTCGGACTCGGTCCTCGCCTACGTCGTGGCCGAGGTGCTCGGGATCCGGCCCGAGGACATCCGGGTCGTCACCGCCGACACCGACCTCACCCCGGTGGATCTCGGCTCCTACTCCTCCCGGGTCACTCTCATGACCGGCAACGCGGCCAAGGAGGCCGCCGAGAAGCTGCGCGGTCTCCTCCTCGACGCCGCCGCCAAGAAGCTCGAGGTCTCACCGGCCGACCTGGAGGCGCGCGACCGCCGGATCTTCGTCGGGACCGATCCCGCCAAGGGCCTCGCCTTCGACGAGGCCGCCCGGCTCGCCGAGGCCGCCTACGGCACGCTGGTCGCCGCCGGCTCCTACACGCCGCCGAAGCGGGCGGCCAAGTTCAAGGGCGCGGGCGTGGGACCGACGCCGGCCTACTCGTACTCGGCCTGCGTGGTCGAGCTGGAGGTGGACCCCGACACGGCCGAGATCCGCATCGACCGGATCTGGATCGCCCACGACGGTGGCACCGCGATCAACCCGCTACTCGTCGAGGGGCAGGTCGAGGGCTCGGTCTACATGGGACTCGGTGAAGCGCTCATGGAGGAGCAGGTCTTCCGCCACGGGGTGCACAAGATCCCCTCGATGCTGGAGTACAAGAGCCCGACCACGCTGGAGACCCCCGAGATCACGACCATCCTCGTCCAGACTCACGATGCCGAGGGGCCGTTCGGGGCCAAGGAAGCGGGCCAGGGCCCGCTGCTGCCGGTCATCCCCGCCATCGCCAATGCGGTCTACGACGCGGTGGGGGTCCGCATCGACGAGATCCCGATCACGCCCGAGAAGATCCTGAAGGCCCTCGACCTGAAGGCGAAGGGCCGGCCGCCCCGCGTCGGCCCCGAGCGACTGCCCGACGTCCGCTTCCCCGAGCCGATCCGGGTGCCGCCGCCCTGGGTGGACTCCGAAGGCCGGGCCGCGACGGCCGTGCACGGCCGGGAGACCCCGCGGCCATGATGCGGTTGCCGCCGTTCACCTACCTGGCGCCGCGCGGGGTGGCGGAGGCGGTGCGGCTCCTCGCCGAGCACGGCCCCGACGCGATGGTCGTGGCCGGCGGCACCGACCTCTATCCCAACATGAAGCGCCGGCAGTTCGAGCCGAAGGTCCTGGTCGGCCTCCGCGGCATCCGTGACTTGGCCGGGATTACCGGCAGCGCCCGCGAGGGGATGCGGATCGGCGCCGGGGCCACGCTGACCCGCGTCGCCGCGCACCCGGAGGTGGCCACCCACTACCCGGCGCTGGCGCGCGCCGCCGGGGTCGTCTCCACCCCGCAGCTGCGGAACGTGGGCACGCTGGGCGGCAACGTCTGCGTGGACACCCGCTGCAACTACTACAACCAGTCCTTCGAGTGGCGGAAGGCGATCGGGTTCTGCCTGAAGAAGGACGGCGACATCTGCCTGGTCGCGCCGGGCAGTCCCCGCTGCTGGGCGGTCTCGTCCTCGGACACCGCGCCGGTGCTGTGGGCGCTCGGCGCCGAGCTGACCCTGGTGGGCCCGCGCGGCGAGCGGCGGATCCCGGTCCCCGCGCTCTACCAGGACGACGGCATCCAGTATCTCGCCAAGGCATCCGACGAGATCGTGGCCGAGATCGTGCTCCCGCCGGTGGACGGCTGGCGGGCGACCTACTGGAAGCTGCGCCGCCGGGGCGCGTTCGACTTCCCGGTCCTGGGGGTGGCGGCGGCGGTGCGGCTGGCGGATGGCGTCTGTCGCGAGGCGCGGGTGGTCCTCGGCGCCGTCGCCTCCACGCCGCGGGAGGCCCCCGACGCCACCCGGGTGCTGGTGGGCGAGCGCCTGACGCCCGAGGTGATCGAGCGGGCGGCCGCGGCGGCGGCGAAGCCGTCGAAGCCGCTCGACAACACCGACCTGGTCTACCACTATCGGAAGAAGATGACGCGCGTCTACGTGGCGCGGGCGCTGCGGGAGCTGGCCGGCCTCCCGATCGGCGGGGTCGCGCCGCCGGGGATGTCGGCGCGGTTGATCGAGGAGAGTGCGACGGGTTTGTTCAACGAATGACAATCGGCGAAAGAGCCCGGCGAAGGCAGGCATACCTGCTCAACCTCCTATCGCCGGTTGGTCTGGCTCTGACCGACTTTGCAGGCGCGACGCAGGGGTTCTTGGACGAATATGCGCGGTACGCGTTACTTGCGCTTGACAACCCGAGTGCCAGCTGGGACGGCGCGGTTGTGGAGCTCTGCAAAACTGTCGAATCCGAGCTCGGACGTACCCTTGGGGACTGTCCGGGCCGCTGCGGCGCAGCTCACGGGGGAATGGAAGGACGTGAGGCAAAGAAGGCTGACCATGACCAAGCACTCAAGATCGCGCTAACCGCACCCAACGCAATCCTCCCGATGCTTGTTGGGATGCGAAGGGCCTCGTCGGTCCGAAAATGAGCGACATCCGAGTGTTGCTGGTGTGCGCTGGTAACACCTGCCGCAGTCCCATGGCAGGTGGGCTGCTGGATGAACTCCTCCAACGTAGGGACGTCGAGGCTGAGGTGCGTACGGCCGGGCTATCTCCGGGCGGCAGGGTGAATCCTCATGCGGTCGCGGTGATGAAGGACATTGGAATCGACATATCCCACCACACACCTAAAAGAATCACTAAGGAACTCGTTGAGTGGGCGACCTACATAGTTCCGATGACTCGCGAGCTGGGCGCGGACTTGGTCGACTCGTTTCCCGAGGCGTCCAGGAAGATGCGATGGCTAGAGAAGGACGTCGATGATCCTGTGAGCGAACAAACCGCCTCCAGATATTGCGAGACCAGGGATCAACTCCGCACCGTGTTGACGGTGCTAGCCGAGGAACTGAAAAAGTGACGGACGAGAGATTACTCGTGGACTTCCGGACCGAGCCGTCGCGATACAAGCACTGGAAGCTCGCCATCGACGGCCGCGTGGCCACGCTGGCCATGGACGTCCAGGAGGACGGCGGGATCCGACCCGGCTACGAGCTGAAGCTCAACTCCTACGATCTGGGCGTGGACATCGAGCTGGCTGACGCCGTGCAGCGTCTGCGGTTCGAGCACCCCGAGGTCGGCGCGGTCCTCATCACCTCGGGCAAGGAGCGGATCTTCTGCGCGGGGGCCAACATCCGGATGCTGGGGCAGTCCAGCCACGGCTGGAAGGTGAACTTCTGCAAGTTCACCAACGAGACCCGCAACGCGATGGAGGAGGCGAGCGCGGAGTCGGGCCAGCGGTACCTCTGCGCGGTGAACGGCCCCTGCGCCGGCGGCGGCTACGAGATCGCCCTGACCACCGACTGGATCGTGATGGCCGATGACGGCAACACCTCGGTGGCATTGCCCGAGGTGCCGCTCCTTGGCGTACTGCCCGGCACCGGTGGGCTGACTCGGTTGGTGGACAAGCGTCACGTGCGACGGGACCGGGCGGACTTCTTCTGCACGGTCGAGGAAGGCGTCAAAGGCCAGCGTGCGCTCGACTGGGGCTTGGTGGACGAGCTGGTCCCGCGCTCGCGGCTCGGGGACGCGGCCCGCCGGCGAGCGACCGAATACGCGGCGCGGAGCGACCGCCCGGCGGACGCCCGTGGCATTGCGCTGCCGCCCCTCGACCGCGCGATCGATGGCGACCGCATCCAGTACGGCTCGGTGGCGTGCGCCATCGACCGGGAGCGCGGCGTGGCCCAGATCACGCTCAGCGGCCCGGCCGATCCACCGCCGCCGGGCGCCGGCGGGGTCCACGAACGGGGCGCGCGCTTCTGGCCGCTCGCCCTCGCCCGGGAGCTGGACGACCTGATCCTCCATCTCCGGACCAACGAGGAGACGATCAGCGTCTGGGTCATCCGGACGACCGGCCGCCCCGAGCTGGTCGAGGCCTACGACCGCCTGCTGGCCGACCAGGGAAGCGACTGGCTGGTGCGCGAGATTCGCCTCTACCTCCGCCGCGTCTTCAAGCGGCTCGACGTCTCTTCGCGCTCGCTGTTCGCCCTGATCGAGCCAGGGTCGTGCTTCGCCGGCACGCTGCTCGAGCCGGCGCTGGCCGCCGACCGCAGCTACATGCTGGCCGGTGCCCGAGAGGGCGACGACCGGCCGCCGGCCACGATGCGCCTCACCGAGCTGAACTTCGGAGCCTACCCGATGGTCAACGGGCTCGCTCGCCTCGCCAGCCGGTTCCTCGGCGAGCCCGGTCGGCTCGACGAGCTGCAAGGGCGCATCGGCGAGGAGCTCGACGCGGTCGCGGCCGAGAAGGCCGGGCTCGTCACCTTCATTCCCGACGACATCGACTGGGACGACGAGGTCCGGCTCGCCATCGAGGAGCGGGTCGCCTTCTCGCCGGACGCGCTGACTGGCATGGAGGCCTCGCTCCGCTTCGGGGGGCCCGAGACCCTGGAGAGCAAGATTTTCGGCCGGCTCTCGGCCTGGCAGAACTGGATCTTCCAGCGGCCGAACGCGGTGGGGGAGAAGGGGGCCCTCCGCGTCTACGGCAGCGGGCAGCGGGCCGAATTCGATCGAAGGAGAGTGTGATGGCCTCGGCCGACACCATCGATTATCAAGAGCGGATCCCCAACAACGTCGACTTGGTGGAGAACCGCCGGCTCCTTCGGGCCCTGGAGGAATGGCAGCCGCGGTTCCTCCACTGGTGGGCCGACATGGGGCCCGAGGGCTACCAGGCGAAGGAGGTCTACCTCCGCACCGCCATCAGCGTGGACTCCCAGGGATGGGCCCACTTCGACTGGGTGAAGATGCCCGAGTACCGGTGGGGGATCTTCCTCGCCGAGCCGGAGTCGGATCGGCGGATCAACTTCGGAGCCCACAAAGGCGCGCCGGCCTGGCAGGATGTCCCTGGCGAGTACCGGGGCGTCCTGCGGCGGCTCATCGTGACCCAGGGCGACACCGAGCCGGCCTCGGTCGAGCAGCAGCGCCACCTCGGGCGGACCTGTCCCTCGCTCTACGACCTCCGCAACCTCTTCCAGGTCAACGTGGAGGAGGGTCGGCACCTGTGGGCGATGGTGTACCTTCTCCACGCCCACTTCGGGCGCGATGGCCGCGAGGAGGCCGAGGCCCTCCTCCAGCGGCGGTCGGGTGATCCCGACAAGCCTCGCATCCTGGGCGCCTTCAACGAGAAGACGCCGGACTGGCTCTCCTACTACATGTTCACCTACTTCACCGATCGCGACGGCAAGTATCAGCTCTGCGCGCTGGCCGAGAGCGGGTTCGACCCGCTCGCCCGGACCTGCCGGTTCATGCTGACCGAGGAAGCGCACCACATGTTCGTCGGGGAGACCGGCATCGGGCGCATCGTCCAGCGGACGTGCGAGCTGATGCGGGAGCACAAGACCGACGACGTGCGAAGGCTGGGCGGGATCGACCTGTCGACCCTCCAGAAGTACCTGAACTTCCACTATTCGGTGTCGCTCGACCTGTTCGGCTCCGAGATCTCCACCAACGCGGCCAACTTCTACGCCGGAGGGCTGAAGGGGCGGTTCGAGGAGACCAAGAAGGCCGACGACCACGTGCTCAAGGAGGCCACCTATCCGGTGAGCCAGCTCGACGGCGACCGGATCGTGACCCGGCCGGAGCCCGCCCTCACCTCCCTCAACGAGCGGCTCCGCGACGACTACATCGCCGACTGCCAGCGCGGTGTGGACCGCTGGAACGGGATCATCAAGAAGGCCGGGATCGACGTCGAGCTGCGGCTGCCTCACCGGGGGTTCCATCGCGCGATCGGAAGCTTCGCCGAGGCGCGCGTGGCGCCCGACGGCCGCGTCATCAGCCAGGCCGAGTGGGACGCCCGCAAGCACGAGTGGCTGCCGAACGAAGCCGACGCGGCCTACATCGCCACCCTGATGAAGCCGGTGGTGCAGCCGGGGAAGTTCGCCAACTGGATCGCGGCGCCACCCCGCGGCATCAATGGCAAACCGATCGAGTTCGAATACGTCCGGCTGGCCTGAATCCCTCTCCTCCGGCGGGGGAGCGGGCAGGGTGAGGGGGCGCGGCTAGCGCATGTCTCTCGGCGCTCGCATCAAAGGACTTCGGACCGAGCGCGGCATCCGGCAGAAGGAGCTGGCCCAGAAGGCCGGCCTCACCCCGAGCCTCGTCTCGCAGATCGAGTCCGACAAGCTCACGCCCTCGCTCCACACCCTGGGTCGATTGGCGGGCGCGCTCGGGGTCCCGATCGGGACCCTCTTCGAGCAGGCCCCGAACGGCCGGCTCCACGTCGGCCGGAAGAAGGACTACGCGGTGGTCAGCTTCGACGGCTCCACCGAGCGGTGGGAGGTCCTGGCGGCCGGCCTCTTCCGGGGGAAAGTGCGGGCGGTCGTCTCCACCCTCCGCGGCCGGGGCACGAGCGTGCCACCGGAGCGGGTCCTGATCGAGCCGGGTCAGATGAAGCTGATGTACGTGGTCCGGGGGAAGGTCGCCCTCCACTACAACGGCGAGCGCCACCTCATGGAGGCCGGCGACTCCGCCTACCTGGACGGCGGCGTGCCCCACACCTGGGAGAACCTCGGCGCCGGCGAGGCCCGCACGCTGTGGGTCATCACGGGCAAACACGAATGAGTTGCCCCGAAACGCGGCGGCCCCGGAGGTCGGGTCCGGGGCCGCCGCGGGCGGAGACGCCCGGCCGAGCTACGGACAGGGCTTGTGCAACTGGATGTTCCCGCCATGAAGGGGACCGGCCGCTGAATAGCCGTTGCCGAGCTTGATGCTGAAGGTGTCCGAGCGGCCGGGCTCACCGTTGTCCGCGACCTCGACGTCGTAGGTCTGTCCGGCCACGCCATTGACCTCCGCGCTGCCCGCGAAGCGTCGGCTGGTGGCGGTCGCTCCTTTCTCGTAGAGGTTGATGCCCGTCGCCTTCACCTTCATTCCGGTGCCGTGATCGATGTAGGTCAGGTGGACCTCCGGCGTCGTCGCACCGTCCTTGAACCCGGCATTCAACCCGAAATTGGCCCGCGCGCTTCCCGCCATGGTCCACCCCCCGCCGGTGACGAAGTCGTGGCAGGGACCCTGGGTGATGGGAGGCACGCAGTTGATGTCGCTCTTGGCGCTGGACAGGATCACCTCGGCAACGCCTGGCACGATGAGATGGAGCGCGTTCACCCCGATCTCCCGGTACGTCCCGCTCGCCGTTTCGGCTTGCTCGTTGAGGATGAGCGTGGCGACTCCCGGGATCGTCACCGTGTAGTTCTTGGGGAAGCCACCGGGAGGCGCGTCGATGGTCTGGCCCCCGAACGTGACCTCGGCGACCTCGGTATCCCCCCTGACGCCGTCACAGGTTGCCTCTGACTCGGCTCGGACGAAGGAGGCAGTGACCTGAGCCGGGTTGCCGGGAAGAACGACCACATTTGCCAACGAGGCAGAGCTGCTGGCTTTGCCACTGCTGCCGCTGGTCGAGGCCACCAGTACCTCGGCCCTCAGAACGCTGTCGAGGGTCGGCTGGTTGAGGTCCCTCGTATCGAGAAGGGAGTCAGAGCGGAAGCCGCCGCCCGGCGCCAGCTCACCGGTGTCGGACACATACATCGGGCCGGTGAGCGTCGTGTTGACGAAAGCGGCGAAGGCTCGTCCGCTGTACGTGGTCGCCGCCTGGGCCGGGGAAACCGAGGCCAGGCCGATGAGCAGCACGAGGAGGAGGCTGCAGACGAATCTCGACATTGGTGCCCGAACCCTCATTGAGGTGTGTCTCCTTTCGTGCCCTCCCTTCCATCCCGTTCACGAGGCAAACCCCGCGCCACGCCACCGGACGAACGGTGGGGTGCCTCCTGACGCGCCTCCAAGCGAGGGTCGCGGAGGGGGGAAGACGATGGCGGGAGCGCGACTGCCGCGCGCCCGCGGCGCTCCCTCTGGCCGCGGGCCGCGCCCGGAGCGTTCGGACGGGGGTTTTCCCGATGCCGCGCCGGCGCGGCACCGGACTGATGGCTATTCGACGGGGAGGTGGTGCTTCCGCATGAGCCGCTGGAGCGTGGAGCGGTGGATCCCCAGGGCCTTGGCGGTGTGGGTGACGTTTCCGCCGTGTTCGGCGAGGGCCCGCTCGATGAACTCGCGCTCCAGCCGCTCCAGGGTTTTCTCCTTCCACTCGCGGAACCGGTGCCGGTCGTGCCGGGCGGCACCCCTCAGGACAGCCTCGGGAAGCTCGGCGGGCGTGAGGAAAGGCGACTTGGCGTAGGCCACGGCGCGCTCGATGGCGTTCTTCAGCTCACGCACGTTCCCCGGCCAGTCATGCCGGGTGAGAAGCTCCATAGCCTGAGGGGTGACTCCGTCGATCTGCTTGCGGTAGCGGGCGGCCGCCCCTTCCAGGAAATGCGCGGCGAGGAGCGGGATGTCTTCGGCGCGTGCCCGGAGGGGAGGCACCTGGATCTCGATGACGTCGATCCGGAAGAAGAGATCCTCCCGAAAGCGCTCCTTCCGCATCTCTTCCTGAACGTCACGGTTCGTCGCCGCCATGAAGCGGACGTCAAACGGGATCGGTGTTCGGCCGGCGAGTCGGCGGACGGCGCCCTCTTCCAGTGCCCGCAGCAGCTTCGCCTGGAGGTTCGGCGTCAGCTCGCAGATCTCGTCGAGGAAGACGGTGCCCTGGTGGGCCGCTTCGAAGAGTCCCTCCTTGGTCAGCTGGGCGCCGGTGAAGGCGCCCCGCTCATAGCCGAAGAGCTCCGCCTCCAGCAGGTTCTCCGGGATCGCCGCGCAGTTGATCGCGAGGAAGGCCTTCTCCTGGCGACGGCCATTGCCGTGGATAGCCCGCGCGACGAGCTCTTTGCCCGCCCCGCTCTCCCCGAGGATCAGCACGGTGGCATCCACCGAGGCGGCCCTCCGGATGTCGTCAAAAAGCTTGAGCACCGTCCTGCTCTGCCCGACGAGAGCGCCCAGGGCGAGGGATCCGCGGAGCTGGCTTCTCAGGATCCCATAAGCCTCCTTCGTCCGGCGCTGCTGCAGGGATCTCCGCACGGCCTCCAGGAGCTGGGCCTGCGTGAACGGCTTGACCAGGTAGTCGGACGCCCCGAACTTCATGGCCTCGACGACTGTTTCGACGGCGGGAAAGCCGGTGATGAGGATCACGACGATGTCGGGATCGATCTCTTTGGCGAGCCTGAGGAGGTCGAGGCCGTCGAACCCGGGCAGCTTGAGATCCGCGACCACGGCGTCCACGGCCGAGGTATGAAGGACCGCTTCCCCGCGCCGGCCCGACTCCGCCTTGATGACGGCGTGCCCCGCTTGCTGGAGGACGGCGGCGCAGACCTCCAGAATGTCGGGGTCGTCTTCGACAACGAGAATGGGTTCCATTGAAGGGGCCTGAACGGTTGTGCAGCGCCGTGCCTACCCGCCGCCCACTCCTGGCCGGCATTCGCTGAGCGGACTGGCCGGTCCGGGCCCTGCGGCGGGACTTGCCCGACTGGCACCTGCCGAAGGAACGGGCCCTCGCGGAAGATCCTGAAATCGGACGTCGCGATGCGAGAGAATTGCCGCCATTATATTGCCGCGTGCAATTGGTCCCCTACTTTTCCGGATGGCGATCCGCGGGTGCCGGTTCCAAATGAGAGCTCGCAAGGCTCGGATCGACCGCCTCCGCCTGAACCGTGGGCGCTGGTGGCGCCGGCGGCGAGCCGTGCGGTGGATGCCGGCCCGGGCGATGCCGGTAGGGCCGGCCGCTGGGGGCGGCGCGCCTGTGCTAGACTCGGGGCCACGACGCACGAGTGCCCACGGCCATATGGCTCCCCCCTCCGCTGACGTCAACTTCTTCGATCGTGCGCGCGAGATGGCGCGGGCGGAAAGCGTGCGGGCCTGGCAGTGGGAGCGCCTGGCGGCCGGCCTCCGCGAGGTCTGGGCGACGAACCCGTTCTGGCAGGCGCGGCTGGCGGCCGCCGGCCTCCGCGATCCCCGCGACGTAGACTCGTGGGATGCCTTCACGAGGCTGCCGCGGCTGACCAAGGCCGAGCTGGTCGCCGACCAAGCTGCGCACCCGCCGTTCGGCACGAATCTGACCTACCCGCTCGACCGCTACGTCCGGGTTTTCCAGACGTCAGGCACGACCGGCCAGCCGATCCGCTGGCTGGAGACGGAAGCCTCGTGGGATTGGTGGGCGCGCTGCTGGGCCTACGTCTACCGCGGGGCCGGGCTCGGTCCCGGCGATCGCATCTTCTTTCCGTTCTCATTCGGCCTCTTCGTCGGCTTCTGGGCCGGCTTCGAAGGGGCGCGGACCCTGGGTGCCCTCGCCATCTCGGGCGGCGGCCAGGATTCGCCGGCCCGCCTGCACTGGATTCGCGAGCTCGGCGCGACGGCGCTCGTCTGCACGCCCTCCTACGGCTTGCACCTGGCCGAGGTGGCGGCCGGCCAGGGCATCGAGCTGGCCACGCTCGGCATCCGGACGACGATCCATGCCGGCGAGCCCGGCGCCGGCATCCCGGCGGTTCGCCAGCGGCTGGAGGCACTGTGGGGCGCCCGCGCCTACGACCACGCGGGCATGACCGAGGTCGGCGCCTACGGCTTCGAGTGCGCCATTCGGGCCGGCCTCCACGTGAACGAGCTGGAGTTCGTCGCCGAGGTGCTCGACCCTGACAGCGGGCGGCCGGTGGCGGCCGGCGAGCTGGGCGAGCTGACCCTCACCAATCTCGGGCGATGGGGCTCACCGGTCTTCCGCTATCGCTCCGGTGACCGCGTGCGCCTGGCGACGTCGCCGTGCCCCTGCGGGCGGACGTTCGCCCGCCTCGAGGGCGGCGTCCTCGGGCGGGTGGACGACATGCTGATCGTGCGCGGCGTCAACGTGTTCCCGTCGGCACTGGAGGGGATCGTCCGCCGGTTCGACGCGGTGGACGAGTTCCAGATCGAGGTCTTCCGGCGGGGGGCGATGGACGAAATCCGGCTCCTCCTCGAGATCGACGGTCACGCGCCGGACGCCGTCGTCCGGCGGGTGGGGGAGGCGGTGCGGCGGGACGTCGGCATCCGCATCGAGGTGATGGCGGTGCCGGCCCGGAGCCTTCCCCGCTATGAGCTCAAGGCCCGCCGCGTGGTGCGGCGGACGAGACAGGACCAACCGACCGAGGCCTAGAGGAGGGCTGCCATGGCCGTCGCGAGTGTCACCAAGATCACCGCCTCTTCGCCCAGGAGCTGGCAGGACGCCGTCAACGAGGGATTGAAGCGGGCCAACAAAACCCTGCGCGGGCTCACCGGCCTCTACGTCGTCGAGCAGAAGGCCCACATCGAGAAGGGGAAGATCACCGAGTACCGGGTGACCATGGAGATCACCTTCATCCTGGAAGACTGAGCTCCCGGCTGATCGGCGACGTCGGCGGGGTCCGGCGCGCGGCGTCGTCTCGGCTAGGCGCCGGCCGGTACGGCCAGGACCATGCCACACGCCCGGCAGGTGCGGAGCGCGTCGTCGCGGTTGAACGCGAGGATGGCCTCCCGCAGCTGGGTCTCGATGTCGGCGCAGGAGAACGTCACCTCGTGGAGCTGGGCCTGGCAGCGCTCGCAGAACCAGGCGAGCCGGTCCAGCTCTTCGGGGCGCCGCTTCCGCTCGATCACCAGGCCCCAGGTGTCCGGCGGCCGGACAGGGCAGTGGGGCGTGCCGGCCGGGCAGAGCAACACCTCGCCCTCCCGCACCCGCGCCGCCTGGCGTCGACCGTCGCCGTCCATGAACTGGACCGTGATGTCGCCCTTGAGCTGGTAGAAGATCTCGTCGCCGGGGTCGATGTGGAAGTCGTTGCGAGCGTTCGGTCCGCGTATGATCTGGAAGATGAACTCGCTCTCCGGGAAGACCTCTTTGTTGGCCACCGGCGGCTTGAAGAAGTGCGGGTTCTCGGCGATCCAGCGCAGCAGGTGCAAGGGGCGCAAGGGGGGCATGACAGGTCCTCCTTGGGGACGCGTCGGCGGATGGTAACATAGCAGGCCCCGACGTGACTCACTCTCGCCAGGAGGCCTCGATGCGCGCCGGCTACTTCACGATGCCGCTCCATCCGCCCGGGTCGGATCTGGCCCGGACGCTGGAGGACGACCTCCACCAGCTCGTCTTCCTCGACCAGCTCGGCTACGAGGAGGCGTGGATCGGCGAGCACTTCACCGCGGTCTGGGAGAACATCCCCTGTCCGGACCTCTTCATCGCCCGCGCCCTCGGCGCGACCCGGACCCTCAAATTGGGAACCGGGGTGTCGTGCCTGCCCAACCACCACCCCCTCATGCTGGCCCAGCGCATCGCCCAGCTCGATCAGATGGCGCGCGGGCGCTTTTACTGGGGCGTCGGCTCCGGCGGGTTCCCGGGTGACTTCGACCTCTTCGGGATCGATCCCAAGAGCGGCGAGCACCGCGACCTCACCCGCCAGGCCCTCGACCTGATCCTCGAGCTGTGGAACGATCCCAAGCCCGGGCTCTACGAGTCGCGCTACTGGCGCTTCCGGGTGCCGGAGCCGGAGGAGGACATCGCCCTTCGCCTCCACCTCCGGCCCTACCAGCGCCCGCACCCGCCGATCGCGGTGGCCGGCGTCTCCTCCGGCTCGGAGACCCTCGTCCTGGCCGGCGAGCGCGGCTACATCCCGATGAGCATCAACTTCGTCCCCGCCCGGATCCTGCGCACCCACTGGGAGGGCGTCGAGGCCGGGGCCCGGCGGGCCGGGCGTCCGGCCGATCGCGGCGCCTGGCGGATCGCGCGCGACGTCTACGTGGCGGAGACGACGGCCCAAGCCCGGCGAGAGGCCCTGGCCGGCCCGCTGGCCCGGGACTGGAACGGCTACTTCCTGCCGCTCCTGCGCAAGACGAAGCGGCTCGGGCTGCCCAAGGTGGACCCGGAGATGCCGGATGCCGAGGTGACCGTGGAGTATCTGCTGGACCACGTCTGGGTCGTCGGCGACCCCGACACGGTGGCCGAAAAGCTCGCCAGGCTCCGGGACGAGGTCGGCGGCTTCGGCTGGCTGCTGGCGATCGGCCACGAGTGGGAGCCGCTCGACGCGTGGCGGCGCTCGATGACCCTCCTGCGCGAGCAGGTGCTCCCTCAACTCTAGGAGAGACGAGAGTGGACAAGACCGCCCTGCTGATCATCGACGCCCAGCAGGAATACTTTGCGCCGACCGGCAAGATCGTGCTCCCCGACGGGCCGCAGGCGATCACCCGGATCGCCCACGTCCTGGAGTGGGCGCGCGGCCGCGGGGTTCCCGTCTTCCACATCGTCCACGAGAGTCGCCGGCCCAACCCCACCACGTTCGTACCCGGCAGCCCGGCCCTCGAGATCCATCCCGCGGTGAAGCCGCGCGACGGCGAGCCGGTGATCCAGAAGCACCTGCCCGGCTCGTTCACCAACACGCCGCTGGAGGAGGAGCTGCGCCGGCGCGGGATCGAGCGGGTCATCGTCTCCGGCTTCATGACCCAGATGTGCTGCGACACCACGACCCGCGAAGCCGCCCATCGGGGATTCAAGGTCACGCTCCTCGCCGACGCTACCGCGGCCATGGACGTCAAAGGCCCCGACGGCGCCATCATCCCTCACGACGTGGTGCACCGGACGCACCTGGGAAGCCTGAACGGCTTCCTGGCCGAGGTGAAGCGCACCGAGGAGGTGACGCGTTGAGGAAGTCCCCGGACAATTTTGGGCCGCGCCCGCCGGTCAGGATGGCACGGACCGACCCGGGGGGGACCACGACCGGGCGCTAACCCCCCGCGAAATCGACTGGCCTTCCGGCCGTCCGGATTGGCACGTCCCGTGCTCGCCTTTCTCCCGCGATGACCCCAGCCGCGGGCCGGCTCCTCCTCCTGCTGCAGGCCGTCGTCCTCGCCCTGACGGCGGCGAGCACCGGCGGATGCATCTTCCCGGGCACGAGCAACGTGCTGGAGAAGGGCATCGCCGAGATGCGGGGCGGACGGGGGGAGAGCCGACAGATCAGCCCGCTCCCGGCCGGGCCCGTCCTCGACCGCTTCCGCGCCTTCAAGGTCTCCCGGGTGGAGCGCTCGACTGACGCCGGCCCGATGCCGGACACCCTGCCGAAGGTCGTGGAGACCGAGCTGCGGAACGCCATCCGCGAGTCGAATCTTTTCCCCGGCGGGCCGGGCCCCACGCTGCTGATCCGGGCCAGGCTCACCACGCACTGGCCGGCCGCCGGGCTGTTGCAGGCGGTCAGCGCCCATAGCGAGATCCTGGCCCGGGTCGAGCTCGTGGAGGACGGACGGCGGGCGCCGCTCGGCGTCTACTACGTCCGCGGCGTCTCGACCGCGATCGCCCGCAAGTCGGACGAAAACCTCGGCCGAGGGCTGGCGTCGGCGGTGGTGGAGCTGATCGAGAGCCATCGAACGGCGCCGGAGAACCCCGACCGCCTGGCGGAGCGGACGCCCACCGACCGCTGAGCCGGCGCTCGCGCTCAGGCGGGCCGGCCGAGGACGTGGCGGAGGGCACCCTCCAGGGTCGGGTAGCGGAACGCGAACCCGGCTCCGAGCAACCGCTCGGGTATGGCGCGGGCGCTGGCGAGCAGGAGCTGGTCGGCCATCTCGCCGAGCGCCAGTCGGGCCACGACTGCCGGGAGCGGGAAGGGTGTCGGGCGACGCAGCACCCGGCCCAGCGTCGCGGTCAGCTCTCGATTGGTCACCGGGGTCGGGGCCACCACGTTGATCGGGCCGGCCAGGCGGTCGGTCGCGATCGCGTGGCGGAGGGCGGCCACCGCATCGTCGAGCGCGATCCAGCTCACGTACTGATCCCCGCTCCCGACGCGGCCGCCCAACCCCAGGCGGAACGGTCGGAGCAGCTTGGGCAAGGCGCCGCCCGCCGCGCTCAAGACCATGCCGAACCGGGTGTGGCTGACCCGGATCCCCCGCGCCGCGGCCGGCGCCGCGGCGCTCTCCCAGGCTCGGCAGACCTCGGCCAGAAACCCGGTCCCCGGCCCGCTCTCCTCCCGCAGGAGTTCGCTTCCGCGGTCGCCGTAGTATCCGACCGCGGCGGCGCAGATCAGCACGGGCGGCGGGGCGGGCAGGCGCGCCAGCGTCGCCGCCAGCAGCTCCGTGCTGCCGACCCGGCTCGCGCGGATCCGCCTCTTCTTCGCCTCGGTCCACCGACCGGCGGCGATGTTCTCACCGGCGAGATGGACGACGGCGTGCGCGCCTTCGAGGTCGGCCGCGCTGAGGAGGCCGCGCTCGGGGTCCCAGAGCCGCGCGGTCGAGTCGGGACCCCCGGCGCCGGGCGGCGGAAGGGTCCGGACGAGGCGGATGACGCGCTGGCCGTCGGCGACCAGCGCGCGGACCAGGGCCGCCCCGATGAGACCGGTGGAACCGGTGACGACGACCGACATCGCGTGCTCGGCGCGGGCATGATGCCGCGGGACGGGCGAACGCGCAAGGCCGGACGAGGGAGTCGCCGCCGTTGGTAGGTCGGCCGGCCCTTGACAGCCTCCCCCGCCAATCTGAATAGTGGACCGCGTGATGCGCCCTCCCGAGCACTCCAGGGTGGCGTGGCAGCGAAATCACCTGCTGCTGGCCGGCCTCACGGCGGCCCACCTCGTCAACGACTTCTACTCCATGGTGATTCCACCCCTGCTCCCGGCGCTGCGCGCCGCGTTCGATCTCGACTACGTCCAGGTCGGGGTCCTCTCCTGGTCCTTCTACATCCTGTCCGGTCTCTTGCAGCCGGCGGTCGGGCAGCTGGCCGACACCCGCGGCCTGCGCCGGCGGTTCATCGTCGCGGGCTTCCTCGTCTTCGCCGTCGGGTTCGTGACCATGGCGTCGGTGCCGAGCTACGCCCTGCTCCTGACGGCCAGCCTGCTCTGCGGGATCGGGGGCACCGCCTATCACCCCCAGGCCACCAACTTCCTGACCAAAGCGTTCCCGGCGAACAAGGGGCGCGCCATGGGGATCCACGGATGGGGTGGGTCCATCGGCAACTTCCTGGCCCCGCTGGTGGTGACCCTTCTCATCACCCGCTGGGGGTGGCGGGGCGCGCTCGTCTGGCTGGCGATCCCGGCCCTGGTCACGGCTCCGTTTCTGTGGAGTCTCCTGGATGAGCCCCCGCGGGTGCGCGCCCCCGGCGTGACCTGGGGCCTCACGCGCGAGCTGGTGCTGATGTCGGTGGCCTTCGCATTGATCAGCATGGTCCTCCGGGGGTTTCTCACCTTCCTGCCGACCTTCCTGGTGGAGCGCGGGTCCACACTCGCCCAGGCCGGGGTGAGTACGTCCCTGACGCTGTTTGTCGGACTGGTCGCGCAACCGCTCGGAGGTCAGATCTACGACCGAGTGGGTGGCCGGGGCCTCTTCTTCGCGTGCTCGGTGGGAGCCGGCCTCGGGCTCCTCGTGTCCACGCTTTCGAACGGAACGATGGTCTTGCTGGGAGCGGCGATGGTAGCATTCTCAGTCTACGCCCTGTTTCCGGTCTCCCTCGCCATGGCCAGCGAGATGGCGAAAGGGGCCCAGGTGGGCGCCAGCGTCGGGTTCCTGTTCGGCCTTTCGGCCACGGCGGCCGCCTTCACCCCGATTCTCACCGGCTACGTCGCGGATCTCGTGGGCCTGAGCTTCGCCTTTCAGCTTCTCGTGCTGCTGGCGGCGGCCGCGGCCGTCATGTCGGTCTCGCTGCCCCGGCGACGGGCGGGGGCCCTGGCGGCCCTGACCGGGGAGTTGTAGCGGCCGGCCCGACTGTCTATGGTAGCGACATGACCGACGCGGCCTGGCTCGCCGAGCCGCTCGCCTACGAGCGGCTGCCGGAGCAGTTCAACATCGTGCCGTGGCTGGTGGACCGCCATCTCGCCGAGGGTCGCGGCGCCCAGCCGGCCATCCTCACGCCGGACCGCACCGTCACCTACGCCGACCTCGCCGCCGGCGTCGCCCGCGCCGCGCGGCTGCTCGACCGGCTGGGGATCCAGCGCGAGCAGCGGGTGGCGCTGCTGCTGCCCGACTCGCCCGAGTTCGCCTATGTCTTCCTGGGGGCGATGAAGGCCGGCATGGTGCCAGTGCCTCTCTCCACGCTGGCGACGGCCGGTGAGGTCGAGTACGCGCTGGCCGATAGCCGGGCGGTGGCGCTGGTCGCCCACGCCGACCTCTACGCGCGCGTCGAGCCGGGGTGCCGGGCGGCGCCGATGCTGCGCCACCGCCTGGTGGTCGGCGACGCGCCGGCGGGGACGCTGCCGTTCGACCCGGCCCACGCCGCCGAGGCGCCGAGCTTCGATCCGGCGCCGACGCACCGGGACGACATGGCCTACTGGCTCTACTCTTCGGGCACGACCGGGCGGCCGAAGGCGATCGTGCACCTCCACCACGACATGCTCTTCTGCGTCGAGCCTTACCTCCGTCACGTGCTCGGCCTCACCGCGGCCGATCGCACCTTCGCCGTCCCTCGCCTCTTCTTCTCCTACGGGCTCACCTCCTGCCTGTACCTGCCGTTGTGGCGCGGCGCCTCGACCGTGCTGGTCGCCGACCGGCCCGATCCGGCCCGCGTCTTCGAGCTGTGCGCGAAGCTCCGGCCCACCATCTTCTTCTCGGTCCCGACCTCCTACGCCGCGCTGCTGCGCGAGCTCGACGTGGCATCCCCCGATCTGTCATCGGTCCGCCTCACCGTCTCGGCCGGAGAGCCGCTGTCAGCGCCGCTCTACCACCGCTGGGTGAGCCGGACGGGGATCGAGTGTCTGGACGGGCTGGGCGCGACCGAGGTCGGCTACATCTACATCTCGAACCGGCCGGGTGCCGTGCGGTCCGGCTCCTCGGGCCAGCTCCTCCCCGGGTACCGGGCCCGGATCGTGGACGAGGGCGGCGGCGACGTGGCGCCGGGGACGGTGGGCGAGTTGTGGATGGCCGGGGAGTCGGTCGCTGCCGGCTACTGGAACAAGCACGCCAAGACGAAGGCGACGTTCGTGGGCGAGTGGTTCCGGACGGGGGACCGGTACCGGATGGATGCCGACGGCTATTACTTCTACGAGGGACGGACCGACGACCTCCTCCGCGTCGGCGCCAACTGGGTCTCGCCGCTCGAGATCGAGACCTGTCTCCTCCAGCACCCGGCGGTGGCCGAGTGCGCGGTGGTGGGCGGCCGCGACGGCGACGGCCTGGAGAAGCCCCGGGCCTACGTGGTCCTCCAGCGCGGCGCCGCCCCCGGCGGGCTCGAGGACGCGCTCCGGGCCCACGTGCGAGCCCATCTCGCCCCCTACAAGGCGCCGCGGTGGGTCACCGTGGTGGACGAGCTGCCGAAGACGGCGACCGGCAAGATCCAGCGCTACCGCCTGCGGGCCGGCTGACGTCGCCCGGATGGTATAGTGGCGGACGATGCGGGTGATGACTGTCTCGGCCGGGTCCGGATCAGGCCGGGCCGAGAACCGAGCAGATCAAGGACGCAGAGAGGAGGCCCGCCGAGGCGTATGCTGCATACGTTGAGGCGGGCCGACGACCGAGGACGCTGAGATGCGACGGTTATCGGCACGGCCCTGATGCGGGTCATCCTTCGCAACCAGGGGCGCGAACTGGAGCTGGCGGGCCGCCGACGGGTCAAGGAGCTGCTGGCCGAGCTCGGTGTCCTGCCGGAGACGGTGCTGGTGATCCGGGGGCGCGAGCTGTTGACCGCTGACGAGCTGGTGCGGGAAGACGACGTGATCGAGCTGCGGCCCGTCATCTCGGGAGGCTGCCGATGAAGTGCAAGAAGTGCGGGGGCCGGGCCGTGCTCGAGCTGCGGCGCCACAACACCGCCTTCTGCGCCGACGACTTCCTCGGCTTCTTCCGGAGCCAGGTGCTGGAAACGGTGCGGCGATGGAAGATGTTCACCAGGGAGGACTCGGTCCTGGTCGCGGTGTCGGGCGGCAAGGATTCCCTCGCCCTGTGGGACGTCCTCCTGGAGGCCGGCTTCCGGACGGCCGGCCTCTACATCGACCTCGGCATCTTCGACTACTCGCGGGAGTCCAAGGCCCGGTGCCAGAGCTTTGCCGCCGAGCGGGGAGCCCGGCTCATCGTGGTCGCGGTGGCCGACGCAGTAGGCGCCGCCATCCCGGCGGTCAAGGACGTGACGCGCCGCCCGACCTGCTCGGCCTGCGGCCTCTCCAAGCGCTACATCATGAACCGGGCGGCGCTCGACCACGGCTTCGGCGTGGTGGCGACCGGCCACAACCTCGACGACGAGGCGGCGACCCTCCTCGGCTCCACCCTACGCTGGGACGACTCGGCCCTCGCTCGCCAGACGCCGGTCCTCGAGGCCACCCACCCGAAGCTGGTCCGCCGGGTCAAGCCGCTCTTCCGGCTGAGCGAGCGGGAGACCGCGGCCTACGCGTTCCTCCATGGCATCGACTACGTCGTCGAGGAGTGCCCGTTCGCGCGGGGAGCCACCTCCATCACCCACAAAGAGATCTTGAATCGCCTGGAGGACGCGTCCCCGGGCGTCAAGGCGACGTTCTTGGTCAACTACCTCGAGCGGGCCCGCCCCCTCTTCCAGACCCGCGAGCAGGTGGACCTGCGCGAGTGCGGGCGATGCGGCCAGACGACCACCGGCGAGGTCTGCGCCTTCTGCAAGCTCGCCGACCAGGTCCGCCGCGCGACCGGCGCGCCGGCGCGGCCGGCCCTCGAGCCGACCGATCCCGCCCCCCTCCGCGGGCTGATCTCGGATTTGCACGCGGCGTCCGAGATCCACTCGGCCTGACCGGGCCGAAGCCCGTGGCCAGGATCCGCCCGTGAGCGGGACCACGTCACCGCCGCCGGACAGCGACCAGGTCATCTTCGTCGGCTCCGGCGGCGGCCGGATGACCACGGCCACCCAGGCGCGGGCCACTGGGGGGCTGTGGATCGTCCTGGACGGAGTCCGCATCCACGTGGACCCCGGCCCCGGGGCCCTCGCCCACGTCCGCGGGCGCACGCTGGGCCTCGACCCGGGGGGCCTGGACGCCATCGTGCTGACCCACAAGCACCTCGACCACTCCGGCGACGTCAACGCCATGATCGAGGCGATGACCGGCGGCGGCACCCGACCCCGCGGACTGGTCCTGGCTCCTCGCGACGCCTACGACGACGATCCGGTCATCTTGCAGTACGTCCGGAAATACGCCCGCGAGACGGCGGTGCTGGAGGCCGGGGGGCGTTATCCGATCCGGGAGGTGACGCTGGAGACGCCGCTCCGACTCCGCCACCCGGTGGAGACGTACGGCCTCCGCCTGGTCGGCCGCCGCCATACGGTGGCGCTGATCGCGTGCACCGGCTACTTCCCGGAGCTGGAAGAGGCGTTCCGAGGCGACCTGCTCATCCTCAACGTCGTCTTCCGGGAGCCGCGGGACGACATCCATCTGGCGCTGCCCGACGCCCGGCGGCTCATCGCCGCCATCCGACCGCGACTGGCCGTCCTCACCCACTTCGGCCTGACCATGGTGCGGGCCCGGCCGTGGGAGCTGGCCGAGGCGCTCAGCCAGGAGACCGGCGTCCGCGTGCTCGCCGCCCGCGATCGCTGGCGGCTTCCGCTCGATGCCTGAGGGCCGGGGCCGCCTAGCGCGGGGGGTTCGGGACGGCGTCGGCCAGGCGCTGGACGTCGTCGATGAGCCGGACCGCGAGGAGTTCCCCCCGGCCGCGCAGCTGAAGCTCGCGGCGCGGGAAGGGCGAGACGTCGAGGCCGGCCCGGGTGGCGACCTGTTCCGAGATCACGAGCTGGCAGTCGTACTCCTTGGTCAGCTCCTCCAGCCGACTGGCCACGTGGACGGTGTCACCCACGGCGGTCAGGTAGACACCGGCTCCGTAGCCCATCCGGCCCACGATGGCCGGGCCGGTGTGGATACCAACGCCGATGCGTAGGGGCGCCTTCAGCTCGTCGGCCAGCTCCCGACTCAGCTCGGCCAGGCTGCGCACGATCTCGTCGGCGGCGGCCAGCGCCTGTCGACACCCCTCGGCGGGACCGGCGGTCACGCCGAAGAGCGCCATCACACCGTCACCGGTGAACTGGTTCGCGATCCCGCCCGCCCGGGTGATCGCCCCGCCCACCGCCTCGAAGTACCGGTTCAGAATGAAGACCACGTCGTAGGGCAATCGGCGCTCGGCGAGCTGGGTGAAGCGCCGGAGGTCGGCGAACAGCACCGCCAGCTCGTGCTCCTGGCCGGCGGATCCCTCGCGCGCGGAGAGGCTGTCGTGGGCCGAGGCCTCGGGCGGCAGCAGCGGGACGACGCTGACGTCGCCGGTCGGCCGGAGCTGACAGGCCAGCCGGACGTTTGGCGGGGCGCCCACCCGCCGCAGCACGCGAAGCTCGCCCGCGCTCGGCGCCGGGAGCGCTTCGAGGCCTCGCACGACCCGGACCCGACAGGTCGAGCAGCGGCCGCGTCCCCCGCAGACCGAGGCGTGCGGAATGTCGGCGAACCGGCTCGCCTCGAGAACGGTGAATCCGACCGGGACCGCCACCTGTCGGCCGCTCGGGTAGTTGATGCGGATCTCGCCCCGGCGGCGCGCGTATTGGTGGCGGGCGGCGCGCGCGAGGAGAACCAGGCTCACGGCTCCCGCGTAGCCCCCCACGATCGCGTCGTGGACCCGTTCGAGCGCGGCGCGCTCCGCCGGGTCGGGCACGTTGCTGACCCGGGCCAGGCGCGCCACCCACTCCGGATCCCGGGCCAGCGCCGCGACCTCGCGGCCGGCGTGAGCGAAGCCGAGCAGGGCCAGCACGGGGAGCAAGAGTCCCCCGGCGTAGAGCAGCGGGGCGAGGCGCGGATACCACGGCCGGAGCCGCAGCCAGAAGTGGAGACCCACGCAGCCGTGGGTCCAGGCCACCAGCAGCAACACGGTCTGCCGGAGGCCGGCCTCGGGCCGGGCCACCCACAGGGCCAGCACGACGCGCGCGTAGGAGTCGATGACGCCGAACCACTCGTGGGCGAGGCGGGTCCCCACGATGTGCGAGGTGAGGAGCGGCGGGATCGCCAGCCCGAGCAGGAGCTGGGCTGCCTCCCACCGCGGCATGCGGAGGTGGCGTCGATGGTAGAGGGCCCACAGCGCGAGGCCGAGGTGGGTCGCCAGCGCGCCGTAGAGGGCGAGCGTACCCAGGGGACCCCGCCAGAGCCCGAGGAACCATCCCCGGCCCGCCTCCATCGCCTCCAGCGAGACGAGACCGAGGGCGTGATTGGTGAAGTGCGTGGTCAGGTAGGCGAAGAGGATCAGCCCCGACCAGAGGCGGAGCCGCCGCACCCAGGCCGCGCCCGAGCGGCCCGGTGACGCGAGCGCGGTCGCCGACGTTGGCCGCACAGACCCCATTTAACCAGAATCCGGCCGCGCGGCGCGGCGCGGCGGCCGGAACGTCACCCGGTTGACCCCTGCGCTCCCTTCCGGTAGCGTAGGCGAAACGCCACGTCGCCGCCGGCCGGGGGCCGGCGCGGCCTCCAGGGAGGACCCGCGATGCCATCGGCCGTGACTGCCAAGCTGCTCCACGTGGACCTCGCGACGCGTCAGACCCGCGTCGAGGAGATCCCGGAGACCGTCCTCCGTCAGCACCTGGGGGGCGGCGCCCTCGCCTGCTACATCCTCCTCCGGGACCTGCCGCCCGGCGTCGACCCGCTCGGCCCCGACAACATCCTCGTCTTCACGACGAGCGTCATCAACGGCCTGTCCCTCTCGGGAACCAACCGCTACACGGCCGCGGCCAAGTCGCCGCTCACCGGCGCCTACGGCGAGTCGGAGGCCGGGGGCTGGTGGGGGCCCGAGCTGCGGTCGGCGGGCTACGACGCCATCGCCGTCCACGGCCAGGCCGACGCGCCCGTCTATCTCTGGATCAAGGACGGCAAGGTGGAATTCCGGGACGCCAGCCGCTATTGGGGCCAGCTCTCGGGCGAGGTCCAGGACGGCCTCGAGCAGGAGCTGGGCGACAAACGCATCCGCGTCCTGCAGACCGGCATCGCCGGGGAGCGGGGCGTCCGCTTCGCCGCCATCGTGAACCAGCTCAAGCACTTCCACGGCCGCTCGGGCCTCGGCGCCGTCATGGGCGCCAAGCGGCTCAAGGCCATCGTCGTCCGGGGCGGCAAGCCGCCGGTGGCGGCCGACAAAGAGGGCGCACGCGGCGCGCTCACCTTCTTCCGCGAACACCACGACCGCTCCAAGGATCGCTTCCACGTCTACGGGACTGCCGGCGGCGTCCCCGCCCTGGAGGCGAGCGGGATCCTGCCGACCCGGAACTTCCGCGACGGCTCCTTCGAGCACTTCCGCGCCATCAGCGGCCAGACGATGGCGGACACGATCCTGGTCAACCGGGGGACCTGCTTCGCCTGCGCGGTGGCGTGCAAGCGCGAGGTCGCCGTCCCCGAGCTGGGCGTGACGCCGAAGTTCGGCGGACCCGAGTACGAGTCGCTGGCCGCCTCCGGCTCGCTGTGCGGGGTGAGCGACCTCAAGAAGCTCGCCCTCGTCAACCAGCTCCTGGGCCACTACGTCCTGGATTCCATCTCGACCGGCGTCACCATCGCCTTCGCCATGGAGTGCTACGAGCAGGGCATCCTCACCACGGCCGACACCGGCGGCATCGAGCTCGTGTGGGGGAACGCCGACGCGGTCGTGGAGATGGTGCACCGGATCGGCCGGCGGGAAGGGATCGGGCGGCTCCTCGGAGAAGGCGTCAAGCGGGCGGCGGCCGCCCTCGGCCGGGGCGCCGAGCGGTTCGCGCTCCACGTCAAGGGCCAGGAGCTGCCGATGCACGAGCCGCGCGGCAAGAAGAGTCTGGCCCTGGCCTACGCGCTGTCGCCGACCGGGGCCGACCACATGGAGGCCCCCCACGACCCGCTCTACGAGGGCTTCCACCCCCAGGGGCACCCGCTGGGTCCCCTCGGCCTCATCGAGCCGGTGAAGATGCTCGACTTCGGGCCGAAGAAGGTGCGCGCGTTCTTCCTCACCCAGCAGGTGTGGAGCCTCTACAACTCGGTCGGGATGTGCGACTTCGTCGGCACCCCGCTCAACGTGCTGGAGCTGGAGAAGCTGGTCGGCTACGTGAACAGCGTGACCGGCTGGAACATGAGCCTCTACGAGATGCTCAAGGTCGGCGAACGGGCGAACACGCTCCAGCGCCTGTTCAACTGCCGGGAGGGCTTCACGCCGGACGATGATGTCCTGCCCCAGCGGATGCACGAGCCGCTGGGCAACGGCGCCCTCAAAGGCGAGCGGGTGGATCCCGAGCAGTTCCTGACCGCCCGCCGGCTCTACTACCAGATGGCGGGGTGGGATCCCGAGACGGGCCAGCCGACGCCGGCCAAGCTCGCCGAGCTGGCGGTGGACGAGGCGGCCGTCCGGGCCTGACGACCCTCCTCCCCCGAACGGGGAGAGGGCAGGTGAGGGCCGCCGTCCCTACTCGGCCGCGCTGACGCCCAGCTCGGCCAGCTGGGTCCGCAGGTCGTGGCCGCGGTCCACCCGGTAGAGGATCGCCTGCATCCCGACCTCGCGGGCCGCCGCCACGTTCGCCTCGGCGTCGTCCACGAACACGCACGCCGGAGGGGAGAGCCCGAGCCGCTCGGCGGCCAGCCGGTAGATGGCGGCGTCCGGCTTGGCCATCCCGACCTCCGCCGAGCACACCACGTCGTCGAAGAGGTCGTGGATGCGGAGGCCGTCCCGCAGCCGCGCCCGCAGCGACGCGTCGGCGTTGGAGAGGATGGAGACCCGGTAGCGGGGGTGGAGCGTCCGCACCAGCGCCACGTTCACGGCGATCGGCTGCTGGGCGGCCCGCCAGGCCTCGTGCAGGCGCGGCAGCGCCCGGCCGGCTCGCTCCTCCAGGAGGCGGTGCGCCTCCTCCAGCCAGAGGGCCCGGTCGCCCTGCCCGCACTGGAGCGCGGCCCAGGTCGGCGTCCGGTAGAGCGTGTCGAAGAGCACGCTCCGCGGCAGGCTGTGCGCCTCCTCCAGCGACCGCGCCACGTCCCAGCGCATGTCGTGGATGACGCCACCGAAGTCGAGGACGACCCCGCGGATCGAGTCCGGCGCGGTCATCCGTTGGTGGCCTCAGCCGGGGTGATGCGGACCAGGACGCTGGTCTGGGTGGCCAGGCCCTTGCGGATGCGCCGGCCCATCCAGAGCGGGACCAGAAGGAGGTACTTCCGCCGGTAGGCGTCGAGCAGGGCCGCCTCGAGGTCCGGCCGGCCGTCGACCCACTCGGCGCGCCCCTCGAAGGCGGGGCCGTCCTTCCGTCCCACGTGCACCGTGACCCGGCCGGTCTGCCGAATCCGCCGGGCCTTGAGGCTCGCCCGCTGGGTGGTGAAGTAGACCTGGCCGTCGCGGAGCCAGCACCAGACCGGGACGGTGCCCGACTTCCCGGTCGAGCCGAAGGTCGTCAGGTAGATGTACTTCGCGGCGCCGAGCGCCGCCGACAGGTCGGGCGTCACGGCCGATGATGCTACCACGACCGCCCGGGCGCTTGCCGGACGATCGCGGCGGGACTATTCTGCCTGTCGGGCGTGTGGCTCGAATAGCCCCCAGGAGGCGACGCGATGGCGGCGAGACTGCCGTATCTCGAGCGGCCCCAGGTCCCCGAAGACGTCCAATCCGTGTACGACCGGTTGGAGAAGGCGACCGGCCGCGTGCTGAACATCTTCAAGCTCATGGCCTACCACGCGAAGTCCGTGCCGCCGTTCCTTCAGTGGTACCCGACGCTGCGCGAGGGGCCCCTGGACCTGAAGCTGCGGCAGCTCGCCTACGTCAAGGCGTCGCAGCTCAACCGCTGCCGATACTGAGCGACGCACAACTCGACCCTCGGTCAGAGGGTCGGCGTGCCGAAGGAGAAGTTCGAGGCCCTCCCCGAGTACGAGACCAGCCCGTTGTTCTCGGAGCTCGAACGGCTGGTGATCCGTTACGCCGAGCAGATGACCCGGCAGGTCCAGGTCGACGGCGCTCTGGTCGAGCGGCTCCGTGGGGCGCTGGGCCCCGAGGCGCTCGTCCAGCTCACCCTCAGCATCGCCGCCGCCAACTTCACCAACCGGTTCAACGAGGCGCTCGGCACCGAGCTGGAGTCGTAGCGCGCCTCGCGGCTGTCTACCGCGCGCTCTCGCCGGTGGCGCGGGGCTTCGCGGCGTTGGCGGCCGGGTTCGTCACGGTGGCCGGCGTGCTGGCTGTTCAGGGCGTGCCGGGGCTGGGCGCTCGTGCGGGACGGACTCGCGCGAGCTGAGTCGCCGGCTTACTGTCCGTCGGCGAGGAGGGCCTCGAGCAGGGCCCGGCCCTCGGGGCCCGTCCATGGCCGGGGACCGACTGCCCGGCCCAGGAGCGCTCCGTCGCGCCCGACCAGGAAGAGGGTCGGCGTCGCCCGGACGCCGTAGGCCTGGGTGATCTCCCCGTCGGTGTCGAGGACGACCGGCGCCGTGTAGCGCCGGGCGGCGACCGTCTTGGCCACCGTGTCCCGGTCTTGCTGGATGTCCACGAGCAGCGCGGTAAAGCCTCGGGCCTTGAGCTCCTCGTGTAGCGCGTTGATCGAGGGCAACTCCCTCGAGCAGTGCGGTCACCAGGTGGCCCAGAAATAGAGCATCACCACCCGGCCGCGGAGGTCCTCGAGCCGGACCTGGCGGCCGGCGAGGTCGGGGAGGGTGAAGGAGGGCGCCTGGACGCGGCGGTCCGGCCGAATCAGGTTCAACGAACGCCAGAGCGCGGCGTCGCGATCCTCGCCCGCCCGCGCGCCGGGCCCGGCGCCGAGGCTGGCCAGCCACAGGAGGCTGACCAGCGCGACCCGGAACCCGGAACGGGCAGTCACGGCTCCGCCAGCAGCGTGGTAGCGGGGTGGAACGCCGCCCACGCGAACCAGAACGCGTCCACGTGGGGAAGGGGCGTGAGCCGCTTGCCCGCCAGCGGGCCCTGGACGGCCTGGCCCAGCAGGTTGAAGACGCTTCCCGTCTCGCGTTCGCGGAAGCCGTCGGCCGCCGGAGCGAAGGTGAGGGGCCGCCCGTCGAGAATGGCGCTGTAGACGGCGGTCGCGCCGATTGCGCGCGAGTCGGCGATCCGCGACTCGTCGAGGGCCGACAGCGTGCCCGGGGCGTAGAAGACGACGACTCGCTCTCCCCCGACGGTCTCCTCGACGACGCGGCGTTTCTCCAGCACCGGCCACGGGTAGGCCCGCGCCTGGCCGGCCACGACGACGCCGACCACGCGCTCCTTCGGTGGGCGGCGCGGATCGGGACGCCCCTTGAAGAGGAACGGCGCGAGGGCGGGCTCGTCGTAGGACACGTATGGGTTCGCGCCGTACGGCCGCCGGTGCCCGGTCTCGCGCGAGAGCACCTTGCCGCCGGGATGCGCGGCCTTCCACTCCGCATAGGCGACGGTGGGCGCGGCGAGGCGTTTGAGCCGCGTTCCCGCCCTTTCGCCCACGATGGCCCGCCCCTCCATCTGGGCCCACAGGGAGTGCGTCTGACGGTCGTACATGACCAGGTCGCTCTTGTAGAGCTTCCCGGAGGTGCCGAAGTCGAGGGTGACGCCGTCCACCACCCGGTCGAAGACCAGGCCCGAGTTGCAGAGGGGGCAGTAGGTGATCGCCACCGCCCGTCCACCGATCACGTCGTTCACGATCTCGTGCCAGATGAGGATCTGGAGCGGATAGGCGCGGGCGTCGCCTGCGACGGCGAGCGTGACAACCGGCTCCCGGGGCGTGAGCCAACCATCGGCCTCGGCGGGCGTCACGAACGTCGGGTGGTCGATGGCCGGGATGCCGTCGGGTGGCGGTCCGCCCGGGATGATCTCGTCGAGCGGGACGAGCGCCTTGCTGACGTCGGTCCGGAGCGATCCCGCCTCGCCACCGGCGGCGAGGACGATCAGGCCAAGGACCAGCAAGGCGAGCGCCGCGCCCACGCGAGCGCTCCTAGAATCCTCGGAGGGGGGATGGCCCCCTCCGAACCTCCCCCCGGAGGGGGTTACGCTGGCCAAGCCGGCGGTCCGAGCGCTTCGAGCCAGCGCGCGCGGACGATCGGGGGGCGCGCCGTATCTCAGCATCCTGCTAGAGGCGGCTCTGGCGGGCGCGCTCCTCGCGGAGGCGATCGGCGCACTCGAACAATGCATCATAGTCCAGCATCGAGACCAGCCCGAAGACCGCCGGACCGTCCGTCCACCACACCGTGCGATAGCCCTTCCGCTCTTGTGCGAAATATTCCTGGCCTCGGTAGCTCACGCGGGGGCCCGCCAGCTCCGCATCGTCGGGGGCGGGGAGCATGAACACCGACAGCAGCGTATGCCCTTTCTCATAGAGCACGTACGCCGCCTTCCGCCCCCGGATGCCGGCGATGCGCGCCCCGACCAGTCGGATGCCGGCCGCCGAGTAGTCGGGGACCGGCGCCTGCAACCCGGCTCGCTGGCGGAGCCACGCCTCGAGGTCGGCGCGGTCTGCCGTCGCGTACTCGGCAGGCCTCTCGATCTGGGCGTATGCGATGTGCTGGGCGACCAAGTCCCCGGCTAACGGGGTCGAGTGGAACCCGGGCTGACCCACGGCGAAGACGGCGATCAGCACGGCAGCGGCCGCGGTGGCGAGCACCGGGGCGACCCAGGGACGGATGGCGGCGCGCTGCGCTTCCTGCCGACACCGGACCAGGATCCGCGCCCGCAGCTCGGCCGGCGCCGTCTCGCGCGGCTGCCTGCGAAGCAGCTCGCGGAACCGCCGCTCCCCCTCGGCGAGGAGGTGGCAGCGCGGACACTCGGCGAGGTGGGCGCCGGCGCCCAGCGTCTCGACGACCCCCAGCTCGCCGTCCACGTAGGCCGGGAGGTGGGCGTGCAGCTCCTGACAGGTCACTCGCGCCCCCCCAGGTAGCCGTGCTCGCGGGCGTAGCGCCCCAGGGCCTGGCGCAGGAGGCGACGGCCGCGCCAGAGCCGCGACATCACGGTGCCGATCGGGCAGCCCAACGCTTCCCCCGCCTCCTTGTAGGTGAGGCCTTCGAGGTCCACCAGGATGACCGCCTCGCGAAAGGGTAGCGGCAACGTTTTCAGCGCACGGTCCACGTCGCCGTGGAGCACGGTCTGGAAAAACTCTTCCTCGGGATCGACCGCGGCCCGTGCCTCGCTGGTCACGCTCTCCAGCGCCGACTCCCAGGCGACCGGATCACCGTCCGGCGTCTCGCGGCCAGCGCGCCGCAGCCGGTTGAAGAAGGCATGGCGGAGGATGGTGAACAGCCACGCCCGGCAGTTGCTCCCGCGGTCGAATCGGTGAAAGCTCCGGAACGCGCGCAGGCACGTCTCCTGGACCAGGTCCTGGGCCTCGGCCCGGTTGTGGGTCAGTCGCAGGGCGAAGCGGTAGAGGGCATCGAGGTGGACGAGGGCCACCTCCTCGAACTCGGCCCGCCGGTCGTCGCTCCGCCCCCAGCGGATCACCATCCCCTCGTCATGATGGAACCCCTGGCGAGGTCGTCTTATTCCCGATGCGCTTCAGCCGGCCAGGGCCGCCTGCTTCTTGTAGAACTGCACGAGGCCGAGGACGTCCTGCCACATCAGGCGGCCGATCGGGCCGGAGCTGTACTGGGCGGCGATCGTCCAGTCGGACTTGACGACGAAGCCGGTGGACTGGAGGATCCCGCGCTTGGGATCGTAGAAGGCCCCGAGGGTCGCGGCCGTCTCGGTCAGCGGCAGTCCGTAGCCCACCGGGACGTCAGGGCGTGCTCGGCCACTGTCTCGGCCGCCTTGTCCCGGGGGTCGGTGGAGCCGGCGACGACCGCGATCCCTTCGGACTGGAGCCGGTCCCGCGCCTAACTGCTGCTTGCAGTAGGGTCACCAGTGGGCGCGGTACAGGAGGAAGACCCCCCACCCGCCGCCGAACGCCTCCGGGAGCTGGAGGCGCCCGTGGTTCACGGTGTCCATCGCGAGGGCGGGCAGCGTGTCGCCGGTGTCGAGGATGGTCGAGCCTGCTCGTGCCATCGTGCCTCCTTCGGGTGGCGGGTGGCCGGCTCGATCGCCGTCCGAGGACGACGGCCGGGCCGGCGGCACCGCGAGGACGGTTGCTTCGAGCATAGCATCGGCACCGGCCACACCGATCGAAGGCTACTTCTCGGAGCGAGGGAACACGTCGAACGGGCTCGGCGGCTGGGTCGAGGCCGGGGCCGCGCCGTACACCAAACCCCGCACCTGGAGATTCGGGCTGGCGGGCTGCCGAGGATCCGCCCTCCGTGCGCTGTCGGTGGTCGCCGCTCCGCCGTCACGCACCTCGGACTTCGCGTTGCTGGCGGGCTCCGGCCGCGGGTTCGGGATCTGGGCGAACGCGGCCGTACCGACCAGCGCCACCAGCGCGGCCGCCGTGAGGCTGATCGTCCATCGCATCATGCTGCATCGCCTCCTTCGTTCGTCGCTTCGCGACTCCGTCTGCCTCTGAAACCGCCCGGCGGTGCCCTTTATTCCGCGGCTCGCTATCCGGAACGGCGGAGAGATCGGCCTCCCGCTGAATCCGCCACTTCTCGCCCCGGTGAGCTCAGTCGCCTCGACCGCCCTTCGCGACCGCCCTCGCGGAGCTTACCGATCGCGGAGCGCGTCAACCCGGAGCAGGATGACGAGAGTCACCTCGGCGGCGGTGTCGGTCACGGCGCGGATCCGTGGCCGCGCGTTGCCGGCGGCCCCCACGCACTACGGCGCCCCCCGGGCCTGGGTCAGCGCGCGGAGAGCAACGGCCGGTAGCTCCGGCCAGTGACGCGGAAGAGGTACCCGAAGAGCTCGCGCTCCAGGGCCGCCGCCACGTCCGGGCGTTCCGCGAGCCGGTTGCGACGCTCGGCGGGATCGTCCGCCAGGTCGAACAGTTCCAACAGATCGAAGTCGGCGGAGTAGACGAGCTTCCACCGCCAATCCCGATAGAGGAAATAGCGGCGCTTGAAGGACGCCATGCCGACCACATCCCGGCGTCGGTAGCGTTCCTGCGCGCCATCGCGGAGCAGTGGCACCAGCGAGATCCCCATCCGGGAGTCGGCGTAGGGCGGATCCACGGAGTACCCGGCCAGCTCGGCCAGGGTCGGCGGGACGTCTGCCACAACCACCGGGACATCGACCCATCCCCCGGGAAGCCCGGGCACGCGCAGGACGAGCGGAACGCGGAGGTCCTCTTCGTACAGCGTGTGTCCGTGCAGGCTGGCGCCGTGCTCCCAGAACTGCTCGCCGTGGTCCGAGGTGAAGACGACGACCGTGCGCTCGTAGAGGCCCGCGTGCCTGAGCCACTCCACGAAGCGGGCCATGGCGCCATCGACATAGGAGACGTTGTTGTCGTAGAGATCGCGTGGCGCGTCGCCGAAGTCGAGGCCGCCGGACTTCTTCCAGAGGTCGTTGTGGACATCCAGTAGCACGAGGAACGCGAAGAAGCGCTCGCCGGGCTGGAAGCGGGCGATGGCGGCCTCCGCCCAGTCGAAGACCTGGCCGGCGGCGTCGGAGCGGCCGGCGCTGGATTGGCCGTCGCCCAGCGCGACCACCGGCACGGCGGGTGGGAAGATCGCCCTCGGCCAATCGCGGACGATCATGAAGCGACGAATGCCCTCGGCCCGCGCCACCTCGAAGTAGAGGTTGGCCCTATACGCGTGGGCGCCGTAGTAACCGAACCAGCTGCGGCCGCCCACCAGGAAGGGGAAGGCGGCGTACGTGCCGCCGCCCTGGCTGTATGCCCGTCGGAATCCGATGGCCTCCCGACTCGCCCACCTGTCGAGGAAGGACATGAGATCCCGGTGGTACCCGGCGGAGCGAGCGGCATCGCCCCGGAGGGCGTCCACCACCACGACCACCAAGTTGAAGTCCGCGGGCAGGCGCGAGGGTCTGGTCTTCACGAGCCGCCACGGGAGAGGCCACGGGTCGACCGCGGGATCCGGCCGGGGCGCCTGGCCGAGTCGGATCCAGCGGCTCAGGCCCAGGCTCTCGGTCACGGCCCGGGCGTACGTCGCGTCCACCATACTGAGCTCACCGAAGTTCAACACGGCCGCCTTCGCCGCTCGCGCACACTCGAGCCCAGCGAATGCCCCGAATCCGAGGAGCAAGATGGCCGGCGCGACGAGCCGGACAGCCGAGGGGGGGCGCCGCTCGAGAGGCGCGGGCCACGTGTCGTCCCAGAGCAGCACGAGGAGCCCGGCGGCCACGACGGCCACGGCCTTGAGGATCGCGCCCTTGAGATACGAGAAAACCGTAAACCACGGATTGAAGAGCGCGCCGAGGAGAACGACGACGCCGATCGCCAGATCGGCCGTGAGCGTGACCACGAGCAGGCATCGCCAATTCCGGCGGTCGGGGGCCGGCGGGACGAGCCGGACGACCGGCGCGACCAGCACGGCCGCCGAAGCGAGCGCGACCATGCCAAGCCGGTTCCGTTCCGCGGCCCGGGGCGTCCGGCGCTCGACGGCGCGGAACGCGGCGTAGCTGATCATCCCGCCGCCACCGGCGAGCAGGACCAGGAGGGAGGGGATGACGCCCTTGAGGTCGAGCCGCTCCAACTCCCACTCCAAGGCGTAGAAGATGCTCGCCACGAAGATACTGGCGCAGGCGGCGGCGAGGGCGGCGAAGGGCAATACCCCAACGAGCGGGCGCCACGCGGTGGGGCGGTCCAGGCGACGCCAGGCCGCAGCGCCGGCCCCAAGGACCGCGGACGTGGCCAGGCCGAACCAGAGGGTCGTCATGCCGGCCAGCAGCGCTGGCATCAGTTGCATGAGGATGCGCCCGACCTGAGAGTCGAGGTGGACGTAGGCCGCCATGGCCTGCCGAGAGGGGTCAAGGTAGCCGGTCAGCGCGCCGAGGAGGAAGACCAGCCCGATGACGCGGTTCGTTCCGCCCCCGGGAAGGTCGAGCGGCCCGAGCAGCCCAGGCCGGCGGATACCGTCGGTTGCCGTGAGCGTGATGGTCGCCTGGACGAGGAGCGCAGTTTCGAGGGCAAACAGGCTCCACGAGACGGCTGTGGACCAGTCGAGCCACAGGCCGAACAGGAGCGTGCCGGTGGCGGCCGCCTCGAGTCCAGCCACTATGACGAGAAGCTGGCCCGCCGCGGTGAGGGCCGGGCCGAGCCGTCGCACGGCCACGTACTGGAGCGCGGCGACCCCCATGAGGTAGCTCAGGGCGGCGCCCAACAACGGGTCGATCCAGGCGCGGAGCCAGGCGAAGGCCGGGCTCTCGCCCGTGGTCAATGGACCGCCGGCCTCGCTGTGGATGGCCTTGTACAGACCGACCAGGACGAAGACCAATCCAGCGCCAGCCAGCGAGAACCAGGGGACGAGCGTCCCCATCCAGTCGAGGCGAACCATCCGCGTCTCGCTCAGGTCGGCCGCCGAAGCAACGACTCGAGGCCCGAGGACTGCCTTCTGGGTCTGGCTGCCGCAAGGTGTAGACATTCCGTATCAACATCAACCCGGCTCGCTACGCTTCTATTCCGTGGGGTCGCCTAGTTGCGGGTGCCGCAGGTGGCCGGTATAGTGGAGCGGACCCTGTAGTCACCGCGTCGTCCCAGGAGGTCCCATGCCCGACGCCGTCATCGTCGAAGCCGTCCGCTCCCCTGTCGGCAGGAAGAACGGCAAGCTCGCCGCCGTCCGTCCCGACGACCTGGCCGCCCACGTGCTCCGCGCCCTCGTCCAGCGGGCGGGCGTCGCCCCCGACGTCGTCGAGGACGTGATCCTCGGCTGCGTGGACCAGCTCGGCGAGCAGGGGTTCAACATCGCGCGCAACGCCGCGCTCATCGCCAAGCTGCCGCTCGACGTCTGCGGGGTCACCCTCGATCGGATGTGCGGCTCCGGCCAGCAGGCGGCCAATTTCGGCTTTGGCATGGTCGCCTCCGGCCAGCACGATTGCCTGATCGTGGGCGGCGTGGAGAACATGAGCCGGGTGCCGATGGGCTCGAACGCCCAGGGGCCGGGGGAGGGGCCGATCAGCCCCAAGCTGGCCGAAGCGTACGACATCGTGCCGCAGGGCATCTCGGCCGAGCTGATCGCGGAGAAGTGGGGGCTGACCCGGGCCGAGCTGGACGAGTTCTCGGCCCAGAGCCACGAGAAAGCGGGCCGGGCCATCGCCGAAGGCCGCTTCAAGCGGGAGATCGTGCCGGTGCCCCTCCCCGATGGGACGGTCTTCGACACCGACGAGGGCGTGCGGGTGCCGGTGAACCGGGAGAAGATGGCGAGCCTGGCGCCCTCCTTCAAGCCCGACGGCGTGGTCACCGCCGCCAACTCGAGCCAGATCTCGGACGGGGCGGCCGCGCTGCTGGTCATGTCCCGAGACAAGGCGCGCGCGCTCGGGCTGCGGCCGCGCGCCCGGTTCGTGGCGACCGCGCTGGCCGGGGTGGATCCCACGATCATGCTGACGGGGCCGATCCCGGCCACCCACCGCGTCCTCGACAAGGCCGGGCTGACGCTCGCCGACATCGACCGCGTCGAGATCAACGAGGCCTTCGCCTCGGTGGTGCTGGCCTGGGAGCGGGAGTTGAAGCCCGACATGAGCAAGGTCAACGTGAACGGCGGCGCCATCGCCCTCGGCCATCCGCTCGGCTGCACGGGGGCCCGGCTGCTCACGAGCCTGCTCCACGAGCTCGAGCGGTCAGGCGGGCGCTTCGGCCTCCAGACGATGTGCATCGGCTTCGGCCAGGGGATCGCCACCATCATCGAGCGGCTCTAACCACGATGGCCGGTTACTACTGCCCCCGCTGTTTCCGTCGGAGGGGGGCTGATGCCCCCCTCCGAGACCTCCCCCTGGGGAGAAGTTGCGCGGGCGAAGCCCGCGCTCGGAGCGGCTTCGGTCAGGAGCGCGGGGACGACTGTCCGGAGATCGGATGCTGTTGAGGACTTTCCGGGGAACGCCATGGCTGGCTACTACTGCCCCCGCTGTTTGAAGACCGCGCCCGTCCAGAAGGTGTGCTGCGGCCGTCCCATGAAGAAGGGATGAGCGAGCCGCCCACGGCTCGCTCGGCGCCCGCGCCGTTCGTCCTCGTCTGCGGCCTCGACCATGCCAACGTGGCCGAGGAGCAGGCGGTCTTCGACGCCGCCGGCCTCCGCTTCGGCCTGGTCGTGGCCCGCACCGAAGCCGACTTCCTCGACGGGTGCGCCGACGCCGACGGGCTCCTCGTCCAGTACGGCCAGGTCAGCCGCCGGGTGATCGCGGGCTTGCCGCGTCTCCGGCTACTGGTCCGCTACGGGGTCGGCGTGGACGGCATCGATGTCGAAGCGGCCACCGAGCGCGGGATCCCGGTCGCCAACGTCCCCGACTACGGCACCGACGAGGTGGCCAACCACGCGGTCGCGCTCCTCCTCGCCCTCGCTCGCAAGCTGCCCCCGCTCGACCGCCAGACGCGGAGCGGTGGCTGGAACGTCTTCGCGGTCCAGCCGATCCACCGGCTGGCCGGGCAGACGATCGGCATCGTCGGGTGCGGGCGGATCGGTAGCCGGGTGGCGCGGAAGCTCGCCGGCTTCGACGTCCGACTCCTCGGCCACGACCCCTACCTGGCCGAGTTTCCGCCGGGCGTGGTGTCGGTGCCACTGGCGCGGCTCCTGGCCGAGTCGGACTACGTCACCCTCCACTGTCCGCTGACCGCCGAGACCCACCACCTCATCGATGCCGTGGCGCTGGCGCGGATGAAGCCTACCGCCGTGCTCGTGAACACGGCGCGGGGCGGCCTGGTGGATCCCGCCGCCCTCGCCCCCGCGCTCGAGGCCGGGCGTCTCGCCGGGGCCGGCCTCGACGTGACGGAGCCCGAGCCGCTCGACGGCGGGAGCCCGCTCCTGAGGCTGGACAACGTGATCGTGACGCCGCACGCCGCCTGGTACTCGGATGAGGGCCGGGCCGACCTCAAGCGTCGTGTCGCCGAGGAGGCGGTGCGGGTGCTCGTGCGCGGCGAGCCGCCGCTCAACTGCGTCAATCCGGAGGTGCTGGGCCGGCCGGGCGGCCCCCGCCGGGTAATTTGACGGCGGGCGCGCCGAACGGGTAGCCTGTTCGGCATGACCCGCCCCGACCTCGGCGGGAAGATCGCCCTCGTCACCGGGGCCAGCCGCGGCATCGGCGCCGCCACCGCGCGCGCGCTGGCCGACGCCGGCTGCGACGTGGTGCTGGCCAGCCGCGACCAGACCGCGCTCACCGAGGTCGCCCGCGACGTCGAGAAGCGCGGGCAGCGCGCGCTCGTGCACCCGATCGACCTCCTGCGGCTGGACGGGATCGCCCCGCTCTTCGAGCGCGCGGTCCGGGAGTTCGGCCGCCTCGACATCCTGGTCAACAACGCGGGGACCAACGTCCGCCGTCCGGCGGTCGAGTTCACCGAAGGCGAGTGGGATGCCGTGGTGAACCTGAACCTGCGCGCGGCCTTTTTCTGTGCCCAGGCCGCCGGGCGGATCATGCTGCCCCGGCGGAGCGGCAAGGTCGTCAACGTCGCCTCGATCGCGGCGAGAGTCGGGCTGGCGACCGGCGCCATCTATGCCGCGACCAAGGGGGGGGTGGCCGCGTTCACCCGGACGCTCGCCGTCGAGTGGGCGCCCTACAACGTCCAGGTCAACGCGATCGGGCCCGGCTACATCCGCACCAGACTGACCGAGCCGCTGTTCGCCAACCCGGAGTGGGTCGAGCGGGTGACCCGCCGGATCCCGGCCGCCCGCACGGGCGAGGTGGACGACCTGGTGGGGACGATCCTCTTCCTGGCCTCCCCGGCCTCCGACTATCTGACCGGACAGACGCTGTTCGTGGACGGCGGCTGGACCGCGACCTAGCGCCGTGCCGATACCCGTCGCATCTCGGCGTCCTCGGCCCTCAGCGCGGCTCAACGTTGGGTGGCGCGCCCCGGACGGCGGGGCCCCAGCCCCGCGACGTCCGGCGGCGCGCGGACGCGGCATACGCCTCGCCGCGGTCTTTGGGCCAGCGCGCCCCGGGCGGCGGGGCCCCAGCCCCGCGA
>DASYUM010000045.1:0-2220 GCA_036001225.1 Candidatus Methylomirabilota bacterium | reverse complement strand
CGAGCCGATCACTCCATGACGAGCGAGGAGGGCGAGACGACCGTGGCCACCAAGCGGGGCAAGAAGTCGGGCGGGAAGAAGGGTACGGGGGGCGGCAAGAAGACCGCGGCGCGGCCGGGGGCCAAGCGGACGGCGCCACCGGCGGCTAGCGGCCGGCGCGCGGCGGCCCCCGGGCGGACGGGGACCGCGGCACCGCGCGCAGCCGAGCCGACGTCCCTCGAGCGGGCGATGGCGCTCCGCGACGCGATCCAGCGGAGCAAGTTGACGGCGGCCGATCCCTGGGCGTACACGGCCAAGGCCCGGGGCTGGGGCGAGCGGGCCCAGCGGGTCGTGGATCAACTGGCGCGCGACGCGGGCAGTAGCTCGGCGCGCCAGGCCCTGGATGGCCTGAGCACCGAAGTCGAGCGCGACCGGGACTTCCAGGAAGCCCGCCGGCTGTTCTAGGCGCCGGGTCGAGACCCGAGCAGATCAAGGACGCAGGAACGCGCGCCGTAGGACGTCGCGGGGCTGGGGCCCCGCCGTCCGAGGCGCGCCACCCGAAACTGAAGCGCGGCGAGGCGTATGCCGCGCATGCGAGCCACCGGACGTCGCGGGGCTGGAGCCCCGCCGTCCGGGGCGACGGGTATCGGCCCGGCGCCTCACCACCACTGGGTGCGCTTGACCCGCAGCAGGTAGTAGTCCCAGTTCCCGACGACGCCGCAGTATCCGAAGAGCAGGAGCGAGACGACCAGCGTGATCGGCAGCGGCCACAAGGGGTAGACCGTGAGGACGAGGATGGGGAGCCCCTTGGCGTAGAGGCCCTTCCGCAAGTACCACAAGGGCCCCAGCAGGAAGGCCGCCCAGTTCCACGTCGGCACGAACCCCCCGCCGTGCGCCTCGAAGAGGGCGAACGCCGCGTCCACGGCCGACTCCGGCGCCCCCCGCGGCCCGGCGAGGTCGGCCGGCACGAGGACCAGCGCGGCCGGCGGCACGCCGGCCGCGTACAGCTCGCGCATCAGCGCGGGCGCCTCGTGATCGGCGAGCGGCAAGTGGATCACGACGCCGACCCCGCCCAGGGCCGCCCGGGTCGCGCCCAGCTCGCGGGGAGGAAACCGCTCGGCCAGCCAGCGGGCCAGACGATCGCGGAGTCCCGGGTCCCCGATGCGCGCCAGGCGCAGCTCGTAGAGCCGCTGGCCGATGGACCCCGCCCCCGCGCTCACGGTCCCGCCCCTCAGAGCACGAGCTCGGCCATCATCCGCACCGTGTCCGGCTGGCCGGTCGCGCAGATGAGCGTCGTCACGCCCGCTTCCCGGTAAGCGGCGAGCCGGTCGCGGATCCGCTCCCGGGGCCCGCAGAGCGCGATCTCGTCCACCAGCGCGTCGGGGACCGCGGCGATCGCGTCCTCGCGCTTCCCGGCCAGGTAGAGATCCTGGATCCGCCGCGCGTCGGCCTCGTAGCCGTACCGACAGGCCAGGTCGTTGTAGAAGTTGCGGCCGCGGGCGCCCATTCCCCCGACGTAGAGGGCCAGCCGAGGCTTGACCTGCGCGCGGCAGGCCCTCACGTCGGGGCCGCAGATCACGACCACCGTGGGCGCGATGTCGAATGCCGTCGGCGGCGCCAGCCCCGGCGCGCGCCGAGCGAAACCCTCCTCGAGCGCGGCCCGGTAGAGGCCGATGCGCGCGGGCGAGAAGAAGACCGGCAGCCAGCCGTCGGCGATCTCGGCGGTAAGCTCGACGTTTTTCGCTCCGAGCGAGGCAATGTAGACCGGGATCGAGCTCCGTACCGGGTGAGCGAGCAGCTTGAGCGGCTTGCCCAGGCCGGTGCCCTGCTCCGGCGGCAACGGCAAGGTGTAGCACGCGCCGTCATATTCGGTGACCTCACGGCGCCAGACGCGGCGACAGATCTCGACGACCTCGCGCGTGCGCTGGATCGGACGATCGAAGCGCACACCGTGGAATCCCTCGATCACCTGCGGGCCGGAGGTGCCGAGCCCCAGGATCGCGCGCCCGTCCGAGACGAAGTCCAGGCCGGCCGCCGTCTGGGCGAGCATCGTCGGCGTGCGCGAGTAGATCGGCAGGATGCCCGAGCCGATGTGGACGGTGCTCGTCTTGGCTGCGAGGTAGCCCATGTAGGTCACGGCGTCGAAGCTGTATGCCTCGGCCACCCACGCCAGGTCCAGACCCGCCCGCTCGAGCTCGACCACTTGCTTGGCCGACTCCTCGTAGCCGCCGGCGTAGTTGA
>DASYUM010000044.1:0-2919 GCA_036001225.1 Candidatus Methylomirabilota bacterium | reverse complement strand
CCGGGCGCAGGTCTCGCCGCGGATCGCGTGGAGCTCCCAGTTCCCGGGGTCCGCCTCGAGGAGCGGGTCGAGGTGGACGAGGGCCAGGGACCACTCCCCTGCCTCCTGGAACTCGTCCGCGTTCCGCCGGTGCCAGGCGGCCACCCGGTCCTGCGAGGAGACGAAGCACTCCGGATGCCGGGCGGCGAGGAACTCCCAGGCGCGCTTGAACTCCGTCCGATCGAGGTTGACCACGCTTCCGGTGTCGTCGACCTTCCGCCCCGAGAGCAGGTGGGCCAGGAGCATGGCTTCCCCGGCCGCGAGCCGCGGCTCGGGCAGGCTCACCAGACGCGCCGTGCCGTCCATGCTCGCGGTGAGCAGGCGGCGGCCATCGGGGCTCGGGATGATGCTGAAGACCATGTTCCGGTGATGCACGGGCGGCATCGTCTCCTCGCCGGTAGCGACGTCCCACAGCCGGCCAGTCCCGTCCTCGCTCGCGGTGGCCACCCGGCGGCCGTCGGGGCAGAACGAGGCATCGCTCACCGCTCCCGGATGCGGGAGGCGCGGGCTCACCGGCCTGCCATCCAGGGCGCTCCACACCCGCGCAATCCCGTCGAGGCCGGCGGTGACCACCCGGCGGCCGTCGGGGCTGAAGCGAATGGCGCTCACGTCGGCGCTGTGCTGGATCGGGGCTCCGATCGGCGCGCCGGTCGCGGCGTCCCAGATCCGGCCGGTGGCGTCCGTCGATCCGGTGGCGATGCGCCTGCCGTCGGGGCTGAAGGCGGCGAAGACGACGGATTGCTGGTGCCTCAGCTCGTGGAGCAGCGCGCCGCTCGCGGCGTCCCACAGGCGGGCCGCACCGTCGCCGGCCGCGGTGAGGACCTTCCGGCCGTCGGGGCTGAAGCCGACGCTGTAGATGCTCCCGCCGTGCGCGAGGGAGGGCGTCAACGGCTGGAGGCTCCGCGCGTCCCACACACTCGCCGTGCGGTCCGAGCTCGCGGTGGCCACCCGGAGCCCGTCCGGGCTGAAGGCCACCCTGACCAGGTACGCCCGCCGCTCGACGTTGAGGGTCAACGCTTCCCCGCTCCGGAGGTCCCAGATCCGCACCCGGCCGTCGTTGGACACCGTCGCCAGACGGCCTCCATCGGGGCTGAAGACTGCCTGCAGGAGGCCCAGGACGTGCTGGAGGGGCGGCGCGGCGGCCCGGCACGTCCGGACATCCCAGATCCTCGCCACTCCATCGACGCCCGCGGTCACCGCCCGATCGCCTCCGTCGCTGAACCGGGCGTCGGCCACTCCGCGGGGGTGCCTCCAGGCGGCGACGCAGGGCTCCCCGCCGGCGCGGTCCCACACCCGCGCGGTGCCGTCGTAGCTCGCCGTCACCAGCCAGCGGCCATCGGGGCCGAGGGCCCCATGGGTGAGGCCGGCGAACGGGCCGGCCCCGCTCAGGAGGGGAGGCATGAGCGACTCCCCGTTCGAGGGATCGGTGAGGCGCGCCGTTCCGTCGAAGCTGACGCTGAGGACGCTGCGGCCATCCCTCGCGAAGCCGGCGAACGGCACGCCGAGCCCGTGACGGATGGGAGCCACGGTCTCCTTGCCGGTCTCCGCATCCCAGATCCGCACGTGGCTGTCCATGCCGGCGGTGATCACCCGGCGGCCGTCCGGCGAGAAGGACGCGGCCACCACCTGGGTGCGGTGCCCGAGGAGGAGGGCGATCGCCTTCCCGCTCGACACCTCCCAGATCGCCGCCGTCCGGTCGTTGCTGGCGGTCACCACTCGCCGGCCGTCGGGGCTCCAGCTGGCCATGGAGACGGCCCCCCGGTGACGGAGGGGCTCGCCCACCGGCGCGCCGGTGGCCACGTTCCAGATCCTGGCCGCCCCGTCGGCCGACGCGGTGAGGAGGAGGGCGCCGTCGGGAGAGAAGGAGGCGGTGTTGACCATCCCCCCGTGCTGGAGCTCGGGGCCCCTCGACTCGCCGCCAGCGGCCTCCCAGATGCGGGCCGTCCGGTCATGACCGGTGGTGGCGAGGAGCCGCCCGTCGGGGCTCCAGGCGATGCAGTTCTGCTTGCCGCCGTGGGCGAGCGGCCTGGCGAGGCGCTCGCCGGTGAGCGATCGGAGGACCCACGCGTTCCCCACCCCGGCCGCCGCCAGGAGGGAGCCGTCGGGGCTGAAGGCGAAGTGCTGCAAGTCCCCTTCGGCGTCGCCGGTGGTGGAGAGGACCCTCCCGCTCGCCATCTCGTGGACCTCCAGCCGGCCGCCGCTCAGGACCGCCAGGAGCTTGCCGTCCGGGCTGAATCCGACCTGCCGGACCCATTGAGGGTACGAGAACACCCGGGCGAGCCGCGGGCAGCGCTCGAGGACCGCCTGGAGGCGGAACAACTGCGCCTCCGCCCGCTGGGGGTTCCCCCCGTCGAGGCGCAGCGCCTCGGCGAGGTGGGGGAGGGCTCCCAGGAGGTCGCCCGCGGCGGCGAGCCGCATGCCGGTGACGGCATTGAGCCGCGCGAGCTGGGCGCGGGTCTCGTCGCGGGCGCGGCTGGTGCGCACGGCCATCGTCGTCGACGTCACCGCCACCAGGAGGAGCAGCACGCAGACCGCCGCGGCGAGGCCCGACACCGCCCGGTTCCGCTTCACCCACCGCAGGAAGCGCTCCGGCTTTCCCACCGGCCGCGCCCGGATCGGCTCGCCCCGCAGGAAATGCTTCAGGTCCTCCGCGAGGTGGAGCGCGCTGGGGTAGCGGCGGCGAGGCTCCTTGGCCATGGTCTTGAGGCACACCGTCTCCAGGTCGCGGGGGATGTGCTGGTTCAACGCGCGCGGCGGCCGCGGCTCCTCGTGGAGCACCTGGTGGACCAGCATGCTGCGCGATCCGCGGAAGGGACGCTCTCCGGTGAGGAGCTCGTAGAGGACCACGCCCAGGCTGTAGGTGTCGCTCCGGGGACCTAC
>DASYUM010000043.1:0-17523 GCA_036001225.1 Candidatus Methylomirabilota bacterium | reverse complement strand
CGGCCCCCTCCGAGGCCTCCCCCAGGAACGGCGCGCCGCAGGACGTCGCGGGGCTGGGGCCCCGCCGTCCGAGGCGCGCGAACCCAAAAGTTGCGGCGGCAAAAGCCGCCGCCCGGAGCGGACCACCATTCGCGGCGCGGTTCAGCTCCACAGGGGCGCGCGGTTAACCCGAGAGGCTCTTCGCTTCCGGCGGGAGGACGCGGCTTTCAGGCCCGGGGTTTCAGCTCGATCCGATACCCGTCGGGATCCCGGACGTAGAGCGACGGCCCCTCGCCGAAGGCGCCGCGGCGCGCGACGACGTCGCCCTCGACGTCGATCCCCGCCTCTCTCAAGAACGCCGCCACCGCCGCCAGGTCGTCGCACCGGATCGAAAGACAGATGTGGTCCATCCGGGCGGTGGGCGCCGCGAGCTCGCCGGGCGCCAGCGGCAGCAGGTCGATGAGGTGCCGGCCGGCCCGGAGCTGAATCAGCCGGATCGCCTCGTTGACGTGATCGAAGGTGAGGCCGAGGACCTCGGTGTAGAAGCGCTGCGAGGCCGCCTGATCACGGACCCGCAGGACCACGTGGTCGAGTTCGATGCACTCGAACCGCGGCCGCCCCGTCATACCCGGCCCGCACGCAGCGAGTAGTAGTTGCGGTAGACGCCCTCGCAAGCGGCGCGCAGCGCAGCCCGGCGCGCGTAGCGTCGGCCGAACCGGGCCGGGTCCATGCCCTCGATGTCGAGGAACGGCCGTTCGCCCGCGACCAGCTCGGCCGCCACCCGACCCATGGCGAGGCCGTCCATGATCCCCGTCGCGCTGCAGCCGGCGACGATGACGAGCCCGCGTGGCCGCGGCAGCGCGCCCACCAGGTGCTCGCCGTCGGGGGTGAACCCGGGAAGCCCCGCCCGCGCGTGGACGACCGCGGCGTCGCCGAGCAGCGGGAAGATCTCCCTCAGCCGGGCCCGCGCGGTACGGAGGGCGCCCTGCCCCGGCGGCACGTCCTTCGTCCGGAAACCGGGCCCGAGACGCCGCGGGTCGTAGCTGGCCGGGCGGCGCTCGAACCGCCCGAACCAGAGGTCGCGGCCGTCGGGGCGGAGATAGGCGCCGGCATCGGGGACCCGCACGAGCGGAAACCAATCGGGCAGCCCGTCGAGCGGACTGGTCACCGCGAGCTGATGGCGGACGGGGTAGAGCGGCAGCTCGATCCCCGCCGTCGCCGCGAGGCGGCCCGCCCAGGGTCCGGCGGCGACCACGACGGTGTCGGCGCGGACCGGGCCGCGCTCGGTGCTGACGCCGCGGACCCGGTCCCGGCCGACGCTGATGCCGGTCACGCGCGTGCCGGTCCACACCCGGGCGCCCGCGCGCTCGGCCGCCGCCGCCAGCGCCCGCGCGGTCGCCGCCGGATCCAGGTAGCCGTCGGAGGCGACGTGAGCAGCGGCCCGGATCCGACGCTTGTCCAGGCCGGGCGCCAGGCGCGCCGCCTCAGCCGGCGCGACCAGGACGGCCGCCAGACCGAGCCGCCGGGCGTCGGCGACCTGCCGGCGCAGCTCCTCGACCCGACCCGCGGTGAGCGCGACCTTGACGCTCCCCACCTCGCGGAACGGGCTCGGGCTTCCGACCTCGCGGTCGAAGCGCCGGAGCAGCTCCACGCCATACGTCGCCGCCCGCGAGGCGACCGCCGAGGTGCGGAGCTGGCCGATCATCCCGGCGGCCTGCCCGGTCGTCTCGCCGGCCAGTTCGCCCTGCTCGACCAGCAGGCAGTCGGTGAGCCCCCGGGCCGCCAGGTGCCAGAGCGTACTGCACCCCCAGAAGCCACCGCCCACGACGATGACCCGCGCGCGCTCCATCTACTCCTCCCGGGCCGCCGCGTGCAGGGCCAGGGCGACGAACCCGACCGCAAACAGCGCGATGTTGACGGTGATCGCCCGCCGGTGCAGACGCGAGAGCTCGAGAGGCGCCAGATCGCCCGCCGCCGCGCTCTGGGCCCGCACGCGCGCCGCGTAGGCCTGAGGCAGGAGGATGTTGCCGGCGTACAGCGTTCCGGCGAGGACGACGCCGAGGAGCGCGACCGCGCCCCAGCGGAGCGGGGCGCGCCGGGCGCCGAGCGCGAGCGAAAGGGCGAGCACGAGCGCGAGCCCGGTCGTCACCACGCCGAAGAGGTAGTAGCGGGGGAAGAGCCCCTCCATGAAGCGCACCGCCTGCTCGCGGTCGATCAGCCGGAACGCCTGCGGCGCGACCAGGAAGGAGAGAAACACCTGCACCCCCAGGCCGGCTCCGAGGAGCGCGGCCGCCGCCGCGTGGGTGAAGCCTTTCACGGCGCCATGATGCGGAGGGGCGTCACGGGTTGTCAAGGTACGACCACCCTGGTAGAGTCCTCGACGATGCTCGGCCAGGCCCGCGGCTCCCGGACGACGGCGCTCCTGCTCGGTCTCGTCCTGGCCCCGGCGGCCGCTGGCGCGGCGACGCCCCCGACGGGCCCGGTGGGCGAGGCGTGGGCGCTCTTCTCGACCTTCCACGAAGACCTGCGCCGCATCGACCGGGCCCGCGACATCCTCGAGCGCGCGGTCACCCGCGAGCCCTCGCTCGACGCCCTCCTCCTCCTGGCCTGGGTCCACCTCGCGTGGGCTGATCTGCGGACGCAGTCGCCGGACGCGAAGCTCGCCAGCTACGAGCGGGGGCGTGACGTGGCCAAGCAGGCCATCGCCGGCTGGCCGCGGAGCCCGGAGGCGCACCTCTGGTACGCGGCGAACCTGGGCCGGTGGGCCATCACGAAAGGAAAGCTGCGGGCGGCGTTCCTCCTCGGCGATCTCAAGCGGGCGATCGAGACCGTGCTCGAACTGGATCCGAACCACGTGGGCGGCCTCGCCCTGGCCGGCTCCTTTTACCTGGAGACGCCGGGGTTCATGGGCGGCGACGTCGCGAAGGCCGAGGGCTACGAGCGGAAGGCCCTCGCCCTCGATCCCCACTTCACCCGGGCCCGGGTCGAGCTGGCCAAGTGTCTCGTCGAGCAGCGCCGCTACGCGGACGCGCGCCAGGAGCTGCAGCGTGTCCTCGACGAGAGCGCCCCCAGCTACGTCGCCGACTGGGTGGTCCGCCATCGACCGACAGCCGAGCGGTTGCTCGGCGAGATCCGGGGGAAATGAGGGGCGCGCGCGCCGCCGCCCGGCGTGACGACGCGCCCGGCTGGTTGCGGGCCGCCATCCGGGCGCCGATGTCCCCCGCGACGATGGGGCGGGTCGTCCGGGCCCTTCGCCGCCACGTCCGCGCCTGGCGGCCGACGGCCGTCTCGGAGGTGGCCGCCGTGCAACCGGACCCGTTCCGGATCCTGGTCGCCTGCCTGCTCTCGCTGCGGACCCAGGACACGACGACCCGGCCGGCCGCGGCCCGGCTCTTTCAGCTCGCCGACGATCCGGCGGGCATGCTCCGCCTCCGGCCGCGCGCCATCGAGCGGGCGATCTTCCCGGTCGGCTTCTACCGCACCAAGACCCGCGTGATCCAGGGCGTGTGCCGCGACCTGCTGGCCCGGTTCGAGGGCCGCGTCCCCGACGCGATCGAGGATCTGCTGACGCTGAAGGGGGTCGGCCGCAAGACGGCCAACCTGGTCCGCACCATCGGCTTCGGCAAGCCCGGGATCTGCGTGGACACGCATGTCCACCGGATCTCGAACCGCCTCGGGTTCGTGCGCACCCGAACTCCCGAGCAGACCGAGCTCGCGCTGCGGGCCAAGCTGCCCCGTCGCTACTGGCTCGAGTACAACGACCTGCTGGTCGCCCTCGGCCAGAACGTCTGCCGACCTCTCTCCCCACTCTGCTCGCGCTGCCCGGTGAGCGCCCTCTGCCACCGGGTCGGCGTCACCACGAGCCGGTAACCGCCGTTCCGTGCGCGCGGCGCGGCTGCTGGCCCTCCTGCTGGGGCTGGCGCCGGCGGTCGTGGGCTACGCGGTGTGGCGGATCGAGCGCCACCATCCCCTCGCCCTCCGCCCCCGCCTCTCCGCCCCCGCGCCCGCGGTCACCGGGGTCGGCGCGCTGCCACGGCTGGTTCTCGCGGTGCACTACCCCTGGTACGGCACCCCCGAGGGCCCGACCGGACGCTGGCGCCACTGGAACCACGCCCGGGTCGCCCTGCCGGCCGGCTCCGTCCTCGGCTTCCACGACCCGCGCCGCTGGCTCGACTCCGATCGTCGCGACCTCGGCGCCGCGCACTATCCCGCCGCTGGCCCCTACGACAGCGCCGATCCCGCCGTCATGCGCGCCCAGATCGCCGCTGCCCGGGCCGCTGGACTCGACGGCTTCGCGGTCTCCTGGTGGGGGCGCGAGAGCGAGGAGGCGCGGGTGCTCGCCGCGCTCTTCGCCGTCGCCGGCCCGGCCGGCTTTCGGCTGGCGCCGTATTACGAGGCCGGCGAGCTCTGGCCGCGGGGCGGCGCGGGCGTCGCGGCCGACCTCGAAGCGCTCCTGGACCGCCACGGCCGCGACCCGGGCTGGCTGCGGGTGGACGGCCGGCCGGTCGTCTTCGTGTACGGGAGCCACCGGCTGCGGCCGCCGCTGTGGGAGTACGTCCGCCGGCGGCTCCGGGCCGGCGGCCGCGACGTCTTCCTGATCGGGGACACGCCGCGGGCGGGCTGGCTCGAGCGCTTCGACGCGCTGCACGTCTACACGCCGGTCACGTTCCTGGCCCGGGGGCGCGACCCGGCGCTCACCTACCGCGAGTGGGCGGCCGCCGCGCGCGCGGCCGGTCGCCCGTTCATCCCGGCGGTCGCCCCCGGGTTCGATGACCGGACGATCCGCCGGCCCGGCACCCTCGTCGAGCGAGCCGACGGCGCCACCTACGATGCGACGTGGCGGGCCGCCCTCGCCGTGGATCCGGCCTGGGTCCTCGTCGCCTCCTGGAACGAGTGGCACGAGGGGAGCGAGATCGAGGCGAGCCGCGAGCACGGGACGCGCTATCTCGAGGCGACGCGCCGCTGGGCCGCTCGCTTCCGGGCGGGCCCTCCCTAGGGGGAGGGCGGACACCCTGGCGCGTCGGGAAGGCCGCTCCGGCGCGTGAGAAGAAGGCTGGTGATTCCCTCTTCTCGGGTACTCCGCCCCGTGGGTCCCATCCCCCGGGGGGCCCGGTCTCGGTGGGCGTGGGCGCCGGCTCGGCGGCGAGCGGGTCGCCCGGTCCGTCGTAATCGGGGAGGAGACGCCGGTATTCCGCCGACATCAGCTGCGAGGAGATCATGAAGTCGGCCGTCGCCCGGTTGCACGCGACGGGAATGTTCCACACCACCGCGATCCGCAGCAGCGCTTTGACGTCGGGATCGTGGGGCAGTGGCTGGAGCGGGTCCCAGAAGAAGATCAAGAAGTCGATGTCCCCCTCGGCGATCTTCCCGCCGATCTGCTGGTCACCGCCCAGCGGTCCGCTGCGGAGGGCAATGACGTCGAGATCGAGCTCCTCGGCGAGGAGTCGGCCGGTCGTGCCCGTCGCGTACAGCGCGTGCCCGGCCAAGAGATCGCGGTTGAACGCCGCCCATTCCAGCAGATCGCGCTTCTTGTTGTCGTGCGCGACCAGCGCGATTTTCTTCCGTGGCTTCATCGGTAACTCTCGCTGTGCCATGCGGCTCCTCTCCCCAGTCCGGTCCAACCCCCGATCTTTGGATGAGCAAGGATGGTGCTTGGATGCGCGGATGGCTCGAAACCGCGGGCGAAATCGCGCGGTTGCTTCGACTCGCGCCGCTCAGGCCGCGTACCGAGTCCGCCCCGGGTGCCCCGTTTGGAGGCAGCCGCTGCCCAAGATCGAGGCGCGCGGGCGTCAGGTCCCCGAGGTCCCTCCGAGGAACTCTAGCTGGTCCGCCGGCTGACCAGCGCCCACGCGGTGGCCAGGCTCCGCAGCCCCGGCAGGTGGAGCAGGGCCACGTCGAGCGCCTCGAAGAGCCCGGCGGCGCGCGCCGCGAGAGCCGCGCGCCGGGGCGTCCGGCCCCACGCGTTACGCGGGAGCAGGTGGAACGGCCGGCTGTCCACGACGCGGAAGCCGGCCGCCTCGATGAGGGCGACGGCGTCGGCCCGGCGGTAGGTCCGCTCGTGGTGAACGCGCCCGAGGCGCCGGCCGAGCCATTCGGTCCAGGCATAGCGGTTCGGCAAGTGGTAGGTGAACAGCCACCCGCCCGGCGCCAGGACCCGGCACAGCTCGGCCAGCGCCGCCCGCGCGTCGTCCACGTGCTCGAGGACCCCGCAGTTGAGGACCGCGTCGAACGCGGCGGCGGGGAACGGCAGCCGGGGGCCGGGCCCGACGACGTAGGGAACGTCCGTCCCGGCCAGCAACGCGTCGGCGGCGCCCTTGTCCTCGACGTCGTAGGCGACGACCGCGAGCCCGTGGGCCCGCAGGAGCAGGCTCGTCTGTCCCCAGCCGGCGCCCCAGTCGAGTACCCGGGTGCCACCCGTCTGGCCCAGCCGCCCGGCCACCTCGCCCGCGATGGCGACGTACTGGGCGACGCCGATCGGGCTCGCGATGTTCGCGTACTCGGGGTCGGCGGCGACCCGCGCCTGCCCGAACTCGACGATGCGCGCGGCCGCCGTCAGCGAGGCCGCCGGGGCGTGGTCGCGGCGGGTCGCAGCCGCCGGAGGGTGCGCAGGTTCTTGCGGTCCCAGCCGTCCTCCTTCGGAGTCTCGATCGCCATCGGGATCGCGGCCAACCGCGGGTCGTTCAGCAGCCGGCGGAAGGCGCCGAGCCCGATCCGGCCGCGACCGATGTGCTCGTGGCGGTCGAGGCCGGCGCCGAGATCGGCCTTGGCATCGTTGAGGTGGAAGGCGACGACCCGGTCCAGGCCCACGGCCCGGTCGAAGCGGCCGAGCGCGTCGGCGAGGCCGGCGGCCGTGCGGATGTCGTAGCCGGCCGCGAAGAGGTGACAGGTGTCCAGACAGACGGCGACCCGCTCCGGACAGCGGACTCGCCGCAGGATCGTCCCCAGCTCCTCGGCGCGCGCGCCGAGGAGGCTGCCGGCCCCCGCGGTGTTCTCCAGCGCGATTCGCACCCGGTAGCCGGCGGTGCGGGCGTGGAGGTCGTCGAGCGCGCGCACGACCTGGCGCCCACCCAGCCTCCGGCCCCCACCCTTGTGCGCGCCGGGGTGGATGACGACGAAGGGGAGCCCGAGCCGCTCGGCCCGCTCCAGCTCGTCGTGGAAGGCGCTGACCGAGCGGAGCCACTCGGTCTCGTCGGGCGCGGCGAGGTTGACCAGGTAGGTCGCGTGGGCGAACACCGGCCCGATGCCGGTCGCCGCCTGCTGGCGCTTGAACTCGGCGACCTCGTCGGCCTCGAGCGTTCGCCCGACCCACTGGACCTGGTTCTTGAGGAAGAGCTGGACGATCGAGCAGCCGACCTCCCGTCCGCGGAGGAGGGCGTTGGGCAGCCCCCCGGCGATGGACATGTGCGCGCCCAGGTTATCCATCGAGCGGCTTCCGCTGAGCGAGCCGCCGGCGAGGCCGCGTCGCGGCGCCCGCCGGCGGCGGCGAAGCTAGAGCTTCTTCACTTCGGCGAGGATCTTCTGGGGGTCGGGCAGCTCGCCCTTCCCGTAACGCTCGACGAAACGGATCGTGCCCTGCTTGTCGATGACAAAGGTGGCCCGGTAGCAGGCGTTCAGCTCTGGCCAGTGGACGCCATACCGCTTGACGACGTCCCGATGGACGTCGCCCAGGAGGGGATAGGAGATGCCCCCCAGCGATTTCGCCCACGCGTCGTGGCTGTAGATCGAGTCGGTCGAGATACCCACGACCTGGGTATCGGCGGCCTCGAAGTCCTTGAGCCGGGCTTCGAAAGCCGGCATCTCCTTGGTTCAGCCCGGGGTCCAGTCCAGCACGTAGAAGAGGAAGACGACGTTCTTCTTCTCCTTCTGGTCGCCGAGGCTCCATTCCTTGCCCCCGATCCCCTGGAGCTTCACCTCGGGGGCGGGGTCACCCACCTTCAACTCGGCCATCCTCGCGCCTCCTTTCGGCATTGGGTGGCGCGCCCCGGACGGCGGGGCCCCCGCCCCGCGACGTCCGGAGGCGCGCATGTACGATCACGATCCCGCCCGCGGCCCCCTCGCCGCGCCGGCGCGTCGGTGGCGCGCCCACAGCTCGGGCCGGCGGACCTCCAGACACTCGTCGCGGCGGCCGAGAAACTCGGCCGCGGTGACGACCCGCCCCGTCTCGAACGCCAGGCCCAGCCGCTCCCGGTACCGGCGATCGCGCACGGCATGGTGGTCCACGATCACGCGGCACCCGGTCTCGTTGACGAGCCGCAGGAGGTTGTCGAGGCCCTGCTGGACCGTGTCCTTGCCGACCTGGGCCTCCAGGTAGGTCGGTGGCCCGGAGAGGTAGACGAGGTCCGGTCGCTCCCGGATCAGATACGCGGTCGCGACCCCCGAGGCCGGGCCCTGGACATCGGCCGCGTGGACGAAGCGCGTCCCGTCGTCCACGGTGACGGCGACCACGAAGCCGAACCCCGAACCCTCCCGCCCGTGGGGAAGCGGCGGGGAGAACGTCACCCGCGTGCCGCCCAGCTCCAGCGTCCGCCCCTCCGCCGGCTCCAGGATACAGTGGCCCTCCAGCCCGCGCCAGAACGCGCGCCCCCGCTCGGCCTGGTGGGCGTCGATCATCCGCCGAGGATCCTTGGCCAATACCTTCCGGCCGCCGAAGAGCGCGGTGTCGAACCGGACGTGGTCGCCATGGTAGTGACTCACCGTGATCAGGTCGGCCCGGCGGGCGTAGCCGTCGATGCGGTCCCACGCCCGGCCGAACGCCTCTTCCTCCTCCGGCGTCGGCGGCAACTCGTAGCGACGCGGACTCAGGCTCACGCCGGGGTCCAGCAGCAGTCGCACCCCCCCCGCCTCGACATAGGTGGCCATCGAGCGGACACCGAGGGAATCGGCCGCCAGCGGCATCACCCGCATCGACGCCTCATCCGCGCTTGACCTCTTCCACCCGGCCTCCGGTCAGCCGACACAGGTCCTCCGGCGTCAGCCGGAAGACGGCGCGGGGCGTCCCCGCCGCCGCGATCAGCTCGGGATAGCCGAGAAGGTCCCGGTCGATGAGGACCGGCAGCGCGCGCGCGTGGCCGACCGGCGGCACGCCGCCGATGGCGAAGCCGGTCGCCGCCCGCACGGCGTCGGCATCGGCCCGGCGGATCGGCTTGCCGGTCAGGGCCTGCAGCCGCCGCTCGTCGACCTGATTGGCCCCCGAGGCCAGGACCAGGATCGGCTCCCCGTCGGCCAGGAAGATCAGCGACTTCACGATCTGGCCGACCGCCACCCCGCAGGCCGCCGCCGCCTCGGCCGCGGTCCGCGTGCTCTCGGCCAGCTCGATCACCTCCCCCGCGTGGCCGCCGGCCCGGAGGGTCGCCTGGACCCGCGCGACCGTCGGGTGGCTCACGAGGACCCCAACGCGGCCAGCTTCCCGCGACCCCGGCTCCTACTGCCCATCCATCGGTACCGGGCCAGGTCGATCCGGCCGCGCGCGAACCGCACGCCCTCCCGGGTGAGCAGAAGCCGCTGGCTCAGCATGCCGCTAGCGCTGGCGCGCCGGCTGATGCCGCCGCGCCCGTTGACGACCCGATGCCAGGGCACCCCGGCCGGGCAGTGGCGCATGGCCTGGCCAACCGCGCGTGCCCCGCGAGGAAGCCCGACCAGCGCCGCGACCTGGCCATAGGTCACGACCCGCCCGGGCGGGACTCGCCGCACGAACGCATAGACCGTGGCCGCGAACCGGCCGCTCATCGCGCATCCCGCCCGGACGCGCTCGCCGCCGCCTCCCCGCCGAACTGGAGCGCGTGGAGGGTCGCGTAGAGCCCGCCCCGCCGGATCAGCTCGGCGTGGGGGCCGTCCTCCCGGAGCCGGCCCCGGTGGAGCACGAGCACCCGGTCCGCACGCTGAATGGTGGAGAAGCGGTGCGCGATGGTCACGCTGGTCCGCCCCGATAGGAGTCGATCCAGGGCGTCTTGCAGGCGGAGCTCGGTCTCGGGATCGACGCTCGAGGTCGCCTCGTCGAGCACGAGGACGGGGGGATTATATACCAGCGCCCGCGCGACGGCCAGGAGCTGGCGCTGCCCGTGCGAGAGATTGGCCCCGCGCTCCCGGATCTCCTCGTCGTATTCGGCGGGGAGCGACCGGACGAAGCCGTCGAGGTGCGCCCGGCGGGCCGCCGCTTCCACTTCGACGCGCTTGACCTCGGGGTCGCCGAGGGCGATGTTCTCGGCCACCGTCCCGGTGAAGACGACCACGTCCTGGAGGACCAGCCCCACGTGGCGCCGCAGAGCGCCCAGATCCCAGGCCCGCACGTCCACCCCCTCGACCAGGACGGCGCCGCGCTGGACGTCGTACGTCCGCGTGAGGAGCCGGGCCAGCGTGCTCTTGCCGGCGCCGGTGGCCCCGACCACGGCCACCCGTTCGCCGTCCGCGATCCGGAACGACACGTCGCGCAACACCCAGTCCTCGCCCGCCGGCGCGTCGGCGTAGGCGAACCAGACGTCGCGGAACTCGATGGCGGGGCGCCCGCTGCCCCTGCTCGGCCCCACGCTCGCCGACCGGTATCCCTCGGCCGGCGAGGCGATCGCCACCGGCGTGTCGAGGAGCCCGAAGATCCGCTCGGCCGCCACCATCGCCGACTGCATCACCGTGTACTTGGCCGACATGTCCCGGATCGGCAGGAAGAACCGGTGGGTGTATTCCATGAAGGCGACCAGGACGCCGAAGGTCACCGCGCCCCGCACGATCTCCCCGCCGCCCCACCAGATGAGGCTGGCGATCGCGACCGAGCCGATCAACTCCACGCCGGCGTACAGGAAGGCGTCGTAGCCCATGCGGCGGAAGACGGCTCGGCGGTGATCCTCGTTGAGCCGGGCGAACTCGGCCAGGTGAGCGGCCTCCCGCCCGAAGAGCTGGACCACGGCCATCCCGATCAGGCTCTCCTGGAGATAGGTGTTGACGCGGGCGATCCGGTTGCGCACCTCGCGGTAGGCCTCCCGGGCCCGGCGCCGGAAGTAGGCGGCGACGCCGAACAGCGCGGGCACCGCGGCGAACGCTACCAGCGCCAGCTGCCAGTCGAGAGCCAGCATGACCAAGACCACCCCGGCCAGCGTCACGACGTCGCCCAGGATGGCGACCACCCCCGAGGTGAACAGCTCCCCGATCGCCTCGACGTCGTTGAGGATCCGGGTCATCAGGCGACCGACCGGCGTCCGGTCGAAGAAGCGGGCGGGAAGACGCTGGACGTGGGCGAAGAGGGCCTGCCGGAGGTCGTGGATCACCCGCTGCCCGGTCCAGGTCATGAGGTAGCCCATCGCGTAGCGGAGGCCGTACTGGACGAGCAGCGTGACGACGAACAGCCCCGCGACGCGGGTCAACCCCGACCAGTCACCGCGGATGATGTGGTCATCGATGGCCATCTTGACGAGGTACGGCGGGATCAGATCGACCGCGGCCGCCGCCGGGAACAGGAGGGCGGCGGCGCCCAGGGTCCCGCGGTAGTCACGGGCGAATCCCCCCAGCCGGGCCATCAGCCGGCGGTCGTAGGCGCGCCCGAGGACCTCGTCGTCCGTCCCGACCCGCATGCCGACGCGCGTCACCGCGTCTCCTCCAGCACCGTCTCGAGCTGCTGGCGTCGCCAGAGGCGCGCGTAGAGGCCGCGGCTCGCCAGGAGTTGGGCGTGCGTCCCTTCCTCGACGACCCGGCCGCCGTCCAGCACGACGACCCGGTCGGCGAGGGGCGCCGCGCGGAGCCGCTGGGTGATGAGGAGCGTCGTGCGCCCCCGCCGAGCCGCCTGGAGGCGGCTCAGGATCGCCGCCTCCGTCGCGGCGTCCACCGCCGCGAACACGTCGTCGAGGATCAGGATCGGCGGCTCGACGGCGAGCGCGCGGGCGAGCGCGACCCGCTGACGCTGGCCGCCGGACAGGGTGAGTCCTCGCTCGCCCACCACCGTCGCCCAGCCCTCGGGCCACGCCGTCACCTCGCCGCTCAGCGCCGCGACCTCGGCCGCCCACGTGCGCCGGCCGTCGCCGGCGGCCGGATCGCCGAGCGTGACGTTGTCGCTCAGCGAGCGCGAGAAGAGGAAGGCTTCCTGCGGCACGTATCCGATCGCGCGCCGGAGCTCGGCCAGCGGGATCGTGTGGACTTCCCGCCCGTCCACGAAGACCGTCCCCGGTGGCGGGTCCCACAGCCGCGGCAGCAGCGCGCCCAGGGTCGTCTTGCCGGCCCCGGTCGGGCCGATCACCACCACCCAGGCGCCGGCCGGAATCCGGAGCGAGACGCCGCGCAGCGCCGGCTCGCGGCCGTCGCCGTAGCCGAAGGTCAGGTCGCGGATCTGGATGGCGCCGGTGACGGCGGCGGCACTCGTCGCGCCGGGGCCATCGGCGACCACCGGCTCCGCCTCCAGCAGGGCGACCACGCGCTCCATCGCGGTCAGGCCCCGCCGGACCGTGGCCAGCACCCAGCCGAGGGCGAGGATCGGCCAGGCCAGGTAGGCCAGGTAGCTGGAGAACGCGACGAAGTCGCCGAGCGTGATCCGGCCCTCCACCACGCCCTTGCCACCCAGCCAGAGGACGACGACGGTCCCGACCCCCCCGACCACACCCAGCAAGGGGGAGAACGCGCTCTGGGTCCGCGCCTGGCGGAGCGCCCGGGCCAGATACTCGGCGTTGAGCCGTCCGAACGCCTCCACCTCGCGCGACTCCATCGTGTAGGCGCGCACCACCGCCATCCCGGCCACGTTCTCCTGCACTCGGGCCGACAGCCGCGCCAGCTGCTCCTGGACGGCCAGCGACTCGGCATGGACGCGGCCGTTCCAGCGCTTGCCGAGCAGGACCAGGACCGGCGCCGGGCCGAGGGCCGCCAGGGTGAGCCAGGGGTCGATGTGGAGCATGGCCGCCACAGTGCCGAGGAAGACGAGCGCGGTGTTGACCAGCGAGAGGAACCCGAAGCCGATCAGGCTCGCCACGCCCTGGAGATCGTTGGTGGCGCGGGACATGAGGTCGCCCGTCCGCTGAGCTTGATAGAAGGCTGGCGGCAGACGGAGGAGGCGGTCGAAGAGATCGTCGCGGAGGTCGGCCTCCACCCGCTGGCTCGCTCCCAGGAGGGCGAGGCGCGAGGCAGAGCGGGTGGTCGCCTGGAGAAGGGCGAGCACCACGATGAGGAGCGGGCCCACCACCAGGGCCGGTCCGGCGCCGCCCGCCGCGGGCGCCAGTGCTTCGATCGTTCGCTTGATGACCCACGGGATGGCCAGCGCGCAGAGGGTGGTGGCAACCAGAAGGCCAAAGCCGCCGAGATAGCGGGCCCGATACCGGTCGAGGTATCGGGCGAGGACCCGGACAGCCGGGCGAGCGGAGGCCGTCACGCGCGCTCGGCGGCGACGGCCGCCGGGCGCAGGGCCGCGTAGACCGCAGACAGGGCGGGGGTCGGGATGCCGTGACGGGCGCCCAGGCGCACCGCGTGGCCCTGGAGGCCCTCCAGCTCGAGCCGGCGGCCCCGGGTCAGGTCGTGATAGAGGGAGGAGTACGAGTCGGCGTGCAGCGTGTCGGCGACGGTCATCCCGCGCTCGACGCCGTCGTCGCCCAGGGCCACCCCCTCGGCCTTGGCGATCGCCGTCAGCTCCTCGAGCATCGACCGGTAGAGCTGCCGCGACTCGGCGCAGGCGCGGATCTCCCCGATGGGCCGGCGGGTGACGGCGGTCGCGCCCGAGAGCGCGCAGATGATGAAGTACTTCTCCCACAGCGCCCGCCGGATGTCGCCGGTCAGCTCGATCGGGAAGCCGGCCTTCCGGCCCGCCTCGAGGAACTGCCGGGCCCGTGGCGTCTCCCGGCCGTCCAGCTCGCCGAACACGATCCGGCCAGCTTGGCTATGACGGACCACGCCCGGCGCTTCGATGACCGCGAAGCCGTAGACGAGCCCGCCCAGCACCCGCTCGGCTCCCAGGAGGCGCCCGAGCGCCTCCACGTTGTCCACCCCGTTCTGAAGCGTGAGGACAGTCGTCTCGGGACCGAGGAGCGGGCGGAGGGCGGCGGCCGCCGGCTCGGTGTCGTACGACTTCACGCAGAACAGGACGAGGTCCACCGGGCCGATCAGCTCGGGCACCCGGCGCGGGTCGTCCGTGGCCGGAGCCGTCACCGTGAAATCGCCGGTCACGCTCTTGACCGTGAGCCCGCCCGACTGGATCGCGCGAAAGTGCTCGCCGCGGGCGACGAAGGCGACCGCCTCTCCGGCCCGGGCCAGCCGGCCGCCGAAATACCCCCCGATTCCACCGGCCCCGATCACGGCAATCCGCATGACAGGTCAGCCGGTCTGGCCGCGCTTCATGGCCAACTGGGCCAGCTCGGCCGCCCGCTCCTGGAGGTACATCGTCTCGTCCGGCTCCCATTCCCAGACGATCCGGCGTCCCCGGGCGAGGTCGTCGAGCTGGGCCCAGAGGTCGAGGTGCGCCCGCCGCTCGGCCTTCCCCGCTGCCCCGTCCACGGTGTACTGGCTGGAGGTGACCACGCGGACGGCGGCGGTCGCCCCCTCGCGGCCGCCCACGCGCTCGAGCGCCCGGATCACCGCGGTCAGCGCCATGCGCGGCCCGGTGGTGTCGGCCGCCGCCCCGCCGGCCTCGGCCTCCTGGCCGGTCGGGAAGCAGATCACGTACCCCCACCCGCCGGGCGCCGGCGCACTCCGGCCGACGCTGCCCGTCACCACCAGGATCGGCCGCTCGGCCGCCGGCGAGGGTGTCGCGCCGCGGCCCGGCGCGACGTGAGTCGCGTCCCCGGCCGCGCCCTTCCCATTCCGCTTCGCCATCGTCGTCCTATCATACCCGATCGCCCGCGGGGTCAACCGCCACGATCCACCCGGAGAGCCGTGTGGTAAGCTCGGCCGTGTGAGCCCGTTCCTTTCCGTCGCCGTGGAGGCTGCGCGGAGCGCCGGCAAACTCCTGCGCGAGGCCCGCGGCGGCGCCCGCCAGGTGAGCTACAAGCGAAGCCCCACCGACCTGGTCACCGAAATGGATCGGCGCTCGGAGGCCCTCATCGTGGAGCGGCTCCTGGGCGCGTTCCCGGACCACGGCGTCCTGGGCGAGGAGGGTGGCGTCCGGGCCGGACGGTCGGAGTATCGCTGGCTCATCGATCCGCTCGATGGCACCACCAACTACACGCACGGGCTCCCGGTCTTTTCGGTCTCGATCGCGCTCGAGCGGGCCGGTCAAGTCGAGCTGGGCGTCGCCTACGACCCCAACCTGGACGAGCTGTTCGTGGCCGAGCGCGGCCGCGGGGCCACGCTCAACGGCGAGCCGCTCCGGGTCTCCGACACGGCCGTGCTCGGCGAGGGTCTGCTGGCCACCGGCTTCCCCTACGACATCCGGACCACGACCGAGACGAACCTGCCCGAGTACGCGGCGCTGTCGCTCCGCAGCCGCGCCGTGCGGCGGCTGGGCTCGGCGGTGCTCGACCTCTGCTACGTGGCCGCGGGACGGTTCGACGCCTTCTGGGAGCTCTCGCTCGGGCCATGGGACATGGCGGCCGGGGGCCTCATGGTGCTGGAGGCGGGCGGCCGCATGACCAGCGTGCGCGGCGGTCCCTGGCAGCTGGAGGGGCCCGGGGCCCTCGCCTCCAACGGGCTGCTTCACGCGGCCGTACTCGAGGTCCTCGAGGCGGTCCGCGCCGCCCGGTCCTGACCGCGGGGCCTCTCGCCGCCGATCGGACCGGGCGGCCTTGTGGCCGCCCCCGTCCGGGAGGATAATCGAAACCGGCCGCCCCGATCCCCCATCCTCGCCTGACCGCAAGGAGGACTCCCGACATGCGGATGTACGTCGCCGGCCAGTGGATCGACAAGACCCAGAAGATCTCGGTCGAGAACCCCTACGACAAGAGCGTCATCGACACCGTTCCCCGGGCCGACCGCGCCGACGTCGAGCGGGCGCTGGAGAGCGCCGTGCGCGGCGCCAAGGCGATGGCCAAGCTCTCCGGTTACGACCGCTTCAAGATCCTGCGCAAGGCGGCCGACCTGATGGTGGCCCGCCAGGAAGACCTCGGCCGCACCATCAGCCTCGAGGAAGGCAAGGTCATCGCCGAGGGTCGGCTGGAGGCGAGCCGCGCGGTGGAGACGATCCTCGGCTCGGCCGAGGAGGCCAAGCGGATTCACGGCGAGACGGTGCCGGTGGACGGGGCCCCCGGGGGGGCCGGCCGCCTCGCCTTCACGCTGCGGGTCCCGTGCGGCGTGGTGCTCGCGATCAGCCCCTTCAACTTCCCGCTCAACCTCATCTGCCACAAGGTCGGCCCGGCCCTCGCCGGCGGCAACGCCGTCATCGTCAAGCCGGCCACCGACACGCCGCTGTCGGCGCTGAAGCTGACGGAGATCCTGCTCGAGGCCGGCGTGCCGCCGGAGGGAATCCAGTGCCTGACCGGCGCCGGCGGCGAGATCGGCGATCTCCTGTGCGCCGACCCCCGCGTCCGCAAGATCACCTTCACCGGCAGCCGCGACGTCGGGGCGCACATCTGCAAGGTGGCCGGCCTGAAGAAGGTGACCATGGAGCTCGGCTCCAACTCGCCGGTCATCGTGATGCCGGACACCGACCTCAACAAGGTCGCGGAGGCGGTGGCCGCCACCGGCTACGCCAACGCCGGCCAGGTCTGCATCTCGGCCCAGCGCATCCTTACTGCCGGCAAGGTCTACGCCGACTTCCTCTCCGCCCTCAAGCCGAAGGTCGAGGCCCTGACCACCGGCAACCAGCTCGACGAGAAGGTGAAGATGGGGCCCATGATCCGGGAGAAAGACGCCGTCCGGGTGGACGAGTGGATCCGGGAGGCGGTCGGCAGCGGGGCCCGGCTCGTCACCGGCGGCCAGCGGCACGGCGCGGTCTACGCGCCGACCATCGTGGCCGACGTCAAGCCCGAGATGCGCATCTCGGCCGAGGAGCTGTTCGGCCCCGCCGTCGCCGTCACGCCGTTCGACGACATCGACCAGGCCATCGCCCTCGCCAACGACTCCAACTACGGGCTATCGGCCTCCATCTTCACCGAGAGCCTCGAGCACGCCATGAAGTTCGCCCGCGAGGTCCAGTCGGGCAACCTCCACGTCAACTGGGGCCCCCAGTGGCGGGCCGACCTCATGCCCTACGGCGGGCTCAAGGAGTCCGGCTTCGGCAAGGAGGGCCCGCGCTACGCGGTGGAGGAGATGACCGAGCTGAAGCTGGCGGTGATCCACCTCCGCGGTTGAGGCTCCCAGGGTTGCACCGAAAGGTGCTAACTACGGGTAGGCTTGCTCTCGACCGTCGAGAAGGTCCTCTTCCTCAAGTCGATCGACCTGTTCTCCCAGATCCCCGGCGAGGACCTCGCGCAGATCGCCCTCATCTCGACCGAGGAAGATCGCGATCAGGGCGAAGAGATCTTCAGCGAGGGCGAGTCGGGCGACGCGCTGTACATGGTCATCGACGGCAAGGTCCGCGTGCACAAGGCCGACCGGGTGATCGCCGAGCTCGGCGAGCGCGAGTGCTTCGGAGAGATGGCGATTCTCGACGCGGGGCCGCGCTCGGCGACCGTGACGTCGATCTCCGACTCGAACCTGCTCAAGATCACCCGC
>DASYUM010000042.1:0-10998 GCA_036001225.1 Candidatus Methylomirabilota bacterium | reverse complement strand
CTGGCTGGCCACGCGCGGAGACCGGCGGATCTTCGTCGTCCATCGGCTCGACCGCGAGACCTCGGGACTGCTGGTCTTTGCCAAGTCGTTGCCCGTGAAGCGGGCGTTGCAAGCGCAGTTCCGGCGGCGGACGCCGGAGCGCATTTACCTCGCCCGCGTGGAGGGCGTCGTCCGCGAGTCGGCGGGAGAGCTGACGTCGCACCTGGTCGAGGACCGGGCCTTGCGCGTCCGCTCCCGGCGCGACGCCGGCCGTGGTAAGGAAGCGGTCACCCGCTATCGCGTGCTGGAGCGCTATCGAGACGCGACACTGCTCGAGTTGGCGCTGCTCACCGGCCGCCGGGGTCAGCTCCGAGCCCAGCTCGCCGCGCTCGGCCACCCGATCGTCGGCGACCGGGCCTACGGGAGCCGGCGCGATCCCCTTCGGCGCGTCTGCCTGCACGCCATCCGGCTCGGCTTCGTCCACCCGAGCGGCCGGCGGATCGTCTTCGAGAGCCCGCCGCCCCCCGCCTTCCGGCGCCCGTAACCCCGCCGCCTGCCCCGGAGGGCCCGCCTCGGGTAGAATGAGGACGCGATGCGCGAGCCTGGCACGATCCTGCTGATCGCCTGCTACGAGCTGGGGCACCAGCCCCTGGCGGTGGCGTGGCCGGCCGCATTCCTGGAGGCCGCGGGCTACAAGCCGGCCAGCCTCGACGTGGCGGTGGAGCCGTTCGACGAGGACAAGGCCGCCCGCGCCCGCCTGGTGGCGATCTCGGTCCCGATGCACACGGCTCTCCGCCTCGGCATCACGGTCGCCCGGCGGGTCCGAGCCGTGAACCCGGATGGCCACATCGTCTTCTACGGCCTCTACGCCGCGCTCAACGCGGATTACCTCCTCGGCCACGGCGCCGACGCGGTCATCGGCGGCGAGGTCGAGCCGGCGCTCGTGGAGCTCTGTGACGCCCTGGCGGCCGGCGACGCGCGGCCGATTCCGGGAGTGAGCCGGCCAGGGGCGCCGGCCCGACCGACCCTGGCGCGCCTCGCCTTCCCGGTGCCGAGCCGGGCCGGCCTCCCGTCGCTCAAGCAGTACGCGCGCCTCGAGCGGGACGGGCGGCTCGAGCTCAGCGGGTACGTCGAGGCGACCCGCGGCTGCCTCCATCGCTGCCGCCACTGCCCGATCCCGCCCGTCTACGGCGGCCGCTTCTTCGCGGTCCCGCGGGAGACGGTTCTCGCCGACATCCGCCAGCTCGTCGAGGCGGGGGCGACCCACATCACCTTCGGCGACCCGGATTTCTTGAACGGGCCCGGCCATGCCCTGGCCGTCACGGACGCCATGCATGCCGAGTTCCCGCAGCTGACCTTCGACTTCACCGCGAAGATCGAGCATCTCCTCCGGCGCCGGCAGCATCTCCCCGAGCTGGCCGCCCGCGGCTGCCTCTTCATCGTCTCGGCCGTCGAGTCGCTCAGCGATACCGTGCTGGGTCACCTCGACAAGGGGCACACGCGCGCCGACGTGATCGAGACCCTTCGCGCCGTGCGGGCGGCCGGTATCGCGCTCCGCCCCACCTGGGTCGCCTTCACTCCCTGGACCACGCTCGACGACTATCGGGAGATGCTCGACTTCGTCGAGCGCGAGAGGCTCATCGACCACGTGGATCCGGTCCAGTACTCCATCCGCCTGCTCGTCCCGCCCGGCTCGCTCCTGCTCGAGAGCCCGGCCATGCGTCCGTACCTCGGCGAGCTGGTCGAGCGCGACTTCTTCTACCGCTGGACGCACCCGGACGCCCGGATGGAGGCGCTCCACGACACCGTGGCGGCCCGGGTCGCCGAGGCCGCCGAGCGGGGGGAAGATCCGGCGGTGACCTTCGACCGGATCCGCCGCTTGGCCGACGAGGCGGCCGGGCTCCCCGCGCGCCCGGCGACAGCCCCGCCCGATTCCGGCCGGCGGCGGCCGCCCCGCCTCACCGAGCCGTGGTTCTGCTGAGCAGAGCCCACCCAGGGCCAGTTGGCCCTGACCTCGCCGAGCGGGCTCTGATCGCACCGGGCCGCGTCGCGAGGTGCCCCGAGGAGGACCGCGATCCGCTTCGGTCAGTCAAACCAGAGCCGCTTGGCCGTGCCGCCCATCACCGCTTCCATCCCGGCCTTCGACAGGAAGCTCGCTTCGCGCGGCAGGAGGTGGCGGTTCCTGACGTACCCGCACCCGGCCAGCACGTGGGGAAAGTCGGACCCCCACATGCACCGGTCAGCGCCGAACGCCCGGAGGGCGGCTTCGACGAACGGCATCCCCTCCCGGTAGGGATAGCGCTCGCGGCACCAGTGGTGGAAGCCCGACAGCTTGACGTAGACGTGCGGGAGGCCGGCCAGGGCGAGCAGGGCCTGGAAGGCCGGCTGCCCGAGGCCCTCGGCCGGCGCCGGGTTGTTGAGGTGATCGACCACGACCCGCACCGGAGGGAACCGCGCCAGGAGAGGGGCCAGCCTGGCGAGATCGGGCCCGGCCCCCAGCACGCAGGCGATCGTGCCGGTCTCGGCGATCGCCTCCCACAGCGGTAACGTCTCTTCGGTCCCGAGCCAGGGGCCCGGGGTCGGGCCCTCTCCCTGGCGGAGTGCGCGCAACCGGATCCCGGTCGCCCCGCGGTCTCGCCAGGCTCGCAGCGCCGCCGGCGCCTCGGGCCCGCGCGGGTCGATCACGCACACCCCCCGGAAGCGATCCGGATAGCGCCGAAGGCTGTCGACCATGTAGGAGTTGTCCCAGTGATAGAACCAGGGCTGGACGAACACGGCCTTCTCGACGCCCGCCTCGTCCATGTAGTCCAGAAACAGCTCGACCGAGGCGGTCGCCTGCGCGCTGTACCCGACGCGCATCGGCCCCGGATCCTTTCCGGCGGCGGTCGCGTCCCAGACGTGAAGGTGGGCGTCGACGACCGGGCTCACAGGGACACCCTCACCCCACGACCCCGGCGATCAGCCCCCACCCCAGCGCCGTCAGCGTGAGGCCATCGGGGATCTCGTTGTCCACGATCATCCGGCGCACCTCGGCCGGGGTGAACCACCGGAGCCCGAGTGTCTCGTTGACGTCGAGGGGGTCGGAGCAGTGGGCCAAGCGGCGCGCGACGGTGACGTGGAAGACCTGGTTGCTCGAGCCGTTCGACGGATGATACCGGCCGAGGACCTCCCAGGCCCCCGCCGCATACCCCGTCTCCTCCAGGAGCTCGCGGACGGCGGCCCCGGTGACCGACTCGCCGGCGTCGATCCCCCCGCTCGGCACCTCCCACCCGCGCGTGCCGGTGATGAACCGGTAGTGATCGATCAGCAGGACGCGCCCGTCGTCACCGAGCGGAATGATCGCCACGGCCTCGTTGGGATAGTCGAGGACGTGGTGATCGTGGATCACCCGTCCGTCGGGCAGGCGCACCGACCACTGGGCCAGGTTGATCCAGGCGCTCGCGTAGATCGTGCGCTTGTCCAGGACCTCCCAGGGCGCGGGCTCCTTCGGCGGCTCGGGCACGAGGCCTACCTTAGCTCAGCCCCCAGCCGAACGCAAAGCTCCGAGCCCCTTCAGCGAGCGACGGCGGGCTCCCAGTTCTCGACCAGGACACGCTGGATCTCAGTCGGGCCCCCGAAGTCGCCGCGATTATCCGCGCGCCGTCGCCGGTGTCACGGGTCGCAATTCTCTTGACAGGGCGCGGGACTTGCCGGATTCTTCCCGAGCCGAGCAGCGCACCGCGCGACCATGACCTTCGATACCGGTCTGATCCTCGTCTCCATCGCGACGCTGGGCCTCTACAACGTCCTGGTCAAGGAGTTCCCCCACAAGCTGGTCCTGCTCTTTCTCCTGAACGTCACGGCCTACCTGGGATTCCTCGTCGTGTATTTCGTGCACACCCGCCTCTTGGGCCACGACGCCCGGGCGCTCCGCGAGCTGGTGGACGTCTACATCTACCAGGACACGCCCCTCTACGCGGTGATCGCGCTCTGCTTTCTCGGCTCCATGATCGTGTCCGAGAAGCTCCTGGACGGCTACGATCTGTCGCTGGTGGTGCCGATCTCCCAGTTCGGGGTCCTCCTGTCGAGCGCCGCCTACCTGGTCCTGGGAGATCCCTTCAAGTGGACTCTGGCCGTCGGCATGCTCGTCCTGTGCCTCGGCACGGTCTGTGTCTCGCTTTCCGCCGCCGAGGGAGCGCCTTCCGACACCCTGCTGGCCCGACTCCAGCGGGTGCCGCATCGGCTCTGGCTCCTGGTCCTGATTCAGGCGGTCTTCTTCACGGTCGTCTCGGTGCTCGGTTACCTCGGCACCAAGCGGACCGCCGAGACGCAGGCGGCCCTCCGCTGGCTGCGGCGGCTCCACATCGGCCCGCTCGCCTTCCACCAGGCCTTCTACTTCAACCTGGGCCAGCAGTGCTTCAGCGTCGTCCTCTTCCTCGTCTATCTCCTGTGCCGACGCCGCTACCGGACCGAGCTGGTGCCGTCGCTGACCGGCCGGACCGGCTACCTGACCCTGGTGGTGCTGGCGTACTTCGTCGCGCAGTACACGTACCTGATCGCGTTCTCGATGACGACCGACACCACCATCCTCCTGGGCCTCGACAATCTCTCCACGCCGGTCGTCCTGGCGCTCTCTTACCTGCTCTTGCACGAGCCCCTGACGCCGAGCAAGACCATCGGCTCGTCGCTCATCGTCTTCGGCGGGGTCATCGCCGCGCTGTAGGCCGTGTCCTTCCGCCGCCCGCCGCGTCGTGCTACGTTGACAGCCGCACCAACCGCGCCACCCGGCGCAGACCCGGAGGGAGCCACTCGATGACCACGGGCGAGCGAGTCACCATCGTCGTGCCGGGAGACGACCCGCCGCAGATCCAGGGCTCGGCCGAGCTCACGCGGCTCGAGCGCTACGGAGACGTCGCCCTCTACACCGACCGGCCCCGCACGCTCGAGGAGCAGATCGCGCGCGCCAAGGACGCCGTCTGTCTCGTGAACACCCGGGGCGCCGTGAAGTGGCCGGCCGAGGCCTTGCGGGCCCTGCCCCGGCTCCGCATGGCCACGGTGTGCGGCATCGGGACCGACGCCTTCGACCTCCGGGCCGCCCGCGAGCTCGGGATCGTGGTGTGCAACATCCCGGGCCGGACGGCCCCCATCGTGGCCGAGCACGCCTTCGGCCTGATGCTGGCCGCGGCCAAGCGCGCCTACTTCCAGACGGCCCAGCTCAAGGCGGGCCGCTGGAAGACGCAGATCGACAACGTCTATCTACGCGGGAAGACCCTCGGGATCGTCGGCACCGGAAGCATCGGCGCCGCCATGGCGCGGCTCGGCCAGGCCCTCGGCATGGACATCGTGGCCTGGACGTTCACGCCCACGCCCGAGCGGGCGGCGGCGCTCGGCGTCCGCTTCCTGGCCCTCGACGAGCTGCTCCGAGCGGCCGACGTCGTGAGCCTCCACGTGCGGCTGACGCCCGAGAGCCGCGGGCTCATCGGGGCTCGCGAGCTCGGCCTCATGAAGCGGGGCGCCATCCTGGTGAACACCGCGCGGGGGGCGGTCGTCGACGAGGCGGCGCTGGTGGCGGCGCTCCGGTCGGGGCACCTCGGCGCCGCCGCCCTGGACGTGTTCGACCAGGAGCCGCTGCCGGCCGACCATCCGATCCTCGGCTGCGAGCAGGTCGTGCTGACGCCCCACAACGCCGATCAGACGCCCGAGGGGCTGGAGCTCCTCAACGCGGGCGTCGTCGACAACGTCATCGCCTTCCTGGAGGGCCGACCCCAGAACGTCGTGACCTGACGAGCCGCCGCCCCTCGCCCGGCCGCCCGCGCCCCGGCCGATCGGGCCATTGACAGGGGGCTCCCGCTCTCGCAATACTCGGCTCGCTGGCCAAACACGCCGCCCCCCGGGACCTTCAGGGAAGGAGATCCGACGATGGCATCGAGTGAACCGGATCTGAGCCCCCGAGCCCTCTCCCGCCGCGGCTTCCTGCAGTGGTGCGCGGTCGCCTCCGGCGGGCTGGCCCCGCTGGTGGGCGGGCCCCGGTGGGTGCCGGCCGCCTCGGCCCAGCCGGGGTCGGCCCCCAAGAAGGGCGGCACCCTGCGGGTCGGCTTCTACATCGAGGCGGCCACCATGGATCCCCACCTGTCGGGCAGCAAGATCGATCGCCAGGTTTACCACAATCTCTACGAGCCGCTGGTGGTCCTGGACGTCAAGCTCGGCGTCAAGCCCGGCCTGGCCGAGTCCTGGCAGCAGCCGGATCCGAAGACGCTGGTCTTCAAGTTGCGCCGGGGGGTGAAGTTCCACGACGGCACCGACTTCAACGCCGAAGTCGCCAAGTTCAATTTCACCCGCATGAAGACGGAGCCGAAGTCGGTCCGCAAGGGGGAGGTCGCCAACATCGAGTCGGTCGACGTGGTCGACGCCTACACCGTCAAGCTCAACCTGCGGCGACCGGACGCCGCGTTGCTGGCCACGCTGACCGATCGGGCCGGCATGATGGTGTCGCCCAAGGTCGTCCAGGAGCGTGGCCCGGACTTCGAGCGCAACGCCAAGGGCGCCGGCACCGGGCCGTTCCAGTTCATCGAGTGGGTGAAGGACGACCACATCCTGCTCAAGCGCAACGATGCCTACTGGAACAAGGACGGCGGGCCCTACCTCGACCAGATCCGCTACCGCCCGATCCCGGACGACACGGTCAAGCTGCAGAGCCTGCAGACCGGCGAGATCGACGTGATCGATTACATCCAGCCGCGCGACGTGGCGGCGGCCAAGGCGGACCGGAGCATGGTCGTGGTGGACGTGCCGTCGCTGGCCTCCTTCGGCTACATGCTCAACCACACCAGGCCACCGTTCAACAACAAGGCGCTGCGCCAGGCGGTCGCCTACGCGCTGGACATCGAGCAGATCGTGAAGGGCGTCTGGCTGAACGTCGGGGTCCCGTCCAACGGCCCGATCCCGCCGACCAGCTGGGCCTACGACAGCACGATCCCGCCGGTCAAGCGGGACCTGGCCAGGGCCAGGGCCAAGCTGGCCGAGGGCGGCCAGCCGAGCGGCTTCACCTTCAGCATCACGACCAACAACATTCCCATCAACGTCCAGGAGGCCGAGGTGATGCAGGCCCAGCTGGCCGAGGCCGGCATCACCATGAAGATCAAGCTGGTGGACTCGGCCGCCCTGCTCACGGACGGCAACAACAAGAACTTCGACCTGATCAACTACCAGTGGAGCGGCCGGCCGGATCCCGACGGCAACACCTTCCAGTTCTTCAAGACCGCCCAGGGCATTTCGCTCAACTGGTCCGGCATCTCCAACCCGCGGATCGATGCGATCCTGGACAAGACCCGCGAGGTCTCCGACCGCGCCGAGCGGAAGAAGCTCTACAGCGAGCTCACGCGGATCCTCCACGAGGAGCTGCCGGAGGTGTTCATCGTCCACCCCATCGAGCCCAAGGCCTTCAGCCCGAAGGTCCAGGGCTACGAGCCGATCCCGGACGGGATGATGCGGTTCAAGGACGTGTGGCTGAAGTAGGGCGGGCGCGGGATCGCATTCCTTCGCCCTGAGGCCGGCCCGGACGGCCGACCGCTGACCGACGATCCCTCATCGTGGGCCGCTTCGTCCTCCGCCGCCTGATCGCGACCATCCCGGTCCTGCTGCTCGTCACCGCCGGCGTGTTCGCGCTGATTCACCTGACGCCGGGGGATCCGATCGACGCCATGATGGCGGAGTCGGTGGACGCCACGGTGAAGGCGACCCTCCGGCGGGAGCTCGGGCTGGATCAGCCGATCCCCGTCCAGTACGTGGCCTGGATGGGACGGCTCCTGCAGGGCGACCTCGGGCGCTCCATCCGCAATCGCGAGCCGGTCATCGAGAACGTCGGCCGCCGCATCCGGCCCAGCCTGCAGCTCGCGGTGTTCGCGATGACCATCGCGCTGCTGGTGGCGTTCCCCGTCGGGATCGTCTCGGCCGCTCGCCGCAACACGCCGGTCGATGGCGTCGGCACCACGTTCGCGCTGTTCGGGATCTGCATGCCGAATTTCCTCGTTGCCCTCCTGCTGATCTTCTTCTTCGGCGTGACGCTCCGCTGGCTGCCGGTCTCCGGCTACACCGATCCCTTCGAGGAGCCGCTGAACGGACTGCGTTCGCTCACGCTGCCGGCCATCACCCTGGGCCTGGCGCTGGCCGCCGTGATCACGCGGACCTTGCGCTCCAGCTTGCTCGAGGCGCTGGCCGAGGACTACGTCCGCACCGCCCGGGCCAAGGGGCTGTCCGAGCGGATGGTCCTCCGTCGCCACGCGCTCAAGAACAGCTTGATCCCGGTCGTCACCTTGCTCGGGCTCCAGCTCGGGACGCTGATCGGCGGCGCCGTGATCACCGAGTACGTGTTCGCCCTGCCGGGGGTCGGCCGTCTGGTCGTGGATGCCGTCTTCGCGCGGGACTACCCGCTGGTCCAGGGCGTGGTCCTGCTGATCGCCATCGGCTTCATCCTGTCGAACCTGGTGGTCGACCTGGTCTACGGCTGGCTCGACCCGAGGATCAGATATCGCTGAGCAAGCGTCGGCCGTTCCGCGTCCGGCGATGGCGGCCGCCCGGCCGGTCCGGGTGCGGCGCTGGATGCTGCTGCGCCGCGCGGCCAGTGCCCGGCTGGCGCCGTTCGGGGCGGTGGTGATGCTGGTGACGCTGGGGGTGGCGGTGCTGGCGCCGCTGCTGGCGCCCTACGACCCGCTCAAGCAGGAGCTCGGCAACAGCCTGGCCCGGCCGGGTCGGGCTCACCTCCTGGGGACCGACAACATCGGGCGCGACGTGCTCTCGCGCGTGATCTGGGGCACGCGGATCTCGCTGGTCGCCGGCTTCGTCTCGGTGGCCATGGCGACGGTGGCCGGCAGCCTGCTGGGCCTGGTGGCCGGCTACTGGGGCGGGCGGACCGACGGGCTGGTGATGCGGCTGATGGACGCCGTCCTCTCCTTCCCGCCGCTGGTGCTGGCGCTGGCTCTCGGCGCCGTGCTCGGGGCGGACCTGACCGGCGTCCTGATCGCCCTGGGCGTGGTCTACACTCCCACCTTCGCGCGACTGATGCGGGGCCAGGTGCTGACCATCAAGGCCCGCGAATACGTCGACGCCGCGCGTGGACTGGGGGCGCCCGGCTGGCGGATCGCCTGGCGCCACGTGCTGCCGAACGCGGCCACGCCGATCGTGGTCCAGGCGTCGCTGAGCGTGGCGTTCGCCATCCTCGCCGAGGCCTCGCTCTCGTTCCTGGGGCTTGGCATCCAGCCACCGGAGGCCTCCTGGGGCAGCATGATCAACGCCGGCCGCGGCTACCTCCAGCAGGCCCCCTGGATCGTCTTCGGGCCGGGCGCCGCGCTGTTCGTGACCGTGCTGGGGCTGAACTTCCTGGGCGACGCCGTCCGTGACGCGCTCGACCCCCGCTCCGCGAGCTGACCCGCGGGCGGTCCCGTCGCCCTCAGGCCGGCCAGGTCTGCTCGCCGCCGTCGACCCGGAGGACCTGGCCCGAGACGTGACGGCCGGCCGCAGTCACGAAGAACTCGACGGCTCGGGCGATGTCCTCGGCTCGCCCGTACCCTTCCAGCACGTCGCCCTTCTCCAGGACCCCGGGATCCGCCTGGCCGGTGGCCAGGAAGCGCGGCGAGAGCGTCCCGCCCGGGGCGACGCAGTTGACGGGGATATCGAAGACGCGGAGCTGCGCGGCCAGACACCGCGTGTACTCGTGCACCGCGGCCTTGGCGGTGGCGTACATCGCGCCCTGGGCCCGGCCGGAGAGCCCGGCCACACTGCCGATGTTCACGATGCGGCCCGCGCGCCGTTCCATCATCTCGGGCACCACCTCGCGACAGACCAGGATGCACGACAAGAGATTGCGATCCAGAACGGCCCGGAGGTCCTCGACGGAGATGAACACGCAGTCGTTCTGCTCGGGCTTGCCGCCTCGCGGGCCCATGGCGCCGGCCGGCCCGATGTCGCCTCCGGCATTGTTCACCAGGATGTCGATCGGCCCGAGCGCCGCCCGGATCTGGGCGGCCGCCGCCTTCACCGCCGTCGGATCGGTGAGGTCCGCCCAGACCGCGACGACCCGGCTCCCCGTCTCGGCCGCCACGTCACGGGCCACTTGCTCGAGAGACTCCGCCTCGCCGAAGGCACGCGCCGAGGTCAGGGTCGTGCCGTGCACCGCCACCGCGGCGCCGAGCCGGCCGAGATGGGTGGCCATCGCCCGGCCCAGCCCGCGCGAGGATCCCGTGACCCAGGCGACCTGCCCCTCCAGCGGTCGGCTGCCGGCCATCGGCGCGGATCATACCACGGCCCGTGACGTCTCCGCTTCGTCCCGACCGAGCCGCGCGGCGATCCGCTCCCAGCACTTCCGGATCATCGACCTCTTCGGGGAGGGTTGAGCGGCGCGACGCCTCGCGGCCGGCCGGGAGTGCCCGGCCGCTTCAGCGGGGGCTGATCCGGAGTAGCTCCACCTCGAAGACCAGGGTCGCCCCGGGCGGGATCGCGCGGCCGGCGCCGCGGTCGCCGTAGCCCAGGTGGGCGGGGATGATCAGCCGGCGGCGGCCGCCGGTCCGCATGGTCGCGACCCCCTCGTCCCAGCCCTTGATGACGCGGCCGAGACCCAGGGGGAACACGAAGGGCTGGCGGCGATCGACCGAGCTGTCGAACTTGGTGCCGTCCTCGAGCCAGCCCGTGTAGTGGACCTCCACCTGATCCCCGGCCGCCGGACTGGCCCCCGTGCCCTCCACGAGGTCGACGTAGCGCAGGCCCGAGGCCGTGCTGGTTACGCGCTCATCCATGCCGGGGCTCCTTTTCGGCGTCGGCCACTGGCCGATCAGAACGCGGCGCCGATGGCCCGGAGGTCCGCCTCCGTCAGCGCGAAGTCGAGCGCCGCCGCGTTCTCCCGGACGTGGTCCGGGCGGCTCGCCTTCGGGATCGTGAAGAGGGCCGGGCGCCGGGTCAGGAAGTTGAGGGCGACCTGACGCGGCGTCCGGCCGTGGCGCCTGGCGACCTCGGCGGCCGCCCCGCTCATGTAGCCGCCCCGGGCCAGCG
>DASYUM010000041.1:0-3475 GCA_036001225.1 Candidatus Methylomirabilota bacterium | reverse complement strand
TTTCGGCGGGTGCCATCAACCTTACCCATTGGTCTCTCCCTTCACCTGACCCGCTCCAAGAACCGCGCGACGTCGTCCTCGCTGTGGAGCCGGTCGATCGCGCCCGAGGGCCATTCCACTCGGACGTACCAGGCACCGGGCTCGCGTGCGTGGTCTCCAACCGCGATCCCGACGCGCCGGGCCAAGGCTGGTCGCTGGCGTTTGATGTGGTTCGCCTGACCCTCCGCCCACTGCTCCGTCATCCCTGGTCGTTTCATGCGCCGAACTCCCACCCCGGCCACTCGGCGGACTCCGCGATCGCGCGGGCGCGACGCTGCTCTGCGTCGGGGACCGACCGCTGCGGGCCAGGGTTCGTGAGGCCCGCGGTGGACTCGACCGCCTCGTCGTCGACCCACACGCGGGTCACGGCGCCGGCCGTGGTGTCCACCTCGACATAGACCGGCGCGCGGTAGTGCAGGATCACCTTCACGCCGTCCCTCCATCGGGGATGCGGTCGCGTCGCCAGGCATCGCCGGCGGCGCCGTCCACGCTCCCCTGCCCGAACGCGTCGACTTCGGCGATCGAGTACTCCGGATGCTCCGTGGCGATCTCCCGCGGGGTCGCCTCGCCCAGGAGCGCGCCGCGGTACCAGCCGGCGACGAAGGCCGACCGCGTGGCGGCGGCCATTATCGGTGGCTCGGCGGGACGTGGAAGCGCCCCGCCTTGACGGTGTAGCCCTGCACTTCCAACAACGTCTTCCGCTCGCGGAACCGCTGCTCGATCTCTTGGGCGCGCTGGCTCTTCGGGTCGGTCGGCTGGAGGCCGAGGTATTCCACGCACTCGCGGATGGTGTCGCCGAGGAGGTAACCGGCCACGAGCGTCAGGTGTGGCTCGCCGCGCCCGTCGTAGCGCAGGCTGAACGTGAGGCGGACGACGCCGTCGGGCGGCCGCTCAGCCGCGAGCTCGTCGAGAAACTCTTTCCACTGGTTGAAGCGAATGATGGCCATGTGAACGTTCTCCTTTCAGGGGCAATCCCGCCGACACCACCGGCAGGCCAGGGGCGCGTAGACCGCCGGGCTCCCGCACTCCTCGGGCTCCACGGGCCGGCACGGGAGCGTGCAGTCGGTGGACTCCCGGCAGTCGGGATTCGCGCAGACGTGGACGTGGATCAGGCGCGTGTAGCTCATCCAATCCTCCGGGTCAGACAGCGGGTGCACGCCGCAGCGGTCACCCCGGCCACGGCGATCTCGACGGTGGCGGTCATCGGCTCGGGGGTCGTCCGGCCGCACGCGAGGAGGACCGGGCCGGCGCCGAACGGCTCGGTGCGGTGTCCGGCAGGGACGACGCGATGGGCGATCGAGGCGCGGCCGGTCGGGCGGGTCCAGGAAAGCCACAGCATGGGGGTCATCGCTCAGTCCCAGTAGGGCGTGCCGAGCACGCTCGGGGTCCGCCCCTCTGCCCGGTCCAGGTACTCGCGGTAATAGTCGGTGGACGCGGCGATGTTGTGGCCCTGGGCGTGGATAGGGCCTGGCAGGCCGAGCAGCCGCGCCAGTTCTTCCCGCTCCGCGAGGGACGCGTGGCCACACGCATGGCCGTCAGAGTGGGTCGGCGTGATCCCGTCCCACTGCCACCGACGCCGGCTCGGCGGGACGTCGATCGTGATCCAGCCGTAGGCCGTGCCGCGGCCGCCGGTCACGCTCCACGCCTTGCCGCTCCGGCGCCGCAGGCTCGCCCGGATCGTCCGAATGACCGTGTCGCGGTCTAGGGCGGCGATCATCTCGCGGATGCTCTCGTTCGTCTGGATCATCGGAGGCGTCCTTCCCGTTCGTAGATCTCCTGCTGGTAGTCCCGGCAGCGCGCGCACACCGTGGCGCCCGGGTCGGGGCACCGCTCGGGCGCCCGGCCGTGCGACCAGGCCACCCAGCATTCCGGGCAGGCGCCGTGCTGGCACCACCGGCCGCCGCGGTCCACGTCGAGGTCGACGCGCACCGGCCGCGCCGGCTCGTCCGTCAGCAGCAGCCGCAGCGCCGCGCCGTACTCGCCCCGCCCTTCCAGTACCCCCGCCGCTTCCAGCTCTGCCCGCGCGCCTGTGCCCATATCGGCCTCCCGTGTCGCGGTCGCATGTCTTACGTTCATAAGGCTAGAATAGCCGATGCTTGATACCGTGTCAAGCACGAAAAGAGACGCCCCTTGACGCCGCGTCAAGGCGTGCGGTAGGATCAGGCCATGGCGACGGACCTCCCCCCGACCATCCCAATCCCGGGCTTGGGCGCCTGCGTGACCCTCTCCCAGGCGGCCGCCTTCCTGGGCATCACCCGCCAGGGCGCCCACGACGCCATCCGGCGGGGCCAGCTCGCCGGCGAGGTGCGCGAGGTCGGCCCGGGCGGGATCCGGCTCACCTGGATCCCGGTGGCCGGCCCCAAGGGGCTCCGCGCGTTCGCGCAGGCCCGGGAGGCCCCCCGGCGCCGCCCGAAAGCCCCGAGGGCCTAGGAGCCTTCAGGACCGCGAGTTACCCCGCCGCGAGGGGAGATACCGCCCACGGTCGTTCCACCGCGGCGGGCGCCCCCTAACTGCCACGGCCTGGGCCTGGTTTCGGCCGCATCTCACGTCCGTAAGATGGTCGGCCCCTCCCGAGCCCCCCTGGAGTCCCCCACCCGGGGGTGCTAGCCTAGGCGGCCATGAGTCGGTCGGTTCGGCGGCGGGCCTGGCGGGGGGTGGGCGGCGGCGCCAGCCAGCGGTTCGAGAAGCGCCACGCCACCCGGCGGCTCCGGGGCGCCGTCCACGAGGCGCTCCACCGCGGCTCCGACCCCCTGCCCGTCCGGTTCGAGGTGAGCTGTCGCTGGTGGTGGGGCAAGGGCAGCCGGATCCCGGTCGAGCGGGCCGGTCCCTGGACGCGGCGGAAGTGACGGGGACCGCCCCCGACGACCTCCGCCGGCGGCGCCGGATCCTCCTGGCCATGCTCGCCGCGGCGCGGCTCGAGTATTCCGGCCCGCCGCCCGAGCTGGTCCGCCTCCTCCGCGGCTGGTTCGACTCCTGGCCCGGGATCGGCGGGGTCGCCCTCGGCATGGCCCGGCAGGGCTACGACCTCGAGCTCACGCGGTACGGGGCGGACGGCTGGCGGGCGACGTTCTACCCGGCCGGGCGGACGGCGCACTCGGCGACGGCGGCGGTGGGGTCGGCCTGGGCGCGGACGCCGTGGCGGGCGGTGCAGGGGGCGGCGGGGGCGGCGTTGGTGAAGGTGGAGGGAAGATGAGCACTCTGCCGGAGGAGTCAGACTTGCCCGACCGGACCTACAACCTCGAGGACACGAAAGACTTGCTTGCGATCTTGCGGCTCCACCACGCGAGTCTGTTCCGCGCGGGTACAGGCCCGGCCCCCGCTATAACGCCGAGGAAGGCTCTGATGTACTGCCCACAATGTGGAGGCGGGCGTCGAATGACAGTGCGGAAGCTGTACGGCGCGCCGGCGTCTGCAGGTTCACGTCTCTCTTCCGATC
>DASYUM010000040.1:0-16123 GCA_036001225.1 Candidatus Methylomirabilota bacterium | reverse complement strand
AGATCGCAACGGAAACTCGCGGGCCGTCCTCTCCGTGTCGGGAGACGGCTCGCCGGTCCTTGCCCTGTCCGATGGCGACGGGACCACGCGCGTCGCGCTGGCCCTGTCGGCCGACGGCTCGCCGGGCCTCGATCTCTATGATCGCCACGGCAAGCTGCGGGCCTGGCTGACCGTCCTCGCCGACGGCGCGCCCGGTCTCGTCCTCTACGATGGGGACGGGAAGACGCGCGCCGCCCTCACCATCGCGGAGGATGGCTCCCCGGGGCTGGCCCTCTACGACCAGGCCGGGCGGGTGGCCGCCAGCATCCCCTGATCGAGCGCCGCTCGCCTCTGTGCCGTTGCTAGACTGAGAGTCAGGCCCGAGAAGCGGGCCCGGGAGGGAGAAGGAGCGGCGTCGTGGATCACCGCTGGGGTCTCCTGCCCGTGCGGCTCGTCGTCGGGCTCATCCTGTTCTCCGCCGGATACCAGAAGCTCTTCCAGGTCGGGCTGGCGACCGTACAGGCCAACTTCGGTCGGATGGGCATCCCCCTTCCCCAGCTCACCGGCCCCTTCATCACGGGCCTCGAGCTGCTGGGCGGACTTGGACTGCTCCTCGGAGCCTTCACCCGCGGCTGGGGCCTCGTCTTCGCGATCGAGTTCATGGTGACCACCTTTTACGTGAAGCTGCCGCAGGGGTGGACCGCGATGCGGCTGGACCTGTTGCTCCTCGCGGTCAGCCTGCTCCTGGCCCTGGAGGGAGCTGGACCGGCCTCGGTGGACGCGGTCCGCGCCGCCGACCGGGCGACGTCGCCGCTCGACCGCCGGGTGGAGGGCCGGGTGGAGGTGACCCGGTGACCGCGGCCGGCCGCCGCTGACGTCTCCTCGACACCACTCCCGTCCCGGCGCCTCGAATCGCCGCCGCGGGGCCGCCCGCTGCGACGTCGAGCCTGTCAACCTGTCGCATCATTCGTGACGCCGGCGACCCCTCTCCCCGGCGTTTTGCCCAGTCTCACGGTGGCATCCGCTTTGCTCGAATCGCTTCGGCTGGAGTTCGGCCGGAGGAGGCGCCGCGTGAGACCCCGTGAGGCCGATACCGCGTCCCGACCACTTCGGATTGCCCAGGTCGCGCCGCTGTACGAATCCGTGCCTCCGCCGCGGTACGGCGGCACCGAGCGCATCGTCTCGTACCTCACCGAGGAACTGGTCCGGCGCGGGCACGCGGTGACGCTCTTCGCCTCCGGCGACTCCACCACGGCCGCCCACCTGGTGCCCTGCGCGCCCAAAGCGCTGCGGCTGGATCAGCCGCGCGACGCGGTCCTCCGGCACTTTCTCGAGCTGGAGACGGTTTCCAGCGCGGCCGACGCGTTCGACGTGATCCACGCCCACACCGACTACCTCACGCTGCCGTTCGCCCGCTCGGTGTCCACCCCGACGATCCTGACCCTGCACGGGCGGCTCGACCTCCCCGACTTGCCGGCGCTGTTCGCCCGCTATCCCGACGTGCCCCTCGTCTCGATCAGCGACAGCCAGCGCGCGCCGTTTGGCGCACAATCCACGTGGGCCGGCACCGTCCATCATGGCATCCCGCTCGCGGGCTATCCGTTCTCGGCGGCTCCCGGTGAGTACCTGGTCTTCATCGGGCGAGTGTCGCCCGAAAAGGGACTCGACCTCGCCATCCGGATCGCCGAAGCGGTGGGGCTGCCGCTCCGCGTCGGCGCCAAGGTGGACGCCGCCGACCAGCGGTACTTCGACTCGGTGATTCGCCCGCTGCTCGGCTCGCCGCTGGTCGAGTTCATCGGCGAGGTCGACGAGGCGACGAAGGTCGAACTGCTCGGCCACGCCCGGGCGCTCCTCTTTACCATCGACTGGCCGGAGCCGTTCGGCCTGGTCATGCTGGAGGCGATGGCCTGTGGCACGCCGGTCGTCGCCCGGCCCTGCGGCGCCGTGCCCGAGGTCCTCGTGGATGGAGTGACCGGGTTCCTGGGCGAGGGCCTGGACGATCTGATCGCGGCGGTCCGGGCGGTGGATCGGCTGGATCGGGCCGCCTGCCGGGCCCACGTCGAGGCGAACTTCTCGGTGGGCCGCATGGCCGACGGGTACGAGGCGCTCTACCGGAAGCTCCTCCGCCCGCGGCTCCGCGCCGTCTCTTGAGGACGAGACCCCCGGATGGCTGACGTGCTCCCGACCGACGACCCCTACGGCATTCGTGCCTCAGGGATCGCGGCCAGCCTGCCCAAGACCGTCATCAAGCACGGTGACGGCTTCCTCGTCACCGACCCCTGGGGCGACTTCTCCCTCCAGTTCCAGGGCGAGCTGGGCTTCTTCTACGGCGGGACGCGCTTCCTCAACTTTCTCGAGGTGCGGCTCTGTCGCCAGCGTCCCCTCGTTCTCGGTCGGTCGATCTCGGAGGACAACCTCCAGATCGCGGTCGATCTCACCAACGTGGACCTCAGCGACGCGCACGGCACGGTGCCGTCAAACGCCCTCTACATCCAGCGGCTGATCACCCTGTACGGCCGGCAGCTCTTCGAGAGCTTCACCATCACCAGCTATCTCGAGACCATCGTCGAGGTGCCGCTGGAGCTGCGGTTCGCCGCCGACTACGCCGACATCTTCGAGGTCCGGGGCACCGCCCGCGCCCAACGCGGCCAGATGCAGCCGCCGGCGGTGAGCGGGCCCACCGCTCGTCTGGGCTACCTGGGCCGGGACGGGGTCCGGCGCCGGACCGAGATCGTCTTCAGCGCCCAGCCCGATCTCCTGAGTGCCGAGATGGCGGTCTTCCGGCTGAAGCTGGTGCCCCAGCGGCCGGTTCGGGTGACCCTCGCCGTGACCGCAGAGCTCGAGGGCCAGGAGGGCCCGCGCTGGCACGCGGTGGGCGACGTGCTGCGACGACTCCGGGAGGAGGACGACGCCCAGCGGCGCTCGATGGCGCGCATCACCACCGGCAACGCCCAGCTCAACGCCATCCTGGCCCGGTCGGCCGCCGACCTCCGGATGCTCCGCACCGCGACGCCGGACGGCCCCGTGACCTACGCCGGCATTCCGTGGTTCGCGACGGTCTTCGGCCGGGACAGCCTGATCTCGGCGCTGCAACTCCTCCCCTTCGACCCCGGCATCGCGGCCAGCACCCTGCGCTTCCTCGCCCGCTACCAGGCCCGGACCGACGACCCGTTCCTCGACGCGGAGCCCGGGAAGATCCTCCACGAGTACCGGACGGGGGAGATGGCGAACTGCCGGGAGATCCCCTTCATCCCCTACTACGGGACCGTGGACGCCACCCCGCTCTTCCTCCTCGTCCTCTGGGAGTACGTGCGCTGGACCGGGGACCTCGCCCTGGGGCGCGAGCTGTGGCCGGCGGCCCAGCAGGCCCTGGCCTGGATGGACGGACCGGGGGACGCCGACCGGGACGGCTACCTGGAGTACCGCCGCCGGTCGCCCCAGGGCCTGGCCAACCAGGGGTGGAAGGACGCCTGGGACGCGGTGATGCACGCCTCCGGGGAGTTGGCCCAGCCCCCCATCGCCCTGGCCGAGGTTCAGGGCTACCAGTACGCGGCCCGCCTCGCCGTCGCCCAGCTCGCCGAGGCCGTCGGCCAGCCCAGCGTGGCCCCCGGCTGCCGGGAGCGGGCCGAGGCCCTGCGCCGCCGCTTCGCGGCGGACTTCTGGATGGCCGACGAGGGGATCTACGCGCTCGCCCTCGACGGCGCCAAGCGGCGGTGCGAGGTGGTGGCGTCCAACGCGGGGCATTGCCTGTGGACGGGGATCGCGCCCCCCGACCACGCCCTCGCCGTCGCCAAGCGCCTGATGGCGGAGGACATGTTCACCGGCTGGGGCATGCGGACGCTGTCGAGCCGGGAGGTCCGCTACAACCCGATGGGCTACCACAACGGCTCGGTGTGGCCCCATGACAACGGCATCGCCGCCGCCGGCTTCCGCCGCTACGGTCTCACCGAGCCCATCCTGGCCCTGGCGACCGCCCTGTTCGAGGCCGCCCTCCAGTTCGAGCACGGCCGGTTGCCCGAGCTGTTCTGCGGGTTCCCGCGCCAGGCGCGCCTGGGGGTGACCCGATACCCGGTGGCCTGCTCGCCCCAGGCGTGGGCCGCCGGCTCCGTGTTCCAGGTCCTCACCGCCTGTCTCGGCCTCACCAGCGAGCCCCTGGAGAACCGGGTCACGCTGGTCAACCCGGTCCTCCCGCCCTGGCTCGAGTGGGTCGAGATCTACGGGCTGAGCGCCGCCGGCTCCACCATCGACCTCCGGGTCGACCACGGCCGCGAGGCCGCCAGCGTGGAGCTGATCGGGCGCCGGGGCGACGTCGAGCTGGTCGTCCGCCGGTGAGGGACGGCCCAGGCCGATGACCGTCGCCCCGGGTCGTCCTCGGCCGTCGCCGGGTCCCCTCCTTCCGATGGTGGCTGGCCCCTCAGCCTGGGCTTTTGCCCGGGGCCGCCCCTCGAGCGGGGGCCCGCGGCCGCCCTTGGTCCCCCCGCCGCGCCCCCGGGACTGAAATTTCTGTCATGGGTCCCGTGCTGACCGGCAGTTTTGACAGTGCACGTGAACCAGGAAACCCGCCCATCGGCCGCCAAACCCCGGCTCCTGATGCGGGTGCCGACACTTTGACAATTTTTCCTACGCCGTTTTGACAAAGTGCATGACACATCCGCATGGCTCCCTTCGCGGCATCCGGTTTGCTCTTACCGATGGTGTGCAAAGTGCTCATATGAAACCGTTGCAACCGAACGAGAAGCCCCCGAGGGGGGACGAAAGGAACAGCGGGATGCGGGACCGGCGGCGGAAGATCCTGATCGCGGACGACGAGGCGACCTCTCGCGAGTCGCTGTGTGAGCTGCTGAAGAGCGAGGGGTACCTCCCCATCGCCGCCGAGGACGGCCAGGCGGCCCTCAGCCACCTCCAGGGGGGCGCCGTCCCCTTGCTCATTGCCGACCTCAAGATGCCGCGCCTGGGCGGGCTGGAGCTGGTCGAGGCGATCGAGACGCGGCGCCTGCCGACCGAGGTCATCCTCCTCACCGGCCACGGGTCGGTGGAGACGGCGGTGGCGGCGATGAAGCGCGGGGCCTACGACTACCTCCTGAAGCCGGTCGATCCCCAGCGCCTGCTGCTCCTGATCCCCAAGGCCTTGGAGGCCCAGCGGACCCGAGAGGCCCTCCAGACGCTGCGGGCCCCCTCGGACGGCACCTCCACCCGACTCAAGCGCATGGTGGGCACCAGCGCGGCCATGAAGGAGGTCTTCGCGTTCGTGGAGGCGGTGGCGCCGTCGAACGCCAACGTCCTCATCCTGGGCGAGAGCGGGACCGGCAAGGAGCTGGTGGCCCGGGCGATCCACGACCTGTCGCCCCGCTCGACCTACCGCCACGTCGCGGTGAACTGCGCGGCTCTGCCGCCTGACCTCCTCGAAAACGAGCTCTTCGGCCACGAGCGGGGGGCGTTCACCGGCGCCATCATTCGCAAGGAGGGATGCTTCGAGCTGGCCCACAAGGGGACGCTCTTCCTGGACGAGGTCGCCGACATGTCGCTGGCGACCCAGGCGAAGCTGCTCCGGGTCCTGGAGGGCCATCCCTATCGCCGACTGGGTGGCACCCAGGAGATCACGGTGGACGTCCGGGTGATCTCGGCGACCAACCAGAACGTCGATCGGATGCTCGAGGAGGGCTCGGTCCGGAGCGACCTCTACTTCCGCCTGAGCCCGGTCGTGGTGCACCTCCCGCCGCTCCGCGACCGCGTGGAGGACATCCCGCTCCTCGTCCGCGAGTTCCTGGCCGAGGCGAACGGAAAGAACAGCAAGCAGGTGGAGGAAGTGGCCTCGGCGGCGATGGAGACCCTGATGCGCTATCCCTGGCCCGGCAACGTCCGCGAGCTGCGCAATGCGATCGAGCACTCGGTCATCATGACGCCGGGCGGGACGATTCTGCCCGAGCACCTCCCGCTGAACCTGCGGGAGCCGCGCCGGGGGCAGGGACGCGCCGGCGGCCTCTACCTCTGCAGCCTCGACGAGATGGAGCGCAAGCTGATCCAGGAGGCGCTCGCTCGCTTTCCCACCAAGACCCGGGCCGCGGAGGTCCTCGGCATCAGCCTCCGCACGCTCTACAACAAGCTGCACCGCTACGGGCTCAACGGGGTCGGCGGCCGGCCGGCTGGCGAGAGCCCGGCCGGCGAGACGTGGTCCGGTCACGGCCGCGACAGCGAGAGCGCCGGCCCACCCCGCCGCCTGGAGCGGCCGAGCCGGTCGAGCTGGACGGCCGCCGACGCCGACGATGGCGAGGCTCCGCACTCCTTCGGCGGCGGCAGCACGGTCCGCTCGCAAGCGGCCTGAAAACGTCGGAAGGGGGGCGCGGGCCCCCCTTCCGATCGCCAGCTCGGCGCCGCCGAGGCGCCTCGCTGAGAGCCTGTCGGAACAACCGCGCGCCGCGTAGTGCCCAACCGCCGAGGGTTGCTGTTCCGCTCCGAGCGCCGGCTTTGCCGGCGCAACCCCCGGGGGGGCATCGGGGGGGTTTTCCGAGACACCCCCGAGAAGACTAGGGCGCGGTGAACGTCGCCGCCTGATAGCCCCACACGTAGGCGTTGGCCTGGGTCCACGTCGCGTCGAAGACCCCCAGATAGACCGTGTAGGTCCCGGCCGGCAGCGTGCTCGGTACCTGCCACTTCCAGGCGTAGCCCAGGGTCTGGCCGGTGGCGAAGGTTTGCCCCTGGTACGCCTGCTGGCCCCACCGCACGCCGGCGGCGTCGTAGACACTGAGATCCACGATGATCCCGGACGCCGGGGCGCTGGCCGTCACCGAGGTCGTGATCACCTCGTTCTGTCCGCGGACGGCCGGGTTGGGCGTGGCCGACGAGGCGCTCACCGCGAAGCCGAGCGGGGCCTGGACCGTGAAGCCGGCCACCTGGGTGACCCAGATGTACGGGGTGGTCCAGGTCGACTCGAACACGCCCACCGACAGCGTGTAGGTGCCCGTCGGCAGGTCGGCGGGCACGGCGTAATTCCAGGCATAGCTCAGGGTCTGGCCGGCGCTGAAGGTCTGCCCCTGGTAGGCCTGCTGGGCGACCCGGGTGCCGCCGGCGTTGTAGAGCCCGAGGTCCACGATGATGCCGGACGCGGCCGCGCTCGCGGTGACGCTGGTGCTGAGCGCGTCCGTCTGGCCCCGGTTGACACTGCTCGGCGATGCCGACGAGCCGCCGACCGTGAAGCTGAGCGGCGCGGGCGCGGGTGCCGGCGCGGGCGCCGGCGCCGTGGTGCTGCTCACCGACCCGATCTGAAGCCCGGTCCCCGCGGTCGGGGCCAGGTAGGTCGTGGTGCGAGCCGCGTTGTACACCGCCATCTTGATGGTGTGGGCGCCGGTCGCGAAGTTGGTGGGGACGCTCCACCGCCAGGTGAAGCCCCGTGACTTTCCGGCCGAGAAGCTCTGGTTGGTGAAGCTCTGGCCGGCGACCCGGGTGCCGGCGCTGTTGTACAGCCCCACGTCCACGGTCGCCCCCGAGAGGGCCGTGCTCGATTGGAGGCTGGTCGTCACGCGGATCCGCTGACCCGGGTCCACCGGGTTGGGCGACGCGCTCGTGCTCCCGACGGTCAAAGTGCCGGCGGCCGGGGTCGAGGCGACGGTGAACGTGGTGGCCGGGTTGAGCGAGACCGCCACTCCCACGGCGGGGTCGTTGACCGCCACGCCCACGCGATAGGTGCCGGTGGTCGCGGGCGCGGCCAGGTTCACCGCGAAGCTGGCGGCCTGACCCGCGAGCAGGTTCTGGCCGCTCGTGAGCTGCTGGGCGACCGGGACCCCGGCCGAGTCGAAGACCTTGAACGTCACCGTGATCCCGCTCGCCGCGGCGCTGGCGGTGACCGTCGTGCTCAGGCCGAGTGTCTGGCCGGGGCTGACCTGGGCGGGCGTCGCCGCGGTCGCGCCGATCGCGTACGTGGTGCCGCCCGCCCCGTTGGCCATCGCCGCGTGCTGGGCGAACAGATCGGAGACGGCGGTGCTGGGCGGGTAGACCGTGTCCATGCCCCCGTGGTTGACGCACACCTGACAGATCAGCTGCCAGACCAACGCGCCAGCGCCCTGCTCGGTCTCGAAGGTGTCGAGCCAGGCCTGGAAGGAGTTGAACGGGTTGCTGCTCTGGCCGAACTCGCCGACGATGAGCGGCTTACCGAGCCCGCGGGCGATGCGGATGTGGTCGGCGATCCAGGCGTTGCCGGCCGAGGCCGAGAAATTCCAGTACTCGGGATAGAGGTGCACGGAGCCGAAGTCGATGTGGGGGTCGGCGGTGTTCTGGGTGAACGAGGCGCCGCCGCCGCCGTTGAAGAGCCAGCTCTGGTTGTTGTAGGTGGCCAGGGAGCTATAGCCGCTGGTGGTGGTGTCGAAGCCTTCCTCACCGGTCCCGACCATGTGGTTGGCATCGAGCGACTTCACGTAGGCGGCCATCTCGGCGATCCAGTTGCGGAGGACCGTGGGATCGTTGGCGCGCGGCTCGTTGGCCAGCTCCCAGGCAAAGATGGTGGGATCGTTCCGATAGATCCGGCCATTGTAGGTGTTGACGCGGTTGACCAGGAAGCTGACGTAGTTCTTGTAGATCTGCTTGCAGGCCGCGTTGGTGTAGAAGACATCCACCGGCGAGCCGGGCGAGCACCACGCCACGTACTGCGGCATGCCGCCGTAGTCGCTCCAGTGGTTGACCACGGTGAGGATGAGCCGCACCCCGGCCAGGTCGGCCTTGTAGAGGATCCAGTCGAGCTGGGTGGCTGCGGTCTCGTTGTAGACGCCGGGGGCGGTCTGGAAGCCGCCGAGGGAGCCGGTGCCGTCCATGAACGCCCACATGCGGAGGACCGTGAACCCGAGCGCGTTGGACAGGGAGAGCATCTCCTCGGTATGGGCCGTGGATCCGTAGTTCACGGAGTCGAGCAGGAAGTAGGCGTTCGTGCTCACGAAGCGGAAGGGGTTCCCGTTCAGCGTGAACTGGCCGCCGCTGGCGCCCACGAAGCCGACGTTGGCGGCCTCGGCGGGGACCGAGGCGAGAGTCAACCCCCAGCCCGCGATCGTCAGCAAGGCGAGTGCGACGAAGATGGCACGGCGCGGCCGACGAACGCCTCGGCCGATTTGGTCTGCAGCCATGAATCCCTCCCACGTGGGCCCGCGACAGCGGCCCTCCCTCGACATTCGGTTCCATCACGCGCGACGCGCCGTCGGCGTGCGGAGTGGGAGGAGGGCAGAAAATGTGCCAAAGGCGGCGCTCGAGAGCCGAGTGGCGCCGAATCCCTGTGGAATCGCGAGGTGGCGCGCAGGGTGCGCGTGCGCACGGGCTCGAGCGTCGAGGCGTGGTTCGGGCTGGTTGACCCGAACCTGTGGTGTTCCCTACCCGGCGAGTGCCGGGCCGGGCTCAGGGTTTTCTCGAAGCAGGCTCGCGCGCGAGGGCGGGGAAATACGTAGCGACGTTCAAGACCGGACTGCGGGGAGAATACCTAGTGAGGTTTACGAAGAGCGCGGCGGCGCCAGCAAGGGCGCCAGGTCGCCGCTCTCGCCCACGAACAGGAAGTCGTGGACGTACCCGGTCGGCATCGCGTAGGGCATGAACTGCGGTCCCAGGAAGGCGAGCTGATCCTGCTCGAGGTCGAACTCGTCGAGCGGCCGCAGGCCCTCTTCGTGCACCGAATAGCCGAGGTATCCGCGACTGGCCAGGTGGGCGAAGGTGTCCCGGATGTGGCCCTGGGCTTGATGGCGCTGCTCGATTTCGATGAGCAGGGCCGGCTGGCAGCGGCGGAGGATGGCGTCCGCCCCCCGCAGGACGGCCAGCTCGTGGCCTTCCACGTCACACTTGATGAAGGCCACGTCGGCCACGCCGAGGAGGGCATCCAGCCGCTCCCGGCGGACCCGGACCGACCGGTGGGGCACGCCCGCCCGCTCGCGCGGCACGGCCATGCTCCCCAGCTCGCTGAACTCGTGGTCGTCGAGCAGCGGGATGTGGAGCTCGGCCTCGCCGGTCTGGTCGGACAGGGCGACGGGGTGGATCACCACGTTCGGCCGCCGGCCCCGGATTTCGCTCAGCGACGGCAGCGTCTCGGGGTTCGGCTCGATCGCCGTGACGCGCCCGTGGGAGCCCACCAGTCGGATGAGCTGCCAGGTATAGAAGCCCCAGCTCGCCCCGATGTCCACGACGTGGTCGCCCTTCCGGACCAGCGTCTCCAGGATCCGCAGCGCGATGCTGCCGTGGCGGCGCTCCCGCATCCAATCGATGCGGGCCGCCAGGGGCGGGGAGAGCCCGCGGCTGACCCGGATGAGCGCGCCGACGGGATCCATGTCGGCTCAGCGTCTCCCCGCGGGCAACGGCCACGGCCGCCGGCAGGGGCGGGGGTCGCTGCGTCCGCAGCTCACGCCCCGCGGCCGTCGGCGCGGCGAGCTTCCCGCCCGCTCGGCGAGCGTCACGGTCTGACCTCCATCGAGGCGTGCCGGTTCGATCGGCTCCGGAGCAGCTCGCGCACCCGGTCGCTCACCTCGGTGGGCACGATGCCGAGACGCAGAACCAGCAGCGCGTAGACGGCCGCCCCCACTGCCGCCGCCGGGATCCCCGACCACCAGTCCCGGCCGGCGACCAGGATCAGGCCCAGCACGCCGCTGGCGGCGGCGATCCGGGCGATGACGCCCCACGACTCCCGGCCGAACGTACCCCGGGGGATGTACCGGCCGGCCATGGTCAGAATGAAGATCTCGCCGCCCAGCGTGGCCAGTCCGGCGCCGATCCCGCCGTTGCCGAGGTGGCGCTGCGTCGCCGGGATCAAGATCGCGTTCAGGATGGGCGTCAACAGGCAGGTGCTGGCCGCGATCGCCAGCCACGTCCGTTCCCGTCCGATGGCCATGAGGAGCCCGACGAGGTAGAAGGTGACGAACATGAGGGTCAGGGAGACGGCCTGGATCCGCAGGATCGGGACCGAGGGTCCGTAGGTGTCGAGGCTGAACAGCAGCCCGATGATCTTGTCGGCGAGGATCGCCAGCGTGACGGTGATCGGGATCGCGATCGCCAGCAGCAGATGAAGGGTCTTCCGCACCGTGCCGCCGAACTGGGCCGGCGCACCGACCCACAGCCGGGCCGCCACCGGGAAGGTCGCCATGGTCAGCAGGTGGGGGAGGAAGATCAGGGACTCGACGAGGCGGCTGGTCGCCGCGTACCAGCCGACGGTGGCGGCGGGCGCGAGCCGTCCCAACATCAGGACGTCCATGCGGAAGGCCAGTGTGCCCAAGCCCTGGGCGAGCAGGAACGGCAGCCCGGTCCGGATCAGACCGCCCCAACTGGGCCCGGCGGTGGCCGGGGCCTGAAAGCCGGACAGCCGGCGGAGCGCCCCGACCTGGATGAGGACGCGGAGGAGCGCCGCCGCCACCATCACCGTCGCCACTGCCGGCGCGCGATGACCGCGCCAGAGCAGGGGAGCCACGAGCAGCAGGGTGAAGGCATTGGCGCTGACGCGCGCGATCGCCGGCACCCGCATCTGCTCGTGGGCCTGGAACAGCGCGCTCACGACCTGGGCGAGCGCTTCCGCCGTCACCAGGACGCCGAGGATGGCGGCGAGCCGGACGACCGCGTCGCCGTAGCCGAACAACTCCACCACGGTCAGCAGCCCGAGGTACAGCACGGCGCCGCCCGCGATGACGAGGACGACCGCCCGCCGGAGATACGGGCGGGCGCGGGCCCGGTCCTGGGCCACCTGGCGGGCCAGGATCTGCGGCAGCCCTAGCTCGCCGGCGGCCGCGAAGATCATCGCGAGCGACAGCGCCAGGTGGAGACGGCCGAACTCGGCGTCGCCGAGCGACCGCGAAAGCAGCACCAGCAGGGCCAGCCCGATCGCGGTCCCGATGACGTGGCCGCCCATCAGGAAGGACGCGTTCCGCAGGATGCTGAAGAGGGGCGGCATCGATGATCAGCGAGGCGGCCGGTCCCCGTCCCGGCCGCGGTTGGGTATGCTAGCGAGCACAGAGCGCGGCGAATCCCCCATGACTTCAGGGTGGAGATCGAGCAAGAAAAATGCCTGGCGAAACCGCCGGAAAAACGTAGGGTTGGGGCGGAGATGACGGGCACCCCCCCCACCGGCCGGCAGCGGCCGTGCACTTCTTACTGCCTCGCGGTGCCGGGGCTTCACGACGGCCGGCGGACGCGGGGTCGCCTGTCGCCGGCCGAGAGGGCGGGGCTCCGGTGACCGCGCCGATCGCCGCCGGAGTCGTCACCTACAACAGCCGGGACCACATCGAGCGCTGTCTGGATGCCCTGCGGGCGCAGTCGGTCCCGCTGGCCGAGATCCTGGTGTGGGACAACGCCTCGGCCGACGACTCCGCCGCGCTCGCCCGGAGCCGGGGCGCCCGCGTCCAGCCGAGCGCACGCAACCTGGGCTTCGCCGCCGGGGCGAACGAGCTGATCCGCCGCGCCACGGCGCCGTATTTCCTCCTCGTCAACCCCGATGCCTACCTGGCCCCCGATTACGGCGAGCGGCTCTTGGCGGTGGCCGAGTCCGACCCGGGGGTCGGCAGCCTGACCGGCAAGCTGGTGCGACCGAACGCGACCGGCGGTCCGGTGGTGCTCGACTCGACCGGCCACGTGCTCTATCGCAACCGCTACCCGCTCAACCGCGGCAGCGACGAGGTCGATCGCGGACAGTACGAGGCGACCGAGGAAGTCTTCGGGGTGTGCGCGGCGGCCGCGCTCTACCGACGGGCCATGCTGGAAGACGTGCGGATCGGGGACGCGTACTTCGATCCCGCCTTCTTCATGTACCTGGAAGACGTCGATCTGGACTGGCGGGCCCGCTTGCGGGGCTGGCGCGCGATGTACGTCCCGGCCGCCGTCGCCGTCCATCACCGTGGGCACCAGGGAAAGCGGCGGACCCGGAACCCGGCCGTGCTGCGGCACTCGCTGAAGAACCGCTATCTCATGATGGCGCGGAACGACCGCTTCCGGGACGTCATCCGCGACCTGCCCGCGATCCTCGTCATGGATCTGCTCCGGGTCACCGATTACGCGCTGACCCACCCGACGGCCCTCCGGGGCTTCCTCGACCTTCCGCCGCTCCTGCCGCAGGCGCTGGCCGACCGCCGGGCAATCCAGGGCCGGCGGAGGCTGGGGTCGGCCGGCCTGCGGCCGTGGCTCCGCCCCTATCCGTTCCGGGCCCGGCTGCGGGGAATTCTTCGCGACCTGGCCTCCCGCTGACCACCGACTGCTTCACCGCTCCCGGAAAGTTTTTCACTCGCTGGGAGCGGTGCGCCGCGTAACTCTTCGATCCACTGAGATCTTCGAGGCGGGCAGGGTTCTTGCTGCGGCGCTCTGTGGTGGACTCCAAGCCCTAGACCAGGAGGCCCGGAATGCCGCTCGTGAGGATGCTCCTGCTGGCTGTCGTCGGCCTCGTGATGGCCGCCCCCTGGCCCGCCGCCGAAGCGGCGACGGTGCTCGTCTTCAACAGCACCCGTTACGTGGACGCGAACCAGGGGTCGGCCTATCCGGTCGGCTCCCAGGAGTCCGAGAACGTGCAGGCGGCGCTGGCCTCCCTCGGCCACACCGTCCAGACGATCGCCGGGCCGTACGACTCGACCGGCGCCTGCAGCTTCGGGTATCACCAGCCGGGCACGGTCCTGGCCACGGCGTCGGAGTACCAGGCGGCGCTGGCCGGGGCCGACGTCTTCCTGATCCCCGAGCAGGAGAGCTGGTGCTACCTGCCCGGCGAGATCACCCCCGACATCGTCGAGGTCTGGAGGAGCTGGGTCCAGGCGGGCGGCGGCCTCATCATCCACAGCTCGGAAGAGGCGAAGATCAAGGTCGCCGACCTGCTCGAGGTCGTCTTCGGCTTCCGGGTCGGCGCGGTGGACGGCATCGACGTCACGATGACCAAGACGTCGGCGGCCGCATCGACCCCGTTCGCCGCCGGGCCGGCGACGCTGCCCGGCAACCCGAGCACGGGCCTGCTGCCGCTGTCGAGCCTGCCCAGCAACGCAGTGGCGATCTATGCGAACGCGACCGACGCGTCGGTGGTCATCATCCCGTTCGGCGACGGGAGGATCGTCTTCCTGGGGTGGGACTGGACCAAGTCCAACCCGCCCTTCAGCGACGGGCAGGACAACGGCTGGATGCGCGTCCTCGCCGCCGCCGTGACCGAGGCGGCTACCCGCTCGGGGCCACCGCCCCCGGCCTTGGCCCCGACGGTCGCCCTGCACACGTCGAAGACGGCGGCGCAGCCCGGTGACCTCCTCCAGGTCAACCTGACCGTGGCCAACTCGGGCGAGGCGGGGCAGGTGGACGTCTTCTTCGGCGCCCTCCTCCCGCCAGACGCCGGACCCCGCTTGGGCTGCCCGGGCGGCGACGCCGTCGCGTTCGTGGCCGACAACGCCACCCGGATCGTCACCACCTGTCTGTCGTCGTCGCCGGCGGGGTTCGCGCCCTACACGCAGGGCGCCTCGCTCCCGGGGTCGCTCCCGGAGACGACGCTGGCGCCGTTCTGGGAGGTCGTGCTGCCGGCCGGCTTGCCGGCGGGGACCTACACCCTCTTCTTGGCGCTGACCCCCCCGGGAGCACTGGCGGATGGACGCATCGATGCAGCGGACGTGCTCGCGCTGACCAGCGCGACGTTCACCTACGGGCCCTGAGCGCTCCAGGGAGTGCGGCCTATCCCTCGGGGCCGTGTGGATTGAGGGCACTCGGATTGCCAGTCTCTGTGGCTACGGGCGCGAGTGTGAGGCCGGCGACCGACTCGTGATGAAGACCCAGCGGGACGCGGAGGTGGCGGACATGGGACGACGACGACTGGTATTCGGCGTGCTCGGCCTCTGCCTCACCGTGGCGGCGTTCGCGTCCCCGGGCCGGGCGGAAGCGGCAAACATCCTCCTCTTCTACAGCAGTCGGTACCTGCACCTCGGGGCGGACAATGGTCACCCGCCCGAGGAACAAGAAGCGGACAACGTGAAGGCGGCGCTCGTGGCGCTGGGGCATACCGTCACGACCATCGCCGGCCCGGACGACCCGGTGGGCAACTGCGGCTTCGACCCACCCTTTGATGGTTACAGTGCACCGGGGACGCTCCTGGCCACCGCCGACGAGTACCGCACCGCGCTGGCCAGCGCGGACGTCTTTCTCATCCCCGAGCACTCGCGCTACTGCGACATGGCGCACGACATCACGCCCGACGTCGTCGGCGTGTGGCAAACATGGGTCGCGCAAGGCGGGGGCCTCGTCATCCACGTCGGCTACGAAGGGCGGGACAAGGTGCCCGCCCTCCTCAACGTGCTGTTCGGCTTCCAGTTGACCGGGATCGACGCGACAGGGGTGAGGACGACCCGGACCTCCGCGGCCGCCGGGACGCACTTCGCGGCGGCCCCGGCGACGCTCCCCGGGAACAATGAGACCGGCCACATCGCGCTCGCCTCGCTGCCGCCGGGCTCGGCCAGCATCTACGACGATGGGACGAACGCGTCGGTGGCGATCATCCCGTATGGGGCCGGCAAGGTCATCCTGCTCGGCTGGGACTGGGCCTACTCGGATCCTCCGTTCGCAGGCCTTCAGAACGGCGGGTGGTTTCCCGACGTGCTCAATGGCGCGGTCGAAGAGGCGGCGGGGAACCAACCGCCCCCGCCGCCGCCCCCGGCCCTGGCCCCGACGGTCGCCCTGCACACGAGCAAGACGGCGGCGCGGGCCGGTGACCTCCTTCAGGTCAACCTGACCGTGGCCAACTCGGGAGAGGCGGGGCAGGTGGACGTCTACTTCGGCGCCCTCCTCCCGCCGGAGGCCGGCCTCCGCCTGGGATGCCCGGGCGGCGACGCCGTCGCGTTCATCGCCGACGACGCCACCCGGATCGTCACCACCTGTCTGTCATCTTCGCCCGCGGGCTTCGCGCCCTTCTTCCAGGGCGCGTCGCTTCCGGGGTCGCTCCCGGAGACGACGCTGGCGCCCTTCTGGCAGTTCGTCCTGCCCCCCGGGTTGCCGGCGGGGACCTACACGCTGTTCCTGGCCCTCACCCCGCCGGGGGCCCTCCTGGACGGGCGCATCGATCCAGAGGACCTGCTGGCCCTGACGAGCGCCAGCTTCACCTACTCGCCTTGAGCGCGACCGAGGTCCTCACGGACTGAAGGTCGTGATGGTCGTCTGAAGGGCCAGGACGTCGCCGGCGTCGATCGAGCCGTCGGCG
>DASYUM010000039.1:0-22737 GCA_036001225.1 Candidatus Methylomirabilota bacterium | reverse complement strand
GGTGTTCGAGGCGAGCAGGGCGGGGGGCGGGCAGATCTGATCGAGACGGCCGAAGGTTTCCTTCTTGAGGGCGACGTTCTCGGTGATGGCCTCGATCACGAGGTCGGCATCGCCGAGGTCTTCGAGCCGGACGCTCCCGGTGAGCCGCCCCCCGGCGGCGTCGCGGGCCTTCGCCTCGAGCCGTCCCTTCTCCACGAGCCCATCGAGGTTCCGCCGGATCGCCGCCAGCCCCCGCTCGAGCAGCTCGCGGCTGGCCTCCACGACCGTGGTCGGATACCCGGCCTGGGCACTCACTTGGGCGATGCCGCCGCCCATGAGACCGCAGCCGACCACGCCGACCTTGCTGATCGCCATGGAGCGAGCAGTCGGTTACATCCGCACCGGCCGCTCGCGCTCCCGCTCGGTTCGCCGCGGCCCGCCGCCGGCGGTGCCGAGCAGCGTCTTCAGCTTGGTCCGCTGGTCGGGCGTGAGGACGGCCTTCCCCTGCTCGATCGTCCGCAGGCGCTCGATCCGCAGGTCGGCCCGCAGCTTCGAGACTTCCTGGATCTTGGCCTCCACCTTCCCCATGTCGAGCATCTCCTGCTCGAGGAGGGCGGCCAGGTCCATCTCGGCCACGCGGATGTCGGCGTCGCGCTTGATGGACTCCCGGGCGAAGTTGTTCCGCAGCGTCTCCAGTCGGGTCACCTGCTCGGGGGTGAGCCCGAGCTCGCTCCGGTGGTCGAGCATGATCGAGATGACCGGCCGCTCGGCCGCCGCCTGACCCACGCTGACCTCGCGGGTCCCGCCGGCGGTGCCGCCCTTGATGTGACGCTCGAGCTGCGCTCCCAGGCTGCGCAGCTGATCCACGAGATCGCCGACCGCGCGGCCGCTCTCCTCGTGGAAGGCCAGGGCCAGCGCCCCGCTGCCCAGAACCATGGTGCCGAGGACCAGTAGAGCCGCGATCTGCTTCATCTCTCTCCTGCCTCCGTCGGTCACTCGTAGATGATCAGCGAGGTGACCGGATAGTCCTTGAGTTTCGCCCGGCCGTGCAGGAACCCCAGCTCGATGAGAAACGCCACGCCGGCCACGAGCCCGCCCGACTGCTCGACCAGGCGGAGGGTGGCCGCCATGGTGCCGCCAGTCGCCAGCAGGTCGTCCACCACCAGCACCCGCTGGCCGGGGCTGATGGCGTCCTCGTGGATGGCCAGGGCGTCCCGGCCATACTCCAGCTCGTACTCCACCTCGATGGTCTTGGCCGGGAGCTTTCCCAGCTTGCGGACGGGCACGAATCCGGCGCCCAGCTCGTGGGCCAAGGCGCCCCCGAAGATGAACCCGCGCGATTCGATGGCGACGACCAGCTCGACCCGGGACTGGATGTAGGCGGTGGCCAGATAGTCGAGGACGTACTTGAACGCCCGAGGGTCCTTGAGGAGGGTGGTGATGTCCTTGAAGAGGATCCCCTCGGTCGGGAAGTCCTTGATGTCGCGAATCTTCCCCTTCAGCTCGGAGATGTCCATGCCGGGTCTCTCCCTTTGGAGGCCAGACAGCGATGAGTCCTCATGATAGCCCGCCGCGTCAGGGCCGCGCAACCCGCAAGGGCTGACGAGCCGGGTCTTTTCGCTATTCAGGCGGCGCGCGCGCGGCCGCTCAGGCCAACCGGTCGAGGAGATCGGCCAGCTGGGTGAAGTGGCGCAGGATTCCGTCGGGCGTCATCGGCCTGACCACCGGGCCAGCGCCTCGAGGAGAAAGTAGTCGCCCCAGATCAGCTCGTGGGCGGGCGCCTCGCCGGTGTGGAGGTTGTAGCAGCCCTCGAGGAGCATCCCGGCCGGCCGCCGGTCGTCGGGGCCGACGGGTGTGAGGTAACCCTCGATCAGCCCGGCCAGGATGCGGCCGGCCGCCGCCCGCCAGCGGCCGTCCCCATCGACGCGCGCCAGCTCGAGGCACGCCGACGCGAGAATCGCCGCCGCCGAGGTGTCGCGCGGCACGGCCGGGCTGCGCGGGTCGTCGTAGTCGTAGAACGGGACGCCATCGGCCGGCATCCGGCGCAGGTGGTAGTCCGCCGCCCGGCGCGCGATGGCGAGGAAGTCCGCGCGCCCGGTCGCCCGATGGGCCTCGGCGAACCCGTAAGCACACCAGCCGAGCCCGCGGCTCCAGCAGCCCTCCGGCGAGTACCCCTGGTGGGTGTGCTTCTTCGCCGGCTCGCCGCTCGCCGGATCGAAGTGGACCGACTGGAAGCAGGAGCCGTCGGGCCGGACGTGCCAGGCCGCCGTCCGCTCGGCGTGGGCGACCGCGACGTCGCGGTAGCGCGGGTCCCCCGTCTCGGCGGCCGCCCACCAGAGGACCTGGAGATTCATCAGACAGTCGATGGTCACGTCGTCGGTGCCCGAGGAGACCTCGGCTCGTGCTCCCACCGGAATGACGCGCGCCCGCGGATGCCACATCGCGACGAGCTGGTCGGCCGCCGCCCGCGCGAGGTCGCGGAGCGCCGGCTCGTGCACGCTCTGCCAGCCGAGGACGGCCGCGTACTGGAAGAGGAAGCCGATGTCGTGGGTCAGATCCCGCTCCCGGCCGCGGAGCCGCTCGGCCCACTCGAGGCCCCACCCCCGGTAGCGGGACTCGCCGGTCAGGCGGTGGGCGAGCCAGCAGCAGCCGACCCAGAAGCCGCCCGTCCACGAGCCTTCGGGCTTGACCTCCCAGAGTCCCGTCCGGCCGTCGGCCGCGTGGGGGAACCCGCGGGCCCCGACCTCGGCCGCCGTCTGGTCGATGCGGGCCAGGAGTCGGCGCTGGGCGTCGGCGACGAGCGCGTCGGTCAGCACCGGAGGCATCCGAATGACCCGCGCGCCGGCGCGCTACTCCTCGACGACCTTGAGGATGTGGGTGGCGGCGGCGACCACCTCGCCCCGCTGGTTCGTGCACGTCACCTTGCTGAACGTCTTGCCGGCGGCCACGTCGCGCTCGGCGATCTCGTAGGTCACGCTGATGGTGTCCCCGATGAACACCGGCTTGGGGAACCGGATCCGATCGTAGCCGTAGGAGACCACGGTGCCGGGCAAGCCCTCGCACATCCGGGTCGAGGCCTGGGACATGTAGGCGATCATGAGGGCTCCGTGGGCAATCCGGCGGCCATAGCGGGTCTGCTTCATGAACTCCTCATCCACGTGGATGGGGGCGAAGTCGCCCGAGATGCCGGCGAACAGATAGACGTCGGTTTCGCCGACCGTCTTGCGCACGGTGACCGCCTTGCCGATCGGAAGGCCTTCTAGCGGGCTCGATTTCGTGCCTCTCTCCATCGCCAGGTCTCCTTATCGCTCGTGGAGGCCGCCAAGGCCGGCCACGACGTAGCGGTGGCAGAACGCGGTCACCAGGGCCGCCGGCACGATCGCCATGATGCCGGTGGCCGCCATCCGGCCCCACTCGACGCCCATCTCGGTGATGAACGTCGAGATCGTCTTCGAGTACATCGGGATGTCTTCGGTCGTCATGAACAGCGTGATCAAGAGCTCGTTCCATCCCCAGATCCAGCCCAGGATGCCGGCGGCCACGATCCCGGGGACGGCCAGCGGCACCGAGATCCGCAGGAAGGCTCCCCACCGCGAGCAGCCATCCACCAGCGCGGCGTCCTCCAGCTCGCGGGGGACGCCCTCGAAGAAGCCTTTGAAGATCCACGAGTAGAACGTCACGTGGAACGCGGCCTGGGCCGCGACGATCCCGATGTAGGTGCCGTGGAGCCCGAGCTGCTGGGCGAGGAGGAAGAGGGGCAGGATCCAGGTGATGAAGGGGATGGTCCGGACGACGTAGATGAGGAAGAACCAGCCGCGCGCCAGCCGGTTGCGGTAGCGGGCGAGCATGAAGCCGCTCGGCAGCGTGATCACCAGCGACAGCAGCGTGGAGGCGGTCGCGATGACGGCGCTGTTGACGAACGACTCGGGGATGCGGACGCCTTCCCAGGCCAGGGCGTCGGTGAAGTTGCGGAACGAGAATCGGGTCCCCGCGCTCAGCACCGCGAAGACGTCTCTGGGCGGCCGCAACGCCGTCAGCGCGAGATAGAAGACCGGGAACAGGAACGCGGCGGTGACCGCGTAGATCGCGGCGACCGTCAGCCAGTAGCCGACCCGCCGCCGCCCCACTGGCCTACCTGGCCGGGACACGACGGTCATCGGCCCGGTCCAGCCGGTCGGCCCCACACCACCCGCGCAAACGTACCGTATACGGCCACGCCGACCACGATGATGACGACGGCGCCGAGGAGGGCCGCCGCCGCCCCCTCACTGTAGTTCACCGTCAGGTAGCCGAGCCGGTAGACGAAGGTGCCGAACGTCTCGGTCGCGTTGCCGGGCCCGCCCCCGGTCATGGTCCACACGACGTCGAAGACGCGGAAGGCGTCGAACGAGCGGATGAGCAGGGTGATCGACAGGACCGGGTAGAGGAGGGGCACCGTGATCCACCGGAAGACCTGCCAGGCACTGGCCCCGTCGAGGCGGGCGGCCTCGAACGGCTCCGGGGGAAGGGTCTGGAGCCCGGAGTAGATGATCAGCACGAACCACGGGGTCCAGGTCCACACGTCGGCCAGCACGATGATGCCGAACGCCGTCCACGGCCGGTTGAACCACAACACGCCGGGCACGCCGAGTGCGGCCAGGAGCTGGTTCACGAAGCCGAACTCGGAGTGGAACATCCAGTAGAACATGAGCCCCGCCACCACCGGGGCCACCAGCAGCGGGAAGAGGAGAAGGGTTCGGATGAGCCGGGCCCCCGGAAAGCGCCGGTTGATGAGGAGGGCGATGCCGAGCCCGCAGACGACCTCGAGCCCGACCGCCAGCACCAGGAAGAGGAACGTGTTGGGGAGGGCGGCCCGATAGAAGAGGGGGTTGGCGAGGACCCGGCCATAGTTGCGGAGGCCGATGAAGTCGCCCTCGGGGTGCCACGGCGTGAAGTCCAGCAGACTGATCCAGATCCCGTGGGCGATGGGGAGGACCTGGAAGACGAGCAGGGCCAGCGCCGACAGCGCCACCAGCTGGAGCTGGAACGCCCGGTCGCGCTCGACCCACGCGCGGACGCCGGCGGCGCCGATTCGCCCCGCCGGCAGCGTGTCGAGCGCCTCTGAGTCCAGACCAGACCCGCGACCATTGGCTCTCGGGATTTCCACCGCTCGTTCTCCGCTTCGCGCCCCCTCATTTTCCCAGGGGGGGGCGGCCCGATCCGTTCGCCGAAAGGCGACCGGCCCGGCTTTGCCGGGTGGGCCGTCGGTGGGGGGCTGCGCCCCCCTCCGACGATTCACCGTTGCGCCACGGGGGCCCGCTCGCGGAAGTCGCGCGCCAGCCCCTGCATGACGTCGGGGATCTTCTCCTTCGGCCCGGTCAGGGCCTGGGTGAACGCCTTGGAGGCCAGCGAGTGGATCTCCGGCCACAGCGGCCAGTAATACGCCGAGTGGATCATCTGGGGCGCGCCTACCGTCAGGCCGTGGATGTGCTTGTACTCGGCGTCGGTCGCCATCAGCTCCTTCTGGACCTCCAGGTGGGTGGGAATGCCGCCGGTCTTGATCCACACCTCCTTCTGGGCCTCCTTGCTGCCGACGACCCAGTTGACCAGCTCCTTGGCCGCCTTCTTGGTGTCGCCGGGGTTGTTCTTGGGCACCGACCAGAACCAGCAGTCGGCCCAGCCCATGCGCCCCTTCTTGTTGTGGGGGCCGGTCGGGAAGCCGGTGACGCCCACCTTGTCGGCGACCTTGCTCTTCTCGGGGTTGCGGTAGGTCTGGAGCAAGGTCGAGTCCTGGACCGCGAAGGCCACGTCACCCTGCATGAACATGGCGTCGGTGTCGGTGCGGGTCGAGCCCGAGGCGATGGCCGGCGAGGCAATCTTGTGGGTATGAATGGCGTCCCACCACCACTGCACGGTGTCGATGAACTCCTTCTCGGTGACCCCGGGCTTCCAGCCGCCCTTCTCGAGCTGGTCCCAGGAGCGGGCGCCGACGGGCAGGAAGAGGTCGGCGTTGTTGGACCACAGGCTCCACAGGAGCGTAAACCACATGTGGGGGAAGCCGGAGCCGCCCATCAGTCCCCACTTCACGCCCTTGGCCTGCGCCCTCTTGCACGCCTCCACCAGCTCGTCGAACGTTTTGGGCAGCTCGGTCTCCGCCACCAGGTCCTTGCGGTAGAAGACCACCCCGGCGGTGATGACGAATGGCGCCGCCGTCTGCCTCCCCCGCCACCGCATCATCCAGGCCCGGTCCTCGGCCCACGTCTGCTTGACGGTGTCGTCGAGCGGCTCGAGGAACTGGCCGAAGAGCTGCCCCCAGTCGTCGTTGTTCCAGATGACCTGATAGCGGTTGCGCGGCCCCATGAACTGGGCAGTCATCGACTGCACGTAGTCCACGTAGGCGATGGCGGGCGCGTCCAGCTCGAGCTTCATCTGGGCGGCGCCCTTGCGGAGCCACTCGAGCTGCTGCAGGTGGATCGGGTGCGGCATGTAGGCCAGGCTGATCCGCTTGCCCTGCGCCGCGGCGGGCCGCGACCGCGACAGGGAGAGTCCGGCCAGGCCGGAGCCCACGGTACCCAGGAACGCGCGTCGGCCGATCGGATGTCTCATCGCTCCCCTCCTCTCACCAATCGTAGTCTCCCACGCCCCAGCCGCCGTCCACGTAGAGGGTCTGCCCCGTGATGTAGGCGGCGAGGTCGGAGGCCAGGAACAGCACCGCGCCGGCCATGTCGTCCGGCCGGCCCAGCCGGCGGAGCGGGATCTTGTCGATCATCGTCTGCCGGCGGCCGGGGTCGGCCTCGAGATAGCCGCGAGTGAGCGGCGTTTCGGTGATCCCGGGGCCGACGGCATTGACCGTGATACCGTGCGGCCCCCACTCCAGCGCGAGGCACCGGGTGAGCTGACCCACGCCGGCCTTGGTGGCGCAGTAGACACCGCGGTTCATGAGGGCCAGGTCGGCCCCGATGGAGGTGATGTTCACGATGCGTCCCCGGCCGGTCCGGCGCATGGCGGGTCCGACGGCCTGGCAGGCCAGGAGCACGCCCTTCAGGTTCACGTCCACCATGTAGTCCCAGTCGGCCTCGGTCGTCTCGCTCACCGGCTTCCGGCGGATCACGCCGGCGCAGTTGACGAGGATGTCCACGGTCCCGAACCGATCGAGCGTCGTCGCGACCACGCGGTCCACGTCGGCCTTGACGCCCACGTCGCCCTTCAACACGACCGGCCGCCGGCCCGGGGTCTCCTCGGTCGTGCGCGCGACCGTCACGACGTCCGCGCCGGCGTCCAGGAGCCGGCGGACGATCGCCTCCCCGATCCCGCGCGTCCCGCCCATCACCAGCGCGACGCGACCCGTGAGATCCACCCCGTCCGTCATGCCCACCCCTCCCTCGACTCCGCTCCGTGGTGCCGCGCCTCCTCCGACAATCCAGCAACGTGTCGGGACGCGCGCGGCGCGATGCCGAACCGCCAAGGGTCGGTGTTCCGCTCCGAGCGCCGGCTTTGCCGGCGCAATCCCCCCGCGGGGGGGGGAATCGGGGGGGGTTTCCGAGACCCCCCCGAAAAATCAATGCATCCACAGGCCGCCGGTGACATTGATCGCCTGCCCGGTCATGTAGCGGGCCTCGTCGGAGACGAGGAACGCGACCACGGCGGCGACGTCGTCGGGCTCGGCCAGCCGGCCCAGCGGGATCAACCCCACCCGTTCGGCCCCGGTGGGCCGGCCCAGCGCCCGCGCCGCGTCGTCGACGCGCGCCCGCATCTCGGTCCCCCCGACGATCCCCGGGCAAACCGCGTTGACCCGGATCCCGTGGGCAGCGACTTCCCGGGCGAGCGACTGGGTCAGTCCGATGACGGCGAACTTGGAGGCGCAGTACGGCCCGAAGTAGGGCGCCCCCGACTTGCCGCTCCACGAGGCGATGTTGACGATGTTGCCACGGCCCTGCCGGACCATGGAGGGCACCGCCGCCTGGCAGCAGAAGAAGACGCCATCCACGTTCACCCGGAAGGTCGCCCGCCAGTCGGCCTCGGGGAAGTCGGCGATCGCCCCGAGGCGGCAGATGCCCGCGTTGTTGACGAGCACATCGAGTCGCCCGAGCGCGCCGACGGCCTCGCCCACCATTCGCCCCACCGCCGCTCGGTCGCCCACGTCGGCCACGACGGGGAGCCCGTCGATCTCGGCGGCGGCGCGGCCGGTGGCCGTCGCATCGACGTCGTTGACCGCGACGCGGAAGCCGTCCCGGGCGAGTCGCCGCGCGATCGCCCGGCCGATCCCCGAGCCGGCCCCCGTCACCAGCGCGGCCCGGCCGCGCGCCTCCGTCACGCGAGGTCCTTCCGCAGATAGTGCTTCTGATGGCCGCGCGGATAGTTCTCGAGCGTTCCGAATACCTGGTAGCCGAACTTGGCGTAGAACGCGGGCGCCTGGAAGCTCTGCGTCTCCAGCGTGGCCCGGTGACAGCCGCGGCCCGCTGCCGCTCGCTCCGCCGCCAGCAGGAGACGCTGGCCGAGCCCGCGGCCACGCGCGTCCTCCCGGACCCATAGCTCGCGGATGTCGAGGACGTCGCCCCACGTCCAGCCGTGCAGCCCGGCCACGATCGCGCCCTGTCTGTCCCGCACGAAGATCGCGACCCCGCGCCCGTCGGCGATCCCCGTGCGGGCCACGTTGTAGTCGTAGAGCCGGTCCTTGAGGAACTCGACGTCCCCGACCTCGGCCCGGTCGGCCACGGTCAAGTCCATCACACCGCCCCTTCCTGGTGGAACCGCCGAATCTCGGCCTCGCCGTAGCCGAGCTCGCGCAGGATCTCGTCGGTCTGCTCCCCGGGCATCGGCGGCGGCCGGCGCACGCCGGACCGGCCCGTGGAGAACTCCAGCGGGAACCGGAGCAGGCGGACCCGGCCCGCCACCGGATGGTCGAGCTCGTCGACCAGCTCGGCGGCCTGGACGGCCGGGTCCTCGAACGTCTCGCCATGGGTGAGCACGGGCGCCGCCCACACGCCCCGGGGCACCAGGTACTCGACCCACTCGGCGGTCGTGCGTGTTCGCATGAGCCGCTCGCAGCCCCGGGCGATCTGCTCGCGGGCCGCGAAGTTGTACGGCACCGTCGCCAGCGACCGCAGCTCGGCCGAATCGAGCGCCTCCGCCAGCACCGCCAGGGGCGACATCGAGAGCACCACGTGGCCGTCCTTCGTCTCGTAGACGCCGTAGGGGCCGGGGTGGAACATGCTGGCCAGGCTGGTCGGGCTCTTCTCCATGCGGGCGCCGTTGAGAAAGTAGGTCACGATCTCGAGCTGGAGGTCGAGCGCCGCCCGCAGCATGCTGACCTCGACGTGGAGGCCGCGGCCGGTCCGAGCGCGCTCGAGCAACGCGGCCAGGACGCCGAGGGCGAGGAGGGTCGCCCCGTGCTGGTCCACCACCGCGGTGCCGACCGGCGTCGGCGGCTGGCCGGCCCGCCCCGAGATGTGGGCCAGCCCGGACATGGCCTGGAGGAGGAGGTCCTGGCCCGGCCGGTCGCGGTAGGGGCTCGCCTCGCCGTAACCCGACGCCGAGACGTAGACGAGCCGGGGATTCAGGGCGCGTGAGGCATCGTAGCCGAGGCCGAGGCGCTCCATGACGCCGGGCCGGAAGTTCTGCACGAGGACGTCGGCTCGCTCGACGAGGCGGCGGGCCACCGCCTGGCCGTCGGGGTGCTTGAGGTCGAGGGTCAGGCTCCGTTGGTTCCGGTGGGTGGACATGAAGAAGACGCTGACCCCGTTCAGGTAGAGATCGCACCCCGACCAGTTGCGCTCCCAGAGCTTCCCCCCCGGCGGCTCGATCTTCACGACGTCGGCGCCGAGATCGGCCAAGAATTGGACCCCCGACGGCCCGAGCAGGAACTGGGTGAAGCTCAGAACGCGGACGCCCTGGAGAATTGCGAGCGGACCAGGGTCAGCCACAGGCAGGCGATCCCGGGTCGAGACCCGAGCAGATCAAGGACGCAGGAATGCGCGCCGCCGGGCGTCGCGGGGCTGGGACCCCGCCGCCCGGGGCGCGCTGTCCCAAAGACCGCGCCGAGGCGTATGCCGCGCCCGCGAGCCTCCGGACGTCGCGGGGCTGGGGGGCGCGACGGGGCGAGCCACCCGATGTTGAGGTGCGCCGAGGGCCGAGGACGCAGAGATGCGACGGGTATCGGCCCGGGGGCTCACTTCAGGAGCTGGCGGGCAATCACCAGCCGCTGGATCTGGCTGGTGCCCTCCCAGATCTGGTAGACGCGCGCGTCCCGGTAGAGCCGCTCGACGGGGAACTCGGTGGAGTACCCGTAGGCCCCGTGGATCTGCAGCGCGTCGGTCGTGACCCGGGCCGCCGTCTCCGACGCCACGAGCTTCGCCTCGGCGGCCTCCCGGATGATCGAGCGCCCCTGGTCCTTGAGCCAGGCGGCCCGGCGGAGCAGCAGCCGGCTCGCCTCGATCTGGGCCGACATGTCGGCCAGCATGAACTGGACGGCCTGGAAATCGGCGATCGGGCGGCCGAACGCGGGCCGTTGCCGGGCGTAGGTGACGGCTGCCTCCATCGCGGCCTGGGCGATCCCGAGCGCCTGAGCCCCGATCCCGATCCGGCCGGTATCCAGCGAGACCATCGCCCGCTTGAACCCTTCGCCTTCCCCGCCCAGGCGCGCCTCGCGCGGCACCCGGCACTGCTCGAACACGAGCTCCCCCGTGGCCAGTCCCCGCACGCCGAGGAGCTGCTCCTTGCCGCCGCGGCTGAAGCCGGGCGTCCCCATCTCGACCAGGAAGAGCGTGATCCCGTCCCGGCCCTTCCGGCGGTCGGTCGTCGCCACCACCACTGCCAGCTCGCAGACCATCGCCGCCGTGATGAACCGCTTGGTCCCGTTGAGCACGTAGCCATCGGCGGTCGGGGTGGCGGTGGTCTGGACGCCGGCCACGTCGGAGCCGGCGGCCGGTTCGGTCTGGGCGATGGCGCAGATCTTCTCGCCCCGGACCATGGCCGGGAGATGGCATCGCCGCTGCTCCTCGCTGCCGTTCCGCAGGATCATGTCGCTCATCAGCTTGCACAGGAGCTGGGCGTCGGCGACGACCGCCGAGGCGCGGGCCAGCTCCTCCTGGACGACACACCAGCTCACGGTGTCCGCGCCCGAGCCCCCGTACTCCGGCGGCACCGTCATGCCCAGGATCTCCAGCTCGGCCATCCGCTTGTAGAGGTCCCAGGGGAACTCGTCGCTCCGGTCGATCTCGGCCGCGCGCGGCCGCACCTCGGCCTCGGCGAACTCGCGGGCCAGGTCGCGGATGAGGCGCTGGGGCTCGGTCAAGTCGAAGTGCATGTGCCTCGATGCTAGGGGGAGCCCGGAGAGGCCGTCAAGGGGCGGCCGGGCGAGGACGGTCGAGGAAGGCCTGCATGGCCCGGCGCGGCTCGTCGGTCGCGTAGGCCAGCGCGAAGGCGTCCATCGAGAGGGCGATCGCCGTGTCGAGCTCCACCTGGCGCCAGCGGCCGAGCAGCGCCTTCTGGAGGCGGAGGGCCGCCGGTGGGAGCGCGAGGAGCCGCCCGACCCAGCTCTCCACCTCGGCGTCGAGGGCGTCGTCGGGCACCGCCCGGTTCACGAGCCCCCACCGTTCGGCCTCGGCGGCGTCGATCGTCTCGCCGGTGAGCAGGAGCTCGGCCGTCCGCCCCCAGCCGACGAGGCCCGGTAAGAGCGCGGCCTCGATCACGGACGGGATGCCGACCTTGATCTCCGGCATCCCCAGCCGGCAGGAGGCGGCGGCGAGGCGAAGATCGCAGCCGAGCACCAGCTCGAGCGCGCCGCCGAGGACGTGGCCATGGAGGCGGGCGAGGACCGGCGCCGGGCAGTCACGCAGGGCGCGGATGGTGTCGTGAAGGGCGCCGATGAAGGCCCGGGCCCGGGGCGGATCCAGGTCGCGCATCGCCTGGACCTCGACCCCCGCCGAGAACGCGCGCCCGGCCGCCCCCAGGACCACCAGCCGGAGGTCGGGGTCGCGGGTGAGGTCGCGGAAGGCGGCGCCCACCTCGACGATGAGCGACGGCGTCAGGATGTTCAGCGGCGGGCGGGCCAGGGTGACCCGGGCCAGGCCGCCGCTCCGCTCGACGGTCAGCTCCGCCACCGGACCCGGATCAGTAGCGGCGGAGCGTCGGGTCCACGGCCACCGCCCACGCGTCGATCCCGCCGCGCAGGTTCACGGCCGGAATCTCCTGCGCGCGCAGCCAGGCGACGACCTCGGCCGAGCGCAGGCCGTGGTGGCAGTACACCACGATGTCGCGGTCAGGCGGCAGCTCGTCCAGGCGCGCCGGCAGCTCGTCCATCGGGATCAGGCGCGCCCCGGGCAGCGCGCCGATCGCGTGCTCCCACGGCTCGCGGACGTCGAGGAGCAGCGGCGCGTCGGCCGCGTCCAGGCGCGCCGTCAACTCCTCGGGCGTGATCTCGGCGTACGGCTCCACCAGCGCCGCCTACACGCTGTAGATCTTCCGCAGCTCCCCGGCCGCCCACTTCACGGCCTCCTCGGGGGCCAGGCCCTGGATCGACTTCGCGAACATGTCCACGATGATGTACTTGGAGAGCGCCTCGGTAGCCTTCCGGCCCGGGGGCCCGGCGTAGCCGACCTGGCGGGCGTGCTGGAGGGTTTCCCGAAAGACCGTGGTCTTGGGATCCTTGAGCCACAGCGGGTGCTCGAACCAGACCTTGGTGCCGGGGATCCCGAAGCTGTCCATCGTCTCGAAGTACGGCTCGAACTGCTTCCGGTCCATGTAGTAGCGGATGAACTCCTTGGCCAGCTTCGGGTTCTTCGAGTACTTCATCACGCAGCTGTTCCAGGTGGGCAGCCAGTAGAAGCGCCCGGCCAGGCCCTTGGGGAAATGGCCGTGGTTCGTTCCCTTGTAGACATCGGGCGCCTGCTTGCGGGCGGCGACGTAGATGCTGGGCGCGTTGCCGGTCAGCGAGATGTCCGAGGAGAGGAACGACCGGTTGTTGTTGGAGTCGTCCCAGGCCAGCCCGCCCTCGTCGAAGACCTCTTTCCACAGGACGTTGTTGAACTTCACCGCTTCGACGGTTGCCTTGCTGTCGAGGACGACGGTCTTGCCGTCCCGCTCGACCTCCATGCCGCCCCACATCCACGTCAGCGGGTAACACCAGTTGTTGGGGTCGTTGATGCTGTGGCCGAAGGCCTGCCCGAAGGGCTTGCCCTTCGCCTTGAGCTTCCGCCCGGCCGCCCGGAACTCGTCCCAGGTCTCGGGGTACTTCAGGCCCTCCTCCTTGAACCAGTCCTCCCGGTAGGTGATGGCCCACGAGATGATGAACTGCGGGACCCCGATCCAGCGCCCGTTCGCGAACGTGTTGACCCGGGCGTAGTCGTACCACCCGCCCTGCTGAGCGCCGATCGCCTCGGCCACGTCGCTCGCGTCCACCAGGGCGCTCTCGTAGAGATGCGCGTGGTTGTTGGCGACGATGATGATGTCGGCGCCGGAGCCGCTCTGGACGGCGGCGGTGACCCGGGACTGGATATCGTTCTGGTTGATTCGCTCGATCTGGATGTCCACGCCCGCCTGCTTGGCGAACTCCGCCGTCTGCTTGTCGAAGAGGACGTCGGCGGCCTGGACGTAGTGGGACCACTGGAGGAGGTGGAGCCGGGTCCCCTTCGGGTAGGCCGGAGCCTGGGCGTGAGCCAGGATGCCGGGTAACCCGCCCAGCGCGGTGGCGCCGGCGGCCGCGGCCGCGCCCCCGAGGACCGCCCGTCGTGAAACAGGCTCGTTCATGGTCGCGCCCTCCTTGGCTACGAATTCCACGGGAGCTTGATCCCGAACCGCTCGGCCACGCCCCCGAGGTTGCGGGCCGTTCCCGCCGGCAGCGGGATCCCGTTACGCCGCCGCTCCTCCATGCACCGGTCTTCCGGCTCGCCGGGGACGAGGATCTCCCCCGCGCCCTCCACGCGCGGGAGCCGCTGGATCCCGTCGATCAGGCGATCCACGCGCTCGCGGTACTCCTCCACGTCGGTGAAGGTGCCGATGTCGATCGCCGCCACCACGCTGTTCTGCCGGTGCCGGGCGGCGCCGTCCGCCCCGAACAGCGCCGGCTCCAGCAAGGGGTTGGCCGCCATCAGGCTGGTCAGGGTCTCGAACATCATGGCCAGCCCCGAGCCCTTCGGCCCCCCGAACGGGAGGAGAATGACGGCGCGCTTGGCGTCCGTGGTCGGGTGGCCATCTCGATCGAGCGCCCAGCCCGGGGGGATGGGGACGCCCTTGTCCACGGCCAGCCGGAGCTTGCCGCCGGCGGCCACGCTGGTCGCCATGTCGAGGCAGAGCGGCCGGTGGTGGCGGGCGGGGACCGCGATCGAGATGGGGCTGTTGTGGACGCCGGCCGCCCGGGCCCCGTGGGGCGCCATGTTGGGCGGGCTGCAGACGATGGCGAGCCCGGCCATCCCCTCCCCGGCCGCCATCAGGGCGTAGTAGGCCATGGCGCCCTGGTGCGTCGTGTTGCGGATGAGGGCCCAGCCGAGACCGGCCTGCCGGGCCTTGGCGATCGCGCGCCGCATCGCCAGCACGGTCACGACGGGCCCGAAGGCGCGATCGGCCTCGATGAGGAGGGTCGCCGGCGTCTCCTTCTCGACCTGGATCTTCGGCCGCGGGTTCATGTCGCCCCGGTCGGCCAGCTCGACGTACCACGGGATGCGCAGCACGCCGTGCGAGTCCACGCCGCGCAGGTTCGCCCACACCAGCACCTCGGCCTCGATGGCAGCGTCCTCGGACGGCATCCCGACCCGCCCGAAGACCTCGCGGGTGAACGCCTCGAGCGCGGTCGCGCTGACGCGGATGTCCTCGGTCGTCATGGTCGCTCCTGTCCTGGTGGGCCGCGGAGACCGGACCGGTGGCGAGAGCATAGCACCTTTGTCGGAGCGCGGTCCCCCGCTGGACAAGCGCGAGTTCCGGCCCTACCCTGGTCCGCAGCCGACCACACCGCCATGCCATCCAGGAGGCTTCGATGAACGCGACCGACCTCTGCTACACACCGGCGACCGAGCTGGGCCGACTGATCCGCGCGAAGACGCTCTCGCCCGTCGAGCTGACCGACGCCGTGCTGGCCCGGATCGAGCGGCTCAACCCGAAGCTCAACGCCTTCCTCACCGTCACCGCCGACCACGCGCGCGAGCTGGCCCGGGCAGCCGAGGCCCGCGCGATGCGGGGCGCCCTCCAGAGCCCGCTCGACGGCATCCCCTACTCCATCAAGGACCTCGAGGCGACCGCCGGCATTCGCACTACCTACGGCTCCAAGTTCTTCGAGCAGAACGTGCCGGCCGAGGACGGCCTCGTCGCCGCGCGTCTGCGGGCCACCGGTGGCGTGCTCCTCGGCAAGACCAATACGCCCCACTTCGGCTACAAGGACATGTGCGACAACTTGCTGGGGCCCCCCTGCCGGAACCCCTGGAACCCGGCCCGGACCTCAGGCGCCTCCTCGGGCGGCGCCGGCGCCGCCGTCGCCGCCGGGCTGGGGCCGCTCGCCCACGGCTCGGACGGCTCGGGCTCGATCCGCATCCCGTCGGCGCTCTGCGGCATCTTCGGCCTCAAGCCATCCTTCGGCCGCGTCCCCGCCTGGCCGAGCTCCGACCTGTGGGCCGCCCGCTCTCATCAGGGGCCGATGACCCGCACCGTGCGCGACGGCGCGCTGCTCCTCCAGGCCATGGCGGGGCCGGACGCGCGCGATCCGCTCTCCATCGACGCCGCGCCGGCCGACTACCTGGCCGCCTGCGAGGGCGACCTCAAGGGGCTGCGGATCGGCTGGAGTCGCGACCTCGGCTTCGCGGCCGTCGATCCGGAGGTGGCCGAGATCGCGTCGGCCGCCGCCCGCCGCTTCGCCGACCTCGGCGGCGAGGTCGAGGAGGCGAAGATCGATTGGGGCAACCCCTACGACTTCCATCGCATCATCTACTCGGTGCACCTGGGGGCCCGCAACCACGAGCGCGCGCTGGCCCGACCCGACTGGATCGAGCCCACGCTGATGCGGATGATCCTGGACGCGGCCAAGCTGAGCGCCATCGAGTACGCGCAGGCGCTGCTCGCCCGCACCGCCTTCGCCGAGAAGGTGCGGGCGACCTTCGAGCGCTACGATCTCCTGCTCACGCCCCAGATGCCGGTGGCGGCCTGGCCGGCCGACCCGGGGCCGTTCGAGGGCCTGCCCGACCTCGGCGGCAAGCCCGCCCACACGATCTTCGACCGCGTGCCGTTCATGTATCCGTTCAACCTGACCGGTCAGCCGGCCGCCAACCTGCCGTGCGGCTTCACCCGCGAGAAGCTTCCGGTGGGCCTCCAGGTCGTGGGGCGCTGGCACAGGGAGACCGACGTCTTCCGGGCGGCGGCGGCGTTCGAGGCGCTCCAGCCGTGGGCCTCGCAGCGGCCCCCGCTCGACTGAAAGCCCATGAAGGAATTGCCCCTTCCCTGTGAGCAGGGAGACACCCGGAGGGGAGGTCCGGGGGAGGAGCACGCAGCTCCCCCCCGGCTCGACTGAGCGCTCGTGGAGGAATGACGGAGCGAACGGGGCTTCGCCCGGATCGGCGCCCCTCCCCCAGTGGGCGGGGAGGGGGCGGGAGTGCGGGAGGTCCCGATTGACGGCGCGGCGGAGCGCCAAGCCGGCCGAGCCGCCGGCGCCGGCGCGGGTCCTGAGCATCCACGCCCACCCCGACGACCAGGAGTTCACGGTGGCCGGCACCCTGGCCAAGTGGGCCCGCGCCGGCAGCACGATCGTCACCGTCTGCATCACCAGCGGCGGGGCCGGCTCCAACCAGTACACGCCGGCCGGCATGACCCGGGAGGCGCTGGTGCCGATCCGGGAGACCGAGCAGCGCAGCGCCTGCCACGTGCTGGGCATCGACGAGGTCGTCTTCCTCGGCTACCCGGACGGGATGCTGGAGCCGTCCCTCGGGCTGCGGCGGGACCTGACCCGCCTGATCCGCCGCCATCGGCCGGACGCCGTGGTGTGCGGCGATCCCACCGTGCGCTTCTACGGCCGGAGCTACCTGAACCACCCCGACCACCGGGTTGCCGCCGACGTGGCGCTGGACGCGGTCTTCCCGTCGGCGGAGACGCGGCTCATCTTTCCCGAGCTGCTCGACGAGGGGCTGGAGCCGCACCACGTCCAGACCGTCTTCCTCCACGGGGCCGGGCGGCCCGACACCTTCATCGACATCGCCGGCGTGCTCGAGGTCAAGCTGGCCGCGCTCCGGGAGCACCGGAGCCAGATGGGGGAGTGGGACCCGGCCAAGATGATCACCGCGTGGGCGCGCGAGCAAGGGAAGCGACGAGGACTGAAGGCGGCCGAGGCCTATCGCCGGATGGTCCTCGGCGAGGAGTAGAGGCCTGTCGAGATGATCGCGCGCCGCGCGTTTGCCTCGTCGCCGACGGTTCTATGGTCCAAGAGCTAGAGGAGACTGGATGAAGATCACCGCCATCCGCACCCGGCTGGTCGATGTCCCGATGCGGCGGCCCATCGTCTCGCGCATCCGGATCAGCAGCGTGATGACCCATCTGCTGGTCGACCTCGAGACCGACGAGGGCCTGACCGGCCAGACGTACCTGGTCACCTTCGGCCAGGACTGGGGCCGCGCGGTGATCGAGCTGCTCCGCGGGCTCGAGACCGAGGTGCGGGGGATGGATCCCCGCGAGACCACGCCGCTCCACCGCAAGATGTGGCAGCTCACCTCGATGGCCGGCCGCCGCGGCCTCGCCGTCTTCGCCGTCTCGGCGATCGACACCGCGGCGTGGGATCTCGCCGCCAAGGCGCTGGACGTCCCCCTCTGGCGGCTCCTCGGCGGCTCGCCCGAGCCGGTGAACACGTATGCCAGCGAGGGGCTGTGGCTCACCGACGATCTCGGCAAGCTCGCCGCGGAGGCCGTCGAGCTGGTCGGTCAGGGATTCCGCGCCGTGAAGATGCGCCTCGGCCGGCCCCGCGAGGCCGGCGACCTGGCGGCCGCCCGGGCGGTGCGGGAGGCGATCGGGCCCGACGTCCGGCTCATGGCCGACGCCAATCAGGGCTGGGACGTCCACTACGCGCTCCGGATGGGGCGGAAGCTGGAAGACGCCGGCATCGACCTGACGTGGTTCGAGGAGCCGATCCCCCACGACGACGTCGCCGGTCAGGCCCGCCTGGCGGCCGAGCTGGCGACCCCCCTGGCCACCGGGGAGAATGCCTACGCGCCCTTCGGCTTCCGGGAGCTGATCGAGGCGCGGGCGGTGGACGTGCCGATGCCCGACCTCGAGCGGATCGGGGGCGTGACCGGCTGGCTGAGGACGGCGGCGCTCGCCGACGCCTGGCGGCTGCCGCTCGCCTCCCACCTCTTCCCCGAACAGTGCTGCCACCTGATGGCCGCCAGCCCCACCGCCTACTACCTCGAGCACATGCCGTGGGCCCAGCCGTTGCTGGCCGAGAAGCTCCGGCTCGTGGACGGGCGGGTTCAGCTACCCACCCGGCCGGGGCTCGGGCTCGTGTGGGAGACCGACGCCGTGAAGCGCTGGACCGTCGCCTGACCGGCGCCGCGCGCTGATCGGGAACAGGAGGATCGCATGGCCGTCGATCGCGGGTTCCAGGCCGAGAATGCGAAAGCGCGGGAGCGGCTGAAGGCGCTGGTCGGGCGTCTGAGCGACGCCGACCTCGAGCGGTCGGTGGGCCACGGCTGGACGGTCGCCGCCACGCTCGTCCACCTGGCGTTCTGGGATCTACGCGCGCTCACGCTGATCGACAAGTTCGAGAAGGAAGGCGCCGGGCCGTCCCCGGCGGACATCGACGTGATCAACGACAGCGTGCGAGCGCTGGCGCGGGCCATCCCTCCCCGGGCCGCGGCCCGACTGGCCATCGAGGCGGCGGAGAGCCTGGACCGCCGAATCGAGGCCCTGCCCGATCGCCTGATCGAGGCGGTCGCGGCGGCGGGCAACCCGTTCAACCTGGCGCGCCACCACCACCGGGCCGAGCACGTCGCCGAGATCGAGCGGGCGCTCGCCTGAAGGGCAGCGCCGCGCGCTATGAGGGGGGCGCGGTCCCCTCGTCGAGGAGGCGGGTGAGCGGCGCCCGGAAGGGGAAGACTCCGAAGCCGCCGCCGGTGTGGAGGAAGAGCACGCGGCGGCCCAGCCGGCCGGGTGTGCGGCGGGCGACGTCGGCGAGGGCGAGAAAGGCCTTGGCCGTGTAGACCGGATCGAGGAGCAGCCCGTCGGCGCGGGCCGCCTCGGCCACGATGGCCAGCTCTTCGGCTCGGGCGCCGGCCCGCCCCTGGCCCTGGTAGCCGTCGAGGAGGCGGATCGCATCGCGCTCCAGCGCGACGTCGAGGCTGAAGCGGGAGCCCGCCTTCCGCACGGTGGTCCACACGTAGTCGCGGATCGCCTCCGCCTCGAACGCGATGGGGACACCCCAGACCTCGGCCCGGAGACCGAAGAGCGCCTTGCCGAGGTAGAGGCCGGCCAGGCTGCCGCCGCTCCAGGCGGCGATCACGACCGCCTCCGGGGGGGGCGCGCCGGCGGCGATCTGCGCCTGCAGCTCCTCGACCACCGCGGCGTAGCCGAGCACACCCAGCTCGTTCGAGCCCGACTCCGGAATGATGTAGGGGCGGCCACCCCGCCGCCGCACCTGCTCGGCCAGGCGGGTGAAGAGCGCATCCGGCTGGTCCACCTCGGCGGGCGGGACGAAGACGGCCTCGGCGCCAAAGAGCCGGGCCAGGAGCAGGTTGCCATCCGCCTCGGCCGGCCGGTCCCCCCGCAGCCCGAGCACACACTTGAGCCCGAGCTTGGCGGCCACGGCGGCGGTGGCCCGGCAGCAGTTCGACTGGAGCGCGCCAACGGTGATGAGCGTGTCGGCGTCCTGGTCGAGCGCTTCCCGGACGAGGAACTCGAGCTTGCGGACCTTGTTCCCGCTCTCGGCGAAGCCGGTCAGATCGTCGCGCTTGACGTAGAGGTCGAGGCCGAGCCGCGCCCCGAGGCGCGGGAGGGGTTCGATCGGCGTGGGCCCGTAGGCGAGGCGGAGGCGCGCGGGGAGGCGTGCGACCATCGCAGGACGACTATAGCACGCGGCTCGCAGCCGGCCGAAATCCGGCCGCCGAAAAACGACGCGGGCCCGGGTCGAACCCGGGCCCGCGTGCCGAGCGGTCGCCGGTGGGGGTGGTTACCGGCAGACGCGCTCCCAATGCCCTTGAACCCACACGCCGCCGCGCCACTGGTCACCGACCCAGTAGTCGCTGCACACCGGCGGCGGAGGCGCCACGTAGACCGGCGCCGGCTGCACGTACACGGGAGCCGGCTGGACGTAGACCGGCACCGGCTCGTACACGACCGGCGGCGCCGCGTAAACGCGAGGGGCGAAGATGCCACCCAGGACGGCTCCGGTCAGGGCGCCGACCGCGAACCCACCCACGAAATGGCCGCCGCCACGGTAATGACGGTGGCCGTAGGCGAGTGCGGGGGTGGGGGTGACGAGGACGGCGGTGACGAGACCCAGCACGACCAGCCCAGCCAGGATCCGCTTCATGGGGTTCCCTCCTGTTCGAGGCCTACCGTGTCCCTTTGCCCCCTTCGACGCCCCCTTCAGAGGAGCTATTCCGTCGCCGCCTCGTCTCCCGGATGGGATCGCTCCGTCCGGCTCTTGACAGGCTGGCCGACTCCGGCCGATCATTGGCCCACTCATTCGGGAGCGAGATGGTCAAGCGCCACCCGCCTCGGCCGCGCGCCCGCCGCCCCTCCTCGGGCCGACGCGGCGCGCTCATGTTTCCCCCACTGGCCGGGCTCCAAAAGGAGAGGATACGTATGGCCACCCTGACCCGACGGCAGTTCATCCAGCGCGCGACGGCGGGGACCGCCGGCCTGGCCGGCATCCTGGCGACCCGCGTGCCGCCCGCCCGCGGACAGCAACGGGAGATCTCCTACCTGTGCTGGAACAACTTCGCCCCCGCCTCGGACAAGAAGCTGGCCGAGATCGGCCAGCGCTTCAGCAAGGACACGGGGATCAAGATCAGGATCGACCACATCGCCCACGCCCAGCAGCCGGCCAAGTACGCGGCCGAGGTGCAGACCCAGGCCGGCCACGACCTGGTCGAGATGCGGATGCACTTCCCCTGGCTCTACGAGCCCCAGCTGGTGGACGTCTCGGACGTCGTGAGCGAGCTGGAGAAGAAGTACGGCAAGGCCATCTCCTCCTCGACCGAGGCGGCCAAGGTCAAGGGCGTCTGGCGCGCGGTGCCCCAGTATCACGCCCTCTTCGTGCCGACCTACCGGGAGGACCTCTTCAAGAAGGCCGGGCTCAAGGTGCCCGACACCTGGGAAGACCTCTACACGGTCGGCAAGGAGCTGAAGAAGATGGGGAACCCGGTGGGGATCCCCATCGCTCAGAATTACGACTCCATCTCCACCGCCGGGCCGGTCCTGTGGAGCTTCGGTGGGATGGAGGTGGACAAGGACGGCAAGACCGTCCGCATCAACGGGCCGGCCACCGAGCACATGGTCGAGTGGTACAAGAAGGTGTACCGCGACTGCATGGAGCCCGAGGTCCTCTCCTGGACCGATTCCAGCAACAACGAGTCGATCCAGCAGGGGAAGGCCGGCTGGATCCACAACCCGGTCAGCGCCTACATCGTGGCGCGGAACATGAAGCTGCCGAGCGCGGACGGCATCAATCACCACCTGACGCCGGCCGGGCCGGCTGGCCGCCACGAGACCGACGTGCCCCGGGCCATCGCCATCTGGAAGTTCTCGAAGAACGTGGAGCCGGCCAAGGAGTGGATCCGCTACCTGATCGGGAAGCGGGAGGTCTACGACGAGTACGTCATGTCAGGTGACGCCTTCAACTTGCCGGTCTTCGCGAACCTGCAGGATCACGCGGTCCTGAAGACCGACCCCAAGTTCGCCACCCTCAAGGGCGAAGGCGTGCAGTACCACATCTACGGCTGGCCGGCACCGCCCAGCGACAAGGTCCAGCTCATCACCAACTCGTTCATCCTGCCCAATATGATCGCCAAGGCGGTGACCGGCACGTCCACCAAGGAGGCCATCGGCTGGGCCGAGAGCGAGATGAAGAAGATCATGGCCGGGTGAGCGACGGTGGCGATCGGTAACCTGGAGGTCGCCGCCGCCGCCGGCCGCCGGCGGTGGCGGATCCGGGCCTGGGAGTTGCTCGACCGCGAGCAGGTCCTGGGCCCGATGTTCGTCGCCCCCGCGCTGCTGCTGTTGCTCCTCCTCGTCGCCTATCCCTTCGTGATGGCCCTCTACCTGGCGGCCTCCAACGCCTTCATCGGGCGGCCGAGTCACTTCATCGGCATCCGCAACTTCGTCGCCCTCTGGGACAGCGACGCCTTCCGCCAGACCTTCCAGAACGCCTTCGTCTTCACGGGCAGCGCGGTGGCCCTGAAGCTGGTGCTCGGCATCGGGCTCGCCCTTCTCCTCAATCAGCAGCTCTGGTTCAAGCGGCTGATCCGGGGCGCGGTCCTGCTCCCCTGGGTGATCCCGACCGCCCTCTCCACGCTCGGCTGGTGGTGGATGTTCAACTCGCTCTACAGCGTGGTGAACTGGACCGGAATCGGCCTCGGGCTTTTCGACCCGCCGGGCCCCAACTGGCTCGGCCAGAAGTACTACGCGATGACAGCCGTGGTCATCGTGAACGTGTGGCGCGGCCTGCCCTTCTTCGCGATCACCATCCTGGCCGGCCTGGTCGCGATTCCCCGCGAGCTGTACGAGGCGGCCGAAGCCGACGGCGCCGGCCCGGCGGCCCGCTTCTGGTACGTCACCCTGCCGATGCTCAAGCCGGTCCTGGCCATCGTGGTCCTCTTC